>NZ_CP011144.1:972930-1297240 GCF_000972865.1 Pseudoxanthomonas suwonensis
CCACGCCCATCACCGCCGCCTTCATCTGCGTGTAGGCCTCCGGACTGCCGTCGCCGGACAGTTCCTGGATCTGGTGCGAGCCCAGGTTGGAGGTCATCACGATGACCGTGTTGCGGAAGTCCACTGTGCGGCCCTGGCCGTCGGTCAGGCGGCCGTCGTCCAGCACCTGCAGCAGGATGTTGAACACGTCCGGGTGCGCCTTCTCGACCTCGTCGAGCAGGATCAGCGAGTACGGCCGGCGGCGCACCGCCTCGGTCAGGTAGCCGCCCTCCTCGTAGCCGACGTAGCCGGGAGGCGCGCCGATCAGGCGGGCCACCGAGTGCTTCTCCATGAACTCGCTCATGTCGATCCGCACCATTGCATCGGAGCTGTCGAACAGGAACTCGGCCAGCGCCTTGCACAGCTCGGTCTTGCCCACGCCGGTCGGACCGAGGAACAGGAACGAGCCAATCGGCCGGTTCGGGTCGGACAGGCCGGCACGCGAGCGGCGCACCGCGTCGGACACCACCCGGATCGCCTCCTCCTGGCCGACCACGCGCCGGCCCAGGTCGCCCTCCATCCGCAGCAGCTTCTCGCGCTCGCCCTCCAGCATCCGGCTGACCGGGATCCCGGTCCAGCGCGAAACCACCTCGGCGATCTCCTCGTCGGTGACCCGGTCCTGGACCAGCCTGAATTCCTTCTGCTCGACCTCCTGCGCCGCGGCCAGCTGCTTCTCCAGCCCGGGCAGCGTGCCGTACTGGATCTCGCTCATCTTCGCGTAGTCCTGGCGGCGCTGTGCGGCCTCCAGCTCCAGCCGGGCCTGCTCGATCTGCTCCTTGATCCTGGTGGCGCCCTGCAGCGCGGCCTTCTCCGACTTCCACACCTCGTCGAGGTCGGAGAACTCGCGTTCGAGCTTGTCGATGTCCGATTCCAGGTCGGCCAGGCGCTGCCTGCTCGCCTCGTCCTTCTCCTTCTTCAGCATCTCGCGCTGGATCTTCAGCTGGATCAGCCGCCGCTCCAGGCGGTCCAGTTCCTCCGGCTTGGAGTCGATCTCCATGCGGATGCGCGAGGCGGCCTCGTCCATCAGGTCGATGGCCTTGTCCGGCAGCTGGCGGTCGCTGATGTAGCGGTGGGACAGGGTGGCCGCGGCGACGATCGCCGGGTCGGTGATCTCCACGCCGTGGTGCACCGCGTAGCGCTCCTTGAGCCCGCGCAGGATGGCGATGGTGTCCTCCACGCTGGGCTCGCCGACGTACACCTTCTGGAAGCGGCGCTCCAGCGCGGCGTCCTTCTCGATGTACTGGCGGTACTCGTCCAGGGTGGTGGCGCCGATGCAGTGCAGTTCGCCGCGGGCCAGCGCCGGCTTGAGCATGTTGCCCGCGTCCATCGCGCCCTCGGCCTTGCCGGCGCCGACCATGGTGTGCAGCTCGTCGATGAACAGGATGATCTGGCCCTCGTTCTTGGCCAGGTCGTTGAGCACGCCCTTGAGCCGCTCCTCGAACTCGCCGCGGAACTTGGCGCCGGCGATCAGCGCGCCCATGTCCAGCGAGAGCACGCGCTTGCCGCGCAGTCCCTCGGGCACCTCGCCGTTGACGATGCGCTGGGCCAGGCCCTCGACGATCGCAGTCTTGCCCACGCCCGGCTCGCCGATCAGCACCGGGTTGTTCTTGGTCCGGCGCTGCAGCACCTGGATGGTGCGGCGGATCTCCTCGTCGCGGCCGATCACCGGGTCGAGCTTGCCCGACTCGGCGCGCGCGGTGAGGTCGATGGTGTACTTCTCCAGCGCCTGGCGCTGGTCTTCTGCGTTCTCGGACTGCACGGTCTCGCCTCCGCGGATTTTCTCGATCGCTGCTTCCAGCTTCTGTTTGTTCGCCCCGGCCGCCTTCAGCGCCTGGCCAGCGGCGCCGCCGTCCTCCAGCGCCGCCAGCACGAACCACTCGCTGGCGATGAACTGGTCGCCGTGCTGCTGGGCCAGCTTGTCGGTGAGGTTGAGCAGGCGGGTCAGGTCGTTGCCGACCGACAGGTTGCCGGCCTGGCCGGTGACCTTGGGCAGCTTCTCCAGCGCCTCGCCCAGGCGTTCGCGCAGCAGCGGCACGTTCACTCCGGCCTGGGCCAGCAGCGGCCGGGTGCTGCCGCCGGACTGCTCCAGCAGCGCGGTCAGCACGTGCGCCGGTTCGAGCAGGTGGTGGTCGCGGCCCACGGCCAGCGACTGCGCGTCGGCCAGCGCCTGCTGGAAACGCGAGGTGAGCTTGTCCATCCGCATCGGGGATCCCTCGAAGGAGTGGCCGGCGGTGCCGGCGATGGTATCCAGATGAGGTTGCGGCGGAGTGTTTCAAGGCCGGGTGAGACCGGCAGTCAGGACCTGTCGTCCGTTCGGCCTCCCTGGCCACCCGGATACCGGATCGGCCGATAATCGCAGCCATGCCCGTCTCCGGCCCCTGGTACCTCTACCTGCTGCTGTGCCGCAACGGCGCCTGGTACGCCGGGATCACCAACGACCTGGAGGCCCGCTTCCAGGCCCACCTGCGCGGGACCGGCGCGCGCTATACCCGCGCCAACCCACCGGTGCGCCTGCTCGGCAGCCGGGCCTATCCGGACCGGGCCGCCGCCTCGCGCGCGGAATGGGCGATCAAGCGGCTGCCGCGGGAGCGCAAGCTGGCTTTCCTGCTGGAAGGTGCCGCACCGGATGCCCTGTAGGAGCACAGCTTGCTGGCGACACGGGCGTCGGGAATACGAAGGCGTCGCCTGGGCCAGCGGCGTCGGGTCGCCGGCTGAACCCGGCTCCTACAACAGCCTCACGGCGGACCAGGCAGGCCCCATCGGCGCATCAGCGCGCCGCATCCCCTGGCAGCAGCCAGCCCTCGTAGCGGATCACCGGCCCGGCCAGCGGCAAGGCCGCTTCGACCCGGAACTCGTAGCGGCCGGCGTGCTCGCGCTCGCGGCACTGGACCCGGCCGAACAGCGCCACCGGCAGCGGCAGCAGGCCCAGCAGGCGCACGCCGGCCACGTTCCAGTAGATCGCACCGTCGGCGGTGTGCAGCAGGAAACGGAACTGGACCGGACCCAGCCGCTCGATCAGCAGGCCCTTGCGGCATTTCAGCCGCGAGGCCATGGGGTGGCCGCCGAAATCACGGCGCCAGGTCTCGCCCTTGGCATCGGTGGCGAACCCGACCCGCAGCGGCGCGTCGGCCATCGCCGGCGGCAGTCCGGCGACGGCCGCGAACAGGCGCGCCAGCGGATTGGTGCCGCGCTCGACGGTGACACGGCCGGCGTATTCGCCGCGGCCGCGGATCGAATGCAGCGCGCGCAGCGTGTCGGGCAGGTTGAAGAACGGCGCCCGCAGCACCTGCTGGAACACGGTCGGTTCGATGGCGGTCGCGGAAACGGGAATCGAAGCCATGCGGGCGGCGCGGTGCGGCTGGGCACACAGCATACGGCGCCGCGCGCCGGCCGTGGCCCCGCTCAGCCGCGCGCCAGCGCGCGCCGGATCGCCCGCAGCTGCTGCTTGACCTGGGTCCGCTGCTCCGGCGCCAGCCGCACCAGCGCCTTCTGCCCGACCGACAGCGTCTCCAGGGCCGGATCGGCGAAGCGGAACTTGCCGTGCGCACCCGGCACCACCCGGGGCGGCTCGGCCGGTTCGGGCGCCTGCAGCAGGTGGTCGATCACCTCGACCAGGCGGTCGTTGAAGTAGGCGTCCGGCCGGCCCAGTTCGGCATAGGCCTGCTGGAACAGCGGGTAGAAACGGCGATAGGCCGCGGCCAGGCGCTCGGGATCGGCCTGCACGAAGGCGCGGACGTAGGGCTCGTAGCGCCGCGCATTGGCCTGGGCGATCCGCAGCGAAGCGCCGTCGGCCGCGTCGTCCTCGATCGCGTCGGCCTCGACCGAGAACTCGCCCGGCAAGGCGCGCATCGCCAGCGCGCGCTGGTTGATGCGGCGTTCGGTCAGGTTGTCGATCATCGTCACTAGGCGCTGGATCAGGTGGTCGCGCAGCAGCACGTCGAGCACCGAGGCGTCGCCGGCCAGCTCCGCGAGCGCGGCCCAGGCCGCCGGGTCGCTGTCGTCGAGTGTCGGGAGCGCCGGGTCGGCCATGTCCTGCGGGTCGAGCGGATGGCGGATCGCCGTTGCGTCCGGATCCGCCGGCGAGGCCGGCCGTTCCAGCGCCGGCGCCGCGGCAGTCGGACCGGCGCCCGTTTCCGGCACATTCGTGCGCGGTCGCAGCAGCCACCAGCCGGCCGCCACCACGGCGACGACGACCAGCAGCCAGGGCCAGCGCGAAGCTATCGATCGCATGTCCACTCCCTTTCTCGTTCGGACTTGGGCTCTCTGACCCCATCCGGCCGCCACGGTTCCGCGCGCGGCCGCGGTGCCTCTGGACACGCTCGCAGCAGCGGCCGACACTGGCCGCGCGTTCCGTCCTCGGCGATGCCGGCGGTCCACTCCGGCGTCGCCTGCACCGCTCATCGGCGCAAGGACGCCAGCTGGACGATCCGCATCCATGCGCATGGGGAATGCCGATGGAAACCGAGCCGACGCACCAGGAAAGCCGAGCGGAAGAGAAGGCGCAGCGGCGCACCGACCGCCTGGAGATGCTGTTCACCCTGGTCATGGCCATGGCCGCCATCGGCACCGCGTGGGCCGGCTTCGAAAGCGCCAAGTGGGGCGGCGTGCAGTCGCGGCTCACCACCGAGGCCTCGGCGGCACGCATCGAGGCCAACCGCAAGTCCAACGAGGCCTGGCAGCAGCGCACCGTGGACGTGATCACGTTCACCCAGTGGCTCGGCGCGCTCAACGCGGAGCTCCAGGACGATCCGGCCGCGCACGAGGCCGGCTACGCGCCGCGCGAACGGACCCTGTCCGCCTTCATCCACGCCCGTTTCCGCGACGAGTTCAAGCCTGCGTTCGAGGCCTGGATGGCCTACCGCCCGCTGCGCAATCCCGATGCGCCGGCCACGCCGTTCGTGATGCCCGAATACCGCCTGGCGGCGCAGGACGAGGCCGACCGCCTGAGCGAGCGGGCCGAACAGCGCGGTACCGAAGCCCTGGCGGCCAGCACCCTGTCCGACAACTACGTGCTGACCGGCGTGCTGTTCGCGCTGGTGCTGTTCTTCGTCGCGGTCGGCAACAAGGCCAACAGCAGGCGCAGCCGCTGGCTGCTGTTCGGCCTGAGCCTGGTCACCTTCGCCGCGACCCTGGGCGTGCTGGCCACCTTCCCGGTGGTGATCTGAGGCGCATGCGGCTCAGTCCGGCGCGGCCGCACCTTGCTTCTGCAGCGAAAGCAGCGCCAGCAACGCGGCCAGCGCGCCATAGGCGGCGGCGAACTGCCAGGCGATCAGCTTCGGCAGTCCTTCCAGTGCCCACGGCCAGTAGATGCCACCGCGTGGATCGACCGAATGCACGAACCCGAACAGGGTCAGCGCTCCGGCCAGCAGCAGCACCCCGGCCGCGCGGCGCACGCGGCCGTCGATCATCGCCACCAGCGCGGTGCTCCAGAGCATCGCGGTGATGATGAAGCCGTTGCCGAGGGTGACGATCGTGGCCAGTTCCGGCAGGCCGTGCCCGTCCACCGCGGCGTACAGCGTGGCATGGCGCTCCGGCGCGATCCAGGCCGGGTTGCCCAGCTTGATCGCCAGCAAGTAGGCCACCGATGGCAGGAACGCCAGCGCCACCGCCGGCGCATGCCGGCGCTCGGTGGCGTGGAAGGCCTGCACGGTGATGTCCAGGCCGACGTAGACGATGATCGGCGCCAGCACCGCGACCGGCAGCCACTGCACCAGCCCGGCCAGGTAGCCGAACACGCCGCCGAGGCCGATGAACAACCCCGCCAGCAGCGTATAGCCGTGGCGCGCGCCCATGTGCTTGTAGGCGGGCTGCCCGATGTACGGCGTGGTCTGGGCGACGCCGCCGCAGACGCCGGCCACCAGCGTCGACACGGCCTCCACCAGCAGCACGTCGCGGGTGCGGTAGTCGTCGCCGGCCGCGCGCGCGCTCTCGGCCACGTTGATGCCGCCGACCACCATCAGCAGGCCGAACGGCAACAGCAGCGGCAGGTACGGCACCGTGGCCGGCAGGCCGGCTATGAATCCGGTGCCCGGCAACGGCAGCGCGATGGCCAGCGTGACCGCCTGCGGCAGGGCGAAGCCCGGCATGCCCCACCCGGCCAGGCCCAGCGCGTAATACAGCGCGGTGCCGACCAGCAGTGCGAGCAGCACGCCCGGCACGCGCACCGGCAGCCGCCCGCGTGCGACCAGCACGTACAGCAGCAGGCCGAGGGTGACCAGCCCGGCCACCGGCGAGCGCAGGGTCTCGATCAGCGGCAGGAAGCCCAGCAGGGTCAGCGCCGCGCCGCCGATCGAGCCCAGCAGCGCCGCGCGCGGCACCACCCGGGTGATCGCGTCGCCGCAGAACGAAAGCGCCAGCTTCAGCGTTCCCATCACCACCAGCGAGGCCATGCCCAGCTGCCAGGTGGCGAGCGCGGCGGCCTGCTCGTCCAAGCCCTGCTGGCGGAAGGCGAGGAAGCCGGGGCCCAGCACCAGCAGCGCCATGCCGATGCTGGTCGGCGCGTCCAGCCCCAGCGGCATGGCGGTGACGTCGTCGCGGCCGCTGCGCGCGGCCAGCCGCCGCGCCATCGCGGTGTAGGCGAGGTTGCCGACGAGCACGCCCAGCGCGGTGCCGGGGAACATCCTGGTGTAGACCACCTCGGCCGGGAAGCCGAAGATGCCGATCAGCGCCAGCGCGATGAAGCCCAGGATCGACAGGTTGTCGACTACCAGGCCGAAGAAGCCGTTGAGGTCGCCGGCGACGAACCAGCGTGGCGGATGGCGGGGTTGCGTCATCGGAACATCCTGCGGAGAGGGGCTGTGATGGCGTCAAGGGCGCTGCTGTTGCAGGAGCTGGCTTCAGCCGGCGACACGACGCCGTCGGCACAGGCGACTCCCTCGTGGTTCCGACGCCCGTGTCGCCGGCTGAACCCGGCTCCTACAAAGGGCCGTGTAAGTAAAGGGCCGCGCGAAGAGCTGCGGGCCGGGGCGCCATGCCCCGGCCCGTTCGCAGCCTCAGAAGTTCCAGCGGAACTCCACGCCCCAGGTCCGCGGCTCGTTGATGAAGCCGGTCAGGTTGTTGAAGTCGATGCCGCCGACGATCCGGGTCTGGTCGGTGATGTTGCGGCCGAACGCGGCCAGGTCGTAGGCGCCGCCGCCCCAGCCGTAGCCGACGCGCAGGCCGCCTTCCAGCGAGGAGCGGCCGCGGAACTCGGGAGACTCGTACAGGAAGAAGTTGACCTCGCTGCGATAGGCCCAGTCGGTGAAGAAGTACAGCTCGCCCGCAGCCAGCGGGATGCCCCAGCGCAGGGTCAGGTTGTGGATCCACTCCGGCGCCTGCGGCAGCGGGTTGCCGTCGATCAGCGCGTAGGTCGCCCCGTCGATGCTGGTGGTCGGATCGGTCACGGTGCAGCCGCCGCCGCAGACCGCCACCGCCAGGCCGGGGTCGTCGATCCGGGTGTCGTTGTAGCTGCTGCCCCAGGTCAGCAGCAGGCCCTCGGCCAGCCAGGCCGTCAGGTCCAGTTCCACGCCCTGGCCGAGGGTCCGGTCGGCGTTGAGCAGGGTGGCGATGTTGGCGCCGCCGCCGACCGCGATCAGCTGCTGGTCGTCGACCTCGTAGCGGAACAGGTTGAAACCCAGGCGTGCGCGGCGATCGAACAGGTCGGCCTTGATGCCGACTTCGTAGGAAACGACCGTCTCCGAACCGGCGGTGGACACGCCGCCGTTGGGTGCGCCGGGCGCGGCGAACAGCAGCCGGCCCTGGACCGACGGCGCGCGGAAGCCCTTGGCCACGCGACCGTAGAGATTGACCGCGTCGTTGACCTCGTAGACCGCGCTGGCGTCCCAGCTGACATCGTCCACGTCGGTATCGACCGTGTACGGCCCGCCCACCGGCGCGCCAAACGGTGCGGCCTCCAGCACGCTGGCCGAGAACTCCTTCTCGTCCTTGGTGTAGCGCACACCGCCGCGCAGCTTCAGCCGCTCGGTGGCGGCGTACTCGGCCGAGGCGAACACGGCCCAGGCGGTGTTCTCCTGCTCCTGCACGGCGTGGCCGGCGCGCGGGTTGCCCGGCGCCAGCGAGTCGTAGTTGAAGCTGTCGATGGTCAGCTCCTCGCGGTACCAGAACAGGCCGGCCTGCCAGTCGAAGCGGCCGCCGTAGTCCGATTCCAGGCGGAATTCCTGGGTGACCTGCCTGTGGTCGGGAATGCCGTCGGCCGACTCGGCGGCGAACGGGATGAAGCCCGGGCCCGTCAGTTCCGGCGGCAGGAACGCCGCGCCGTAGCCGCCGTCGATGTCGCCGCGGTTGAGCGATTCCAGGGTCTCGTAGCCGGTGATCGAGTGCAGGCTCAGGTCGCCGAAGTCCCAGCGCAGGCGGGCGCTGCCACCCCAGGTCTCCAGCTCGGAGAAGTTGACGCCGTCGATCGAGACCCGCTCCTTGTCGAAGCCGGGCACGAAGCGGTTGCTGCCAGGCTCGATGATGTTGGCGCGGAACAGGCGCGCGGTGCCGTTGAGGTCGCGCCGGTGCAGGTTGAACAGCACCTCGAACGCGTCGCCCTCGTACAGCAGCTGCACGCGCGCGGCCGACTCGTCATAGCCCTCGAAGCCGTCGTTCGGCCCGGGCCAGGTGTTGGTCACCCAGTCGTCGCGGCGCTGGTACAGGGCCGAGGCGCGCGCCGACCAGCGCGCGCCCAGCGGGCCGCCGACCGCGCCCTCGAAGTTGACCAGCGCGTCGCTGCCGTAGGCCAGCTGCGCGTAGCCGTCGAACTCGCGCGAAGGCCGTACCGAATCGAACTTGACCACGCCGGCCGGCGTGTTGCGCCCGAACAGCGTGCCCTGCGGGCCGCGCAGCACCTCGACCTGGGCGATGTCGAACAGCGGGAAGCCCTTGAGCAGCGGGTTCTCCTGGACCACGTCGTCGTACACCAGCGACACCGGCTGGGAGGCGTTGAGGTCGAAGTCGGTGTTGCCCAGGCCGCGGATGTAGAAGCGCGGGAACGCGCGTCCGTACGAGGACTCGATGTTCAGGCTGGGCACGCGCGCGGACAGGAAACGGATGTCGTTGCCGCCGGAGCCGAGCACGTGCAGCTTCTCGGCGTCGATGCTGGTGATCGAGACCGGCACGTCCTGGATGTTCTCGACCTTGCGCTGGGCGGTGACCTGGACCGCGTCGAGGGTGGTGGCCTGGTCCTGGGCGGCGGCCAGCGCCGGCAGCGACGCCAGGGCGATGGCCAGGGCAAGGCCGGTGCGGCGCGGCAGGCGCGCACGGAGCGGGTGGTTCATGGGGCGGTTCCTCGGTGGGGGGAGGCGTCACGATGATGCAACACTGGCGCGGGGTTGTGGCGGCGCATCAGAACGACACCCCGACCGGGTGCAGGCTGGCTCCGGCGGCGCCGGCAACCGGGGGCGCGACCGGCGCGACGGCGCATCCGGCCGGCAGCATGGCCAACAGCGACAGCAAGCGATGCATGCACGTGTCCTCGGGTGGCGAAGGGTGGCGGGCGCCGCGCGGTCCGGGCAAACAACCGGCGGGCATGAGCTCATGCTCCTCGCAGCGGACGACCCTGCGTGCGATCCGTGGCGACCGCAGCCTGACCGCCCCCCGGGACAGGGATGACCTGAACATCACGCCGCGATGGTGCAGAATCGGTCCATGGCCGACGCGATCCCCCACCGCCCGTCGCCGCCGCCGCTCGATGATGCGTGCGCGCTGTTCCTCGACGTGGACGGCACCCTGATCGAGTTCAGCGTCGATCCGTCCGCGGTGCGCGTGACGGCGCAGGTACGCGAAGCGATCGGCGCGATCAGCGACCGCCTGCGCGGCGCGGTGGCGCTGGTCAGCGGGCGTCCGCTGGCGCAGCTGGACGCGCTGTTTGCCCCGCTGCGGCTGCCGGCCGCCGGCCTGCACGGCCACCAGTTCCGCGGCGACGCCGCGGCCGCGGCCGCCATCCCCGACGACACCTCCGCGTTCCTGCACGAGCTGCACCGTGCGGCCGCGCACCTGGCCGCCGCGCATCCGGGCGTGCTGGTCGAGGACAAGGGGGTGAGTATCGCCCTGCACTGGCGCGGCGCCCCGCACGCCGCCGGCGCGGTCTCCGGCTTCGCCAGCGAACGCATCGCCGGCCTGCCGGGCTACCGCCTGCAACCGGGCGACCACGTGGTCGAGTTCGTGCCCGAAGGCAGCGACAAGGGCCGCGCGCTGGAGCGGATGATGGCGCGGCCGCCGTTCGCCGGGCGCGTGCCGGTGTTCATCGGCGACGACCTGACCGACGAGTACGGCTTCGGCGCGGCCAACCGCGCCGGTGGCTGGAGCGTGCTGGTCGGCCCACGCGTGCACAGCGCGGCCACGCACGCGCTGCCGGACACGCGAGCCGTGCATGCCTGGCTCGCCGCCAACGCGCTGCGGAGGGAGGCCACCGAGCGGTAGCGCCGCGTGCGCCGCCGCCCCGACCGAGGGGACGACTGAATGGACGTGCATGATGCGAACCTGCAACTGGGCGTGATCGGCAACGGCAGCTTCGGCGCGCTGGTCGACGCCCGCGGCCGCGTGGTCTGGGCCTGCCTGCCCGCGTTCGACGGCGATCCGGCGTTCTGCGCGCTGCTGTCGCCGCGCGAACATGGAGGCGGCGATTTCGGCATCGAGCTGGAGGACTTCGCCCGCGCCGAGCAGGCCTACGTGCCCAACACCGCGGTGCTGCGCACGGTCCTGCACGATGCCCACGGCGGCTCGCTGGAGATCCTGGACTTCGCCCCGCGCTGGCGCCAGAACGGCCGCTTCTACCGCCCGGTGTCGATCATCAGGCGGATCACCCCGCTGACGGGCAGCCCGCGCATCCGCGTGCGTGCGCGGCCGCTGGCCGACTGGGGCGCGCGCGCGCCCGAGCACACCTGGGGCAGCAACCACATCCGCTGGCTGCTGCCGGCCTTCACCCTGCGCCTGACCACCGACGTCCCGGTGCGCTTCATTCGCGACGGCCTGCCATTCGTGCTCGGCCACCGCCTGCACCTGGTGCTGGGGCCGGACGAACCGGTGACCCGCTCGATCGACGGCTACGTCGAAGAGGCGCTGGGACGCACGCTCGACTACTGGCGCGAATGGGTCCGCTACCTGTCGGTGCCGCTGGAATGGCAGGAGGCGGTGATCCGCAGCGCGATCACCCTGAAGCTGTGCCAGTACGAGGACAGCGGCGCGATCATCGCGGCGATGACCACCTCGATCCCGGAGGCGCCCGGCTCCTCGCGCAACTGGGACTACCGCTACTGCTGGCTGCGCGACGCGGCCTTCGTGGTGCGCGCGCTCAACCGCCTGGGCGCGACCCGCAGCATGGAGGAGTTCCTGCGCTACATCTTCAACATCGCCACCCACGACGGCACCCTGCAGCCGCTGTACGGGATCGGCTTCGAGGAAAGGCTCGAAGAGCACGAGGTCGAGTCGCTGGCCGGCTACCGCGGCATGGGCCCGGTGCGGCGCGGCAACCTGGCCTGGATCCAGAAGCAGCACGACGTCTATGGCAGCGTGGTACTGGCCTCGACCCAGCTGTTCTTCGACCAGCGCCTGGCCGATCCCGGCGACGCGCACACCTTTTCGCGGCTCGAGCCGCTGGGCGAGCGCGCCTTCGCCCTGTACGACGTGCCGGACGCGGGCCTGTGGGAGTTCCGCGGCCGCGCCGAGGTCCACACCTACACCGCGGCGATGTGCTGGGCCGCCTGCGACCGCCTGGCCAAGATCGCGCTGCGGCTGGGGCTGGACGACCGCGCCGGCTACTGGCGCGACCGCGCCGACACGATCCGCGCGACCGCGCTGGAACGTGCCTGGCGGCCGCAGGCCAACCATTTCAGCGCCTCGTTCCAGAGCGACTACCTGGATGCCTCGCTGCTGCTGCTGGCCGACATCGGCTTCGTCGCCCCCGACGACCCGCGCTACGTGGCCACGGTCGAGGCGATCGGCCGCGAGCTGCGCCACGGCGACGGCGTGTTCCGTTACCTGGCGCCGGACGACTTCGGCACGCCGGAGACCAGCTTCACCATCTGCACGTTCTGGTACATCGACGCGCTGGCCGCGGTCGGGCGCATGGACGAGGCGCGCGAACTGTTCGAGCGCGTGCTCTCCCACCGCAACCACCTCGGCCTGCTCTCCGAGGACATGGCCTTCGAGGACGGCGAGGGCTGGGGCAACTTCCCGCAGACCTATTCGCACGTGGGCCTGATCATCGCCGCGATGCGCCTGTCGCGCTCCTGGCAGGAAGCCTCGTGAGCCGGCTGGTGGTCGTCTCCAACCGCGTCGCCCTGCCCGGCGAGAGCCGCGCCGGCGGGCTGGCGGTGGCGCTGCAGGCGGCGCTGGGCGAGCGCGGCGGCGTGTGGTTCGGCTGGAGCGGCAAGCTCGTGCGCAGCCACAGCGGCCAGGTGCACGAGCAGCGCGAGGGCGACATCCGCTACGTCACCCTGGACCTGGACCGCGCCGACCTGGACGCCTACTACAACGGCTTCTCCAACCGCACGCTGTGGCCGCTGCTGCACTTCCGCCTGGACCTGGTCGATTACGACCGCGCCACCCGCGAGGGCTACCGCCGGGTCAACGCGCTGTTCGCCGACAAGCTGGCGCCGCTGCTGCGCGAGGACGACACCGTCTGGGTCCACGACTACCACCTGATCCCGCTGGCGGCGCTGCTGCGCGAGCGCGGGGTGGGCTGCCGGATCGGCTTCTTCCTGCACGTGCCGGTGCCCTCGGCCGACCTGCTGATGGCCATGCCCGACCACCAGCGGCTGTTCTCCACCCTGTACGCCTACGACCTGCTCGGCTTCCAGACCCGCCGCGACAACGACCGCTTCCAGTCCTACGTGCGCCTGTACGGCGGCGGCAGGATCGTCGGCGAGGGCCTGCTGGAAGCGCCCGGCGGACGCCGCTTCCGCACCGGCGCCTTCCCGATCAGCATCGACACCGCGCACATCGCCCGGCAGGCGGCCGCGGCGATGGCCAAGCCGGCACTGCGCGCGCTGCGCACCAGCCTGGAGCGGCGGATGCTCGCCATCGGCGTGGACCGGCTGGACTATTCCAAGGGCCTGCCCGAGCGCTTCCACGGCTTCGAACGCTACCTGCAGCGCCATCCCGACCAGCGCGGCACCCTGACCTACCTGCAGATCGCCCCGGTCTCGCGCGGCGAGGTCGGCGAATACCAGCACCTGCGCAGCCAGCTCGAACAGATCGCCGGCCACATCAACGGCGCCCACGCCGAGCCGGACTGGACCCCGCTGCGCTATGTCAACCGCAACTTCCCGCACGCCACCCTCACCGGCTTCTACCGCAGCGCGCGGGTGGGCCTGGTCACGCCGCTGCGCGATGGCATGAACCTGGTGGCCAAGGAGTACGTGGCTGCGCAGGATCCGGAAGATCCCGGCGTGCTGGTGCTGTCGCTGCTGGCCGGCGCCGCGCAGGAGATGAGCGAGGCCCTGCTGGTCAACCCGCACGACCTGGACGGCGTGGCCGATGCCATCGCCACCGCGGCGACGATGCCGCTGGCGCGGCGCCGCGAGCGCTGGCGGGCGATGTACGACTACCTGCTCGAGCACGACATCCACGCCTGGCGCCGCAGCTACCTGGCCTCGCTGGAATCGACCTAAGCGGGGACGCGACGGCGGCTATGGTTCCGGGCAACGCGCCTTCGTCCAACTTGGCCTGCCTGGGGCGATTCTCCCAACGGTAGGGCCCATCCCTACCGGGCGTTGCTCAACGAACTCCTCCCCGGGGAAGCGCTGACCGAGATCCGCACTACCTGCTTGCAGCAACAATACGCCTTGGGCCACGAAGCCTTCCAGATAATTGTCGAGGCCAAGACCCGACGAGCGGCAAGCGCCGCGTCTCGATCTCGTACCTACCGCCCTTGGCGGCGTTGCTGGGCGCGCGAGCGTCGAGGAACTGATCGGCGAGGAACCTAGGTCCGGCAAGTGCAGGCCAGTATCGAAGCTGCAGCGGCAGGTCGAGCGCACCGCACTATTGCCTAAGTCGCAGCAGCGGTTCGTGATGCAGATGATCGACGCGGCTGTAGCAGCAGAACAGCTAAACCAGGTGCAACTCCAACAACGGCAAGGCCCGGGGATGCGGGCCTTGTGTTTCATGGGGGTGGCTCAATCCCTTCGCCCCGTCTATTCGCGCGAAGCATTCGAACAAAGCGCGGCAGATAGCCGACCGTGAACGCCACCAAAAGGATGATCGCCCACTCTAAAAAAGAGAGCCTGGTCCGACCGTACAAAATAAATATCAAGCCATAGCTCGCAACGATGAACACCAAAACTTGCGAATAATAAATAGCGACACTTCTCGCGATTCTCTTACGCTCACTAATCATGGCTCTTCTCGTCCAGCAACGGCTTCAGATCACCAGACGCACTAACCGCTGCACCTGCAGCATTAGCTCCTGTCTGAATTGGGTTCGTGTGCCTGAAGTCAGGCGTTGTATTTCTAATCCCGCTCAATAGATTCGCCGTTGCAGTCCGTTCTGTCTGCGTCATTCCAGCACTAGCACTCTTTGCGATTGCTCCTGGAGCCGCCGAAATCGCGGCGCCTGCACCCGCAGTTCCGCCGCTAAGCGCCGCCCCCTTTGCCACTTCCGACACCGACGCAGTTCTGCCTTCAATTTGGGCACTGGCTTGAGTTGCTACTGCACCAACAGCAGCGTTCCCGACTATGTTTACAGCGATAGTACCGCCGGTTGTGGCGGCAGTGTTCGCAATCGCGCTTACTCCGCCACTCAAAGCACCCGCTGCGGTAGCTATCCCCACTTGCCCCCAGCTTATTTGCGAGAACCTTTCGCCCACAGACCCTTCGCTCATCGCCATCTACACACCGATGTTTACGATAGCTCCAATTGGCGCCCCCCACAAAGCCTGAACTGCACGACCATCTGGATCAGTGAACCTGTAGGGGTTGTTGAAGGCGTAGGCATAACGATTGAAATAGCGGTAATCATCATTGTCGTACGCGACCACTGGATCAACGGACAAAAATCTCCCAATCTGCGGATCGTAGTAGCGCTGTTGCATGTACACCAGCCCGGTTGCCATATCCTGCAGATGCCCTGTGTATCCGGGTCCATCCTGGATCGCAGGCGTCGCCTGGTAACCGTACGGTTCGTACTCGCGCGCCTCCACGACCAGGCCACTGGCGTCGGTCATCGCCACCACGCTGCCTAGCACGTCGGTATGCACGTACTTTACTGTCGTCTGCGCCCACACTCGGGGCGTCAGAATCCATACCACCGTCAAAAGCACCGAACCAAGCTTTATGACTGCCTTAATCATTCTTCTCCCACCCGAAAGCTGGCCGACAAAGTTCGAGCGTGGAACCGGGTCCGGGTAACTGACAAGTCCTGACGCGCCACCAACGATGCAAGAGACGCTTGCATGCCAGGCCATCACTCGTGTTGGCAGGCCACGGCGACGATTGCAAGGAAATTTGTACAAATTGATGCAAGCGACGCTTGCGGGGGAAGTCCCGAAAGCCGGACAACCTATACATGCTGCACTTCATGATTCGGATCAGGGCCAAGCGACGGCGCTTGAATGTTGAAGAAACTCACACTTGCACCAGGAGGAGAACGTGGTCCGGAGAACGGGGTCAGGTTCACTTTCCTACCTGAGGCTAATAACTCAACCTGACCCCGTTTCTCGGCCGACGCCATCGCCACCGCGGCGACGATGCCGCTGGCGCGGCGCCGCGAACGCTGGCGGGCGATGTACGACTACCTGCTCGAGCACGACATCCACGCCTGGCGCAAGGGCTATCTGGCAGCGCTCGAATCGGCCTGACAGCTTCCCGTCAGCCGTGTTGCGGATCATGGGTCCGGCAAACGCGCCCGCGCCATGGGCGCGAATCGCGCCGCACCCCCTGCCCATCACACCGACACACGATCCCATGCACCACCGCAAGACCGCACTGCTGCTCGCCGCCCTGCTTCCGCTGGCCGCCACCGCCGAGGACACCCCCGCGCCACCGACCGGCTGGACCGGCACCGGCGAGCTGGGCATGGCGATGACCCGCGGCAATTCGCGCACCGAGAGCCTCAACGCCAAGCTGCGCTTCGCCCACGAGGACGCGCAATGGAAGAACACCTTCGGCGCCTCGGCGCTGCGCGCCCGCGCGCAGGTGCGCGGCGACTTCGACGGCGACGGCACCGGGCAGGCTCGCTATGAGACCAGCGCCGACCGCTACGAACTGGCGACCTCCAGCGCGTACAAGTTCAATCCGCGCAACCATGTATCGGGATCTGCTCGCTACGAGCACGACTCGTTCTCGTCCTACGAGTACCAGGCCACCTTCGCCATGGGCTACGGCTATCGCATCGAAGGCGAGCGCGCCCGCCTGGTGGCCGAGGCCGGCCCGGGCTACCGCCGCGCGCGCGAGACCGACACCGGCACGATCCGGCGCGACCTGATCGGCCGGTGCCTGCTCGACTTCAGGCACCGGCTCACCGGCAATACCGACCTGCTCAACACCCTGCTGGTCGAATCCGGCAGCGACAACACCTTCGCCCAGAACGACCTGAACCTGGCGGTGGCGATGAACGCGCACCTGGCACTGAAGGCCGGCGTGCAGGCGCGCCACAACAGCCAGGTGGACCGGACCGCGGGCCAGCGCAAGACCGACACCCTGACCACGATCAACCTGGTCTACAACTTCCGCTGACGACGACCGGGCAGGGCGGAGCCGAAGCTCCGCCCTGCCCGGCCAGCCGATGCCGCGTCCTTGCGGCCGGGTGCGGCCGCGCGCTGGCAGGCGTGACCCATGTGAATTCCGGCTGGCCCCGGTACCGGACTCGGACAAGGTGCGGTTGACACCTGCGTCGCGCCACGCGGAAGCTCGCCGTGCCGCAGGCGGTACGGCGATCCCAGGACGAGGTCAACGATGACGTTTCCCCGCACGACCCGGCGCGCCCTGTGCATGGGCCTGTCGCTGCTCGCGACCGCGGGTCTCGCTCCCGCCCTGGCGCGGGCGGCCGGCGCGATGGCGGACGCGACCGCAGCCCAGGCGCAGGACCCGGCGTCGACGCGCGACGCCCATTTCCGCGACTGGCCCGCCGGAACCGACCCGGCGACTGTCGGCGCGCGCGTGGCCCGCGCCTTCGCCGGCGAGGATCCGGCCGGCTCCCGGCACTACAAGCTCGCCTGCGCCTGGTACGGCTCGCTGGTGGTCGGCGCGCTGCTGGACGATGCGCGCCTGCTCGACACCCTGGTCGCGAACTACGCGCCCTACCGCGGCGGCTACACCGAGCTGCTGGCCGGCGAGGGCCACGTGGACGACAACGTGTTCGGCATCGTGCCGCTGCAGATCGCGCTGCTCACCGGCGACCCGGCCGCGCGCGCGGAAGGCCTGGCGCTGGCCGACCACCAGCGCGCGCACCTGGACGCGCAGAAGCGCTTCGCGATCGACGACATGTTCATGGTCTCCGCGCTGCAGGTGCAGGCCTACCGCGCCTCGGGCGACGCCGGCTGCCTGGACGCGGCCGCCGCCGCGATGGTCGAGTACCTGGACGCCCTGCAGCAGGACGATGGCCTGTTCTTCCACCACCAGGATTTCCGCCACCGCTGGGCGCGCGGCAACGGCTGGTTCGCCGCGGGCATGACCGAGCTGCTGGGCGAACTGCCGCAGGACCATCCGCATCGTCCGGCGATCGCCCGCGGCTACGCGAGGATGATGGACGGGCTGAAGGCGTACCAGGTACGCCACGGCGACGGCACAGGCTTGTGGAAGCAGGTGCTCGATTCGGACGACGGCCGCAACTGGCCCGAAACCTCGGGCAGCGCCATGTTCGCCTACGCGCTGGCCACCGGCGTGCGCAACGGCTGGCTGGATGCCGACGCGTTCGGGCCGGTGGCGCGCGCGGCCTGGCTGGCCCTGGTCGGCCGGCTCACGCCGGAAGGGCGGCTGCACGACGTCAGCGACTGGGCCTACAAGCCGCTGTCCCATCCCGGCGAACCGGACTACGCCGGCGACGAGGAGAACTACTATTTCCAGCGCCCGCGACTGACCGGCGACTACCACGGCCAGGCACCGCTGCTGTGGAGTGCGGCCGCGCTGCTGCGCTGAACCGGAAGCAACCGGCGGGCGCAACGGGGCGTATGCACATACGTATTCGCGCCACTTCCTCCGCCTGTCGCGTCCCCCGGACGGTACAATGCGCGCCTGGGGAATCCGGCCAGGAAGTACGCCGTTTCTCCACCCGGTGCCGCACGGCAGGGTCGATCACCCGACTGCCGCCCGCGGGCTCCGGAACCCATGCCCCGCGGCCGTAGCGGCCCGAGGCAAAGACAGGAGCCTGTCGGACAGCGCCGTCCCGCATCGCCGGGCCGGCATGCGCCGCCTTTCCGCCTGCAAAGCGAAAACCACGATGCCCGGACTTCGGATGCGCATCCGCCGGGCAACACGGGCCTCGTTCCCCTTCGGCGCACCGCCGGCGTGGAAGGCCTGCGCGCGACGTTTTTCCCGCAATCGGACTACGGACAGACGAACGGATGAACGCTGTAATCAGGGAGCCCGACTACCGGCAGCTCCTGCAGGTAAGACGCATCGGGCCGGGCGACCTGGCCAGCTACCGCACGTTGCGCCGGGATTCCCTGGCAGGGGCGCGCCACCTGGCCGAACCGGAGGTGCTGCGGGAGATCGGCACGGCGCCGGACGGCCTGCCCGGGCTGTTCGAACAGTACGAGGACGTGGATACCCGGCTGTGGGGCGTATTCGACCGCAGCCGGCTGGTCGGGGTGCTGGGCCTGTCGCGCGGGCTCGAGACCGCCCACCTCTGGGGCGCCTACGTACTACCGCGCTACCGGGGCACCCCGGTCTCGCGCCTGCTGATGGAAACGGCGATCGCGTGCTCGGCGATCGAATGGAAAGTGGACCGCCTGTCGGCCAGGTTCGCCTCGAGCAACCTGCAGGCCCGCAGGTTCCTCGAGCGGTTCGGCTTCGACAGGATCGACCGCGGCAGCCGCGCCTCCGTCGACTTCGACGACCGCCTGGTGTGGATGACGCGCGACGTGTGAGCGGTTGACCCGCTAGCGCCACACCACCGTCGCCATGCGGCCGGTGCGCTGGTCGCGGCGGTGCGAATAGAAGCGCCGCGGGTCGGAGATCGTGCACAGTCCGCCGCCGTGGATCGACGCCGCGGGAACGCCGGCCGCCTGCAGGCGCCGCCGCGCCAGCGCGTACAGGTCCACGCACCAGTGGCCGGGCCGGGTCGCGGCGAAGGCGTCGCCGGCGCCGGGATCGACAGCGACGAAGGCATCGCGCACCTCCGCGCCGACCTCGTAGGCCTGCGGCCCGGCCGCCGGCCCGAGCCAGGCGAGCAGCCGCGAAGCCGGGGTGCGCATCGCCGCCACGGTCGCTTCCAGCACGCCGGACGCCAGCCCGCGCCAACCGGCGTGCGCGGCGCCGACTTCGCTGCCGTCGGCCGCGGCGAAGACCACCGGCAGGCAGTCGGCGGTCAGGATCGCCAGCACGGCGCCGGGCACCGAGGTCACCGCCGCGTCGGCTTCCGGTTCGTCCGCGGCCGCGTCGTGCCCGCCCGATACTTCGAAACGGAACACGCCGGTGCCGTGCACCTGCCGCAGCCACGCCGGCGGCGACGGCAGCCCGAAACCCGACGCCAGCTCGGCGCGGTTGGCCGCCACCGCGGCCGGATCGTCGCCGCAGCGCGCGCCCAGGTTGAAGCGGTCGAACGGCGCGTGCGAGGCGCCGGCACCCTGGCGAAGCGTGGTGAACGCGACCACCCCCGGCGGCGCGGGCCAGTCGGCCGGCAGGATCGCAGGGTCGGCGATGGCGTGGCCTGCGCCCATGCGGATGCCTTGGCGCTCAGCGCCGCTGGCTCTCGTCCCAGGCGCGGGTGTCCTCGCCCAGCACCCGCAACAGCCCGACCATGTCGGCCGGCACCGGCGCAGACACGCGCACCGGCGCGCCGCCGACCGGATGGGCGAACTCCAGGGTCTCGGCATGCAGGGCCTGGCGCCTGAAACCGCGCAACTCCGCGGCCAAGGCCTCGCTCGCGCCCTTGGGCAGCTTCAGCGGGCCGCCGTACAGCGGGTCGCCGACGATGGGGTGGCGCAGGTGCTGCATGTGCACCCGGATCTGGTGGGTGCGGCCGGTCTCCAGCCGGCACTCCAGCGCGGTGTGCGCGCGGAAGCGCTCGCGCAGGCGGAAATGGGTGACCGCGTCGCGGCCGTCCTCGCGCACCGCCATGCGCAGGCGGTCGCGCGGGTGGCGGTCGATCGGCGCATCGGCGGTGCCGCCGGAGACCAGCGCGCCGACCACCACCGCCAGGTACTGGCGGTGGACCTCGCGCGCGGCCAGCTGCGCGACCAGGCCGGTATGCGCCGGCAGGGTCCGCGCCACCACCATGACCCCGCTGGTGTCCTTGTCCAGGCGGTGCACGATCCCGGCCCGCGGCAGCGCCGCCAAGCCCGGGTCGCGGTGCAGCAGCGCGTTGACCAGGGTCCCGGTCGGGTTGCCGGCGCCGGGATGGACCACCAGCCCGGCCGGCTTGTCCAGCACGAACAGGTCGGCGTCCTCGTAGAGGATGTCCAGCGGGATGTCCTCGGGCACGGCCTCGGTCTGGACCTCGGCCACCGCCACCAGGGTCACCGCCTCGCCGCCGCGGACCGGATCGCGCGGGCGTGCGGCCCGTCCGTCCAGCAGCGCGTCGCCGGACTTGATCCACGCCGCCAGGCGCGAACGCGAATACTCGGGGAACAGGTCGGCCAGGACCGCGTCGAAACGGCGGCCGGCGGCCTCGTCGGGAACGGTGGCCTGGCGGGGAGCGTCGGAAGGCTGGGACATGGGGAAACCGGTGCGGGGACGGTCCGGCGTGCTGGAGTCAGTCGCCGGACAGGCCACTAGGCTATCATCGGCCCTTCCGTTTCCGCGCCGTACGCCCCCGATGGCCCATCGCCCCCGTTTCGCACTCCCCGCCCCGCTGCGCCTGGCCGCCCTGCTGCTGGCCGCGGCCTTCCTGGCCACCGGCTGCGGCCGCAACAGCAAGGAAGACGCCGACGAGGGCCTGCCGGTCACCGAGCTCTACGACAAGGCCCACAAGCGGATGCAGGCCGGCAACTGGTCCGAGGCGGAGCGGGTCTTCAAGCGCCTGGTCGCCCAGTACCCGTACGGCCCGTACACCGAACAGGCGCTGATGGAAACGGCCTACGCCCAGTTCAAGGCCGGCAAGCACGAGGACGCGGTCTCGACCATCGACCGCTTCATCCGCACCTACCCGACCCACCGCAACATCGCCTACTTCTACTACCTGCGCGGCCTGGCCAACTCCAACCGCGACGCGGTGTTCCTGCAGCGGGTGTGGTCGCTTGACCCCAGCCGCCGCGACCTGGCCTCGCCGCAGCAGGCCTACGACGACTTCTCCCGCGTGGTCCAGCGCTATCCCAACAGCCGCTACGTCGACGACGCGCGCCAGCGGATGGTCGAGCTGCGCAACATGTTCGCCCGGCACGAGATGGACACCGCGCTGTACTACATGCGCCGCGGCGCTTGGCTGTCGGCGGTGAGCCGCGCCCAGTACATCCTCGAGACCTATCCGCAGAGCGAGTTCCAGAACGACGCGATCGCCGCGCTGGCCGAGTCCTACCGGCAGCTGGACAACCAGACCCTGTCGGCCGACGCGATCCGCGTGCTGCGGCTCAACGACCCGCAGCATCCCTACCTGCACGGCGACTGGCCCGACTACCCGTGGGCGGTCCGCAAGCTGAACCCCTTCGCCGGCGAGAAGTCGCCGACCGGCCAGCGCAACGCGACCCGCGACCGCTGAGCGGTCTGGCTGGTCGCGTTGGACGGCAAAGGCGCGCTCCGGCGCGCCTTCCGCGTTTCCGTGGGGCCGTCGCCTGTCTCTTGCGGCATGAGCATCCGGGCTTGCCAGAAATCAGGCATCGTCGGCGCGGGTGGCGCCCCCGAGGGTTCCGACGCCCGTGTCGCCGACTGAAGTCAGCTCCTACACAAGGCGGGCGCGTGCCGCCGGACCGGCGATCTCAGCCGGCGAAGCCGTTGCTGATCGGATAGCGCCGCTCGCGCCCGAACGCGCGCCGCGACACCTTCGGCCCCGGCGCGGCCTGGTGCCGCTTCCACTCGCTGGTGCGCACCAGCCGCAGCACCCGGTCCACCACTTCGGCCGCGTAGCCGGCGGCGACGATCTCGTCGCGCGACTGCTCCTGGTCGACATAGCGGTAGAGGATGCCGTCGAGCACGTCGTAGGCCGGCAGCGAGTCCTGGTCGGTCTGGTTGACGCGCAGTTCGGCCGAGGGCGGCCGCGCGATCACCGCCGGCGGGATCACCGGCGCACCGCCGACCGTATTGCGCCACTTGGCCAGGCCGAACACCTCGGTCTTGTACAGGTCCTTCAACGGCGCGTAGCCGCCGCACATGTCGCCGTAGATGGTCGCGTAGCCGACCGCGTACTCGCTCTTGTTGCCGGTGGTCAGCAGCAGCCCGTGGAACTTGTTGGCCAGCGCCATCAGGATCGCGCCGCGGCTGCGCGACTGCAGGTTCTCCTCGGTGACGTCGGCCTCGCGGCCCTCGAACAGCGGGCCCAGCGCCTGCAGGAAGCCCTGGAACGCCGGTTCGATCGGCACCGTCTCCAGGCGCACGCCCAGCGCCGCGCACTGCTCGGCGGCCAGGTCGTTGGACAGGTCGGCGGTGTAGCGCGAGGGCAGCCGCACCGCGGTGACGTTGTCCGCGCCCAGCGCGTCGACCGCCAGCGCCAGCACCAGCGCCGAGTCGATGCCGCCGGACAGGCCCAGCCACACTTTCGAGAAGCCGTTCTTGCCGCAGTAGTCCTGAAGCCCGCGCACCACCGCGCGCCAGGCCAGCGCGTCCATGCTCTCGTCACCGTCGTCGATCCACTGCACCGGGACGAAGCTGCGCCCGGCGGTGTCGTAGTCCACCACCAGCCACTGGTCGGTGAACGCGGCCGCAGCCGGGTGCACGCTGCCATCGGCGTCGGCCACCACCGAGGCGCCGTCGAACACCACCGCATCCTGCCCGCCGACCAGGTTGAGGTAGACCAGCGCCGCGCCCGACTCGCGGGTGCGCTCGGCCAGCAGCGCGTCGCGCTGGGCGTGCTTGCCGCGCTCGAACGGCGAGGCGTTGGGCACCAGCACCAGCTGCGCGCCGGCGCGCACGGTGTCGGCCAGCGGCTCGGGGAACCACAGGTCCTCGCACACCAGCACACCGACGGGCACGCCCTCGAGCTCGAACACGCACGATCCGCCGTCGGGATCGACCTCGAAGTACCGGCGCTCGTCGAACACCGCGTAGTTGGGCAGCTCGCGCTTGCGGTAGGTGGCCTCGACCCGGCCGTCGCGCAGCACGCTGGCGGCGTTGTAGAGCACGCTGCCGGCCGACTCCGGCCAGCCCACCACCGCGACGATGCCGGTGGCCGCCTTCGCCAGCTCGTGCAGCGCCGCCTCGCAGGCGGCCAGGAACGCGGGCCGCAGCAGCAGGTCCTCCGGCGGATAGCCGCTGACCGCCAGTTCCGGAAACAGCACGATGTCGGCGCCGAACTCGTCGCGCGCCTCGGCGATCATCTCCGCGATCCGCTCCGCGTTGCGCGCCACCGCGCCGACCGGGAAGTCGAACTGGGCCAGGGCGATGCGCAGGGAGTCCTTCATGGCGTCAGACCGTTCGTGGGATGCGGCCATGATACCGGCGCGGCGTGTGACGACGCCGGCGCCGGCCGGGCTTGCTGCGGGTGCAGCGACGCCTGCCTGCCGCCTGAGTGGGACGGGACGTTCCCTGTAGGAGCCGGGCTTGCCCGCGACCCGACGCCGTCGGCACAGGCGACGCACTCATGATCCCGACGCCCGTGTCGCCGACTGAAGTCAGCTCCTACAGAAGAGCGGCGGCGCCGGTGCTGTTGTAGGAGCCGGGTTCAGCCGGCGACGCGACGCCGTCGGCCTGGGCGACGCCCCCGTGATCCCGACGCCCGTGTCGCCAGGGCTCCTACAAGGAGAGAGAAAAACAGAAGGCCGCCCGAGGGCGGCCTTCCGGTGTCGCTTGGCGGTACCGATCAGCCCAGGCGGGCCTTGATCGCCGCGCCCAGGTCGCCCGGCGAGCGCACCGTGGTCACGCCCGCCGCTTCCATCGCGGCGAACTTGCCCTCGGCCGTGCCCTGGCCACCCGAGGCGATCGCGCCGGCATGGCCCATGCGCTTGCCCGGAGGGGCCGAGGCGCCGGCGATGAAGCCGACGACCGGCTTCTTCACGTGCTGCTTGATGTACTCGGCGCCCTCTTCCTCGGCGCTGCCGCCGATCTCGCCGACCATGATGATGCCCTCGGTCTGCGGGTCCTCGTTGAACAGCTTGAGGCAGTCGACGAAGTTCAGGCCGTTGATCGGGTCGCCGCCGATGCCAATACAGGTCGACTGGCCCAGGCCCACGTCGGTGGTCTGCTTGACCGCCTCGTAGGTCAGCGTGCCCGAGCGCGAGACGATGCCGATCTTGCCCGGCTGGTGGATGTGGCCCGGCATGATGCCGATCTTGCACTCGCCCGGGGTGATGATGCCGGGGCAGTTCGGGCCGATCAGGACGACGTCGTCGTAGCCCTTCAGCACGTTCTTCACCCGCAGCATGTCCAGCACCGGGATGCCCTCGGTGATGCACACGATGACCTTGATGCCGCCGGCGGCGGCCTCGAGGATCGCGTCGGCCGCGAACGGCGGCGGCACGTAGATGACCGAAGCGTCGGCGCCGGTGGCCTTGACCGCGTCGGCGACGGTGTTGAACACCGGCAGGCCGATGTGGGTCTGGCCGCCCTTGCCCGGGGTGACGCCGCCGACCACCTGGGTCCCGTACTCGACCATCTGCTCGGCGTGGAAGGTGCCCTGCTGGCCGGTGAAGCCCTGCACGATCACCTTGGTGGATTTGTTGATTAGAACGGACATGCTTTTAGTCCTCGTAATACGTATTGGGCGCCGGCTCCGGATGCGCGACATCGGCTGCGCCGATGTCGCTGGGCGTGCCTCCACAACCCCCGTCCCGCCGCTTTGCGGCGGGCCACCCCCTTGACTCAAGGGGGAAGGAGTCCGGAATCACGCCTTCGCGGATGCCTTCTAGATCAGGCGACGGCGGCGACGGCCTTCTTGGCGCCGTCGTTGATGTCGTCGGCGGGGATGATGGCCAGGCCGCTTTCCTTCAGCAGCTTCTTGCCTTCCTCCACGTTGGTGCCTTCCAGGCGCACGATCACCGGGATCTTGACGCCCACGTCCTTGACCGCGGCGATGATGCCCTCGGCGATCATGTCGCAGCGGACGATGCCGCCGAAGATGTTGACGAAGATCGCCTTGACCTTGTCCGAGGACAGGATCAGCTTGAACGCAGTGGTCACGCGGTCCTTGGTGGCGCCGCCGCCGACGTCGAGGAAGTTCGCCGGCTCGCCGCCGTTGAGCTTGATCACGTCCATGGTCGCCATCGCCAGGCCGGCGCCGTTGACCATGCAGCCGATGTTGCCGTCCATGGTCACGTAGTTGAGGTCGTGCTGGCTGGCCAGCACCTCGGTCTCGTCCTCCTGGCTCTTGTCGCGCATGGCGACCAGGTCCGGGTGGCGGAAGCTGGCGTTGTCGTCGGAGTTGACCTTGCCGTCCAGCGCGTACAGGTCGCCGCTGTCCAGGATCGCCAGCGGGTTGAGCTCGACCAGCGCCAGGTCCTTCTCGTTGAACAGGGTGTACAGGCCGGTCATGATCTTGACCAGCTGGCCGACCTGCTTGGCGTTCAGGCCCAGGGCGAAGCCGACGTCGCGCGCCTGGTAGGGCTGCAGGCCCTCGACGAAATTGACGTTGAGGGTCTGGATCAGGTGCGGGGTCTCGGCCGCGACGGTCTCGATGTCGACGCCGCCCTCGGACGAGGCGATGTAGGTGATCGACTTGCTGCCGCGGTCGACCAGCACCGACAGGTAGAGTTCCTTGGCGATCTCGCCGGCCTCGGTCACCAGCACCTGGTTGACCGGCAGGGCCACGCCGCCGGACTGGTAGGTGGCCATCTTGGTGCCGAGCATGCCGATGGCGGCATTGAACACGTCGTCGGTGGTCTTGCAGAACTTGACGCCGCCGGCCTTGCCGCGGCCACCGGCGTGGATCTGGGCCTTGACCATCCAGGGGCCGCTGCCCAGGGCCTTGGCCGCATCGACCGCTTCAGCCGGCGTGGACGCGACGCGCCCGGCCGGGACCGGAATGCCGTAGTCGGCAAACAGTTGTTTCGCCTGGTACTCGTGGAAATTCATGCTTCACCAGTGGGGTGGGGACGACCGCCGGGCCGGCCGCGGATCCGGGCCGGGACGGCCGGGGGGCTTGCGGGGCGGGGGCGGTATTGTCGCCGACAAGGCCGCGGCGGTGCAAAACGCCCGTCCCGCCGCGCTTTGCGCCGGCCACGGCACGCCCACGGGCTGCCCCCTATACTGGCCGCCGCCGCGACACGGGAGCCCCGGCTTGCCCCACGCATCGCTCATCGACCGCCTCGAATCGATCCCCCGCCGCGAGCTGTATTTCTTCAGCCTGTACCGGGTGCTGGAAGCCGCGATCATGGCGGCGCTGGTGTTCAGCCCGCTGGCGGACGTGGTCGGCGAGCCTCGCAGCACCGTGCTGGGCGGGACCGTGGCGGTGGCCTACATGGCCGCCGCGGTGGTGCTGCTGGTGCTGGGCCGCAACGAGCGCTGGCTGGTGCCGCTGGTGTTCGGCGGCGCCTGCATCGACATCGTGGCCGCGACCCTCGTCACCCACGCCCTGCCCCCGGTCGCCGCCGGCATCGCGATGATGCTGCTGTTCAACGTCGCCGCCGCGGCGATGCTGCTGCCGCTGCGCTACGGCATGACCGTGGCGGTGCTGGCCAGCTCTGCGCTGGTCCTGGAGTTCCTGTGGTCGGCCCTGGTCGATGGCGAGCGGCCGCGCTCGCTGGCCGAACTGTCGATGTTCGTCACCAGCTACCTGGCCCTGGCCTGGCTGGGCTACCGGATCGGCCAGCGCGCCCGCTCCAGCCAGAAACTGGCCGAGCAGCGCACCGCCGAGGTCGCCAACCTGGTGGAGGTCAACGAACTGATCATCCGCCGCATGCGCACCGGCGTGCTGGTGGTCGACTCGGACAACCGCATCACCCTGGCCAACGAGGCCGCCTCGTTGTTGCTGGGCGACGGCGGCGAGGCCGGCGACGCCGGCCTGAACCACCTGGCCCCCGAACTGGCCCGTCGCCTGCAGCGCTGGCGCAACGGCTGGCAGGTGGACGAGACCCCGCTGCAGCTGTTCCCGGACCAGCCGGAGGTGCAACCGCGCTTCGCCCGGCTGCTGGCCGACAGCGACCAGACCCTGGTGTTCCTGGACGACACCACCGTGGTCTCGCGCCGCGCCGAGTCGCTGACCCTGGCCGCGCTGGGCCGCTTCTCGGCCAGCCTGGCGCACGAGATCCGCAACCCCCTGGCGGCGATCAACTACGCGGTGCAGCTGCTGGAAGAGTCGCGGAATGTCGATGACGCCGACCGCCGCCTGCTGCAGATCATCCACCAGCAATGCCTGCGCACCAACGGCATCGTCGAGAGCGTGCTCGGCCTGGCCCGGCGCGAGCGCGCCAACCCGGAGAACATCGACCTGGGCAGCTTCGTGCGCCGCTTCGTCGAGGACTACCGGCAGACCCTGTCGATCGAGACCGACAGCCTGGAGGCGATCGTGCCCTCGCAGCCGGTCCCGTCGCTGGTCGACCCCAAGCACCTGCAGCAGATCCTGACCGCGCTGGTCCACAACGCGCTCAAGTACGGACGGATCATGGACGAGCCGGCGCGGGTCCGCCTGCGCGTGTTCCAGGACGGCCGCAACGCCTTCGTCGACGTGCTCGACCGCGGCCCGGGCATCCCCGAAGGGGTGGCGGCGCAGCTGTTCCGCCCGTTCTTCACCACCTCCGAGCACGGCACCGGCCTGGGCCTGTACATCGCCCGCGAGTTGACCCGGGCCAACCAGGCCACCCTGGAATACGTGCCGGTCCCGGGCGGCGGCGCCTGTTTCCGGGTCGCGCTGCCGGGCCCGAACGCAATCCTGTCTTTGTGACGGCCATTCCAGACTTGGCCCGACTCCCCGACTCGGCTATCGTTCCGGCATGAGCCCCGGCCGCAGTGCACTGATCGTCGACGACGAGCGCGATATCCGCGAACTGCTGGTGCTGACCCTTGGCCGGATGGGCCTGCGGGTCGACACCGCAGCCAACCTGGCCGAAGCCCGCGAATTGCTGGGCGGCAACCGCTACGACCTGTGCTTCACCGACATGCGGCTGCCCGACGGCAGCGGCATCGAACTGGTCGGCGAGATCGCCCGCAACCATCCGCAGACCCCGGTGGCGATGATCACCGCCTTCGGCAGCATGGACCTGGCGGTGGAGGCGCTGAAGGCTGGCGCCTTCGACTTCGTCAGCAAGCCGGTGGACATCAACGTGCTGCGCGGCCTGGTCCGCCACGCGCTGGAACTGAACAACGCCGAGCGGCCCAAGCCGCCCCCGCCACCGCCGGAGCAGGCCAGCCGCCTGCTCGGCGACTCGACGGCCATGGCCACCCTGCGCGCCACCATCGGCAAGGTCGCGCGCAGCCAGGCGCCGGTGTACATCCTCGGCGAATCGGGCGTGGGCAAGGAACTGGTCGCGCGCACCATCCACGAGCAGGGCGCGCGCGCGGCCGGGCCGTTCGTGCCGGTCAACTGCGGCGCGATCCCGGCCGAGCTGATGGAAAGCGAATTCTTCGGCCACAAGAAGGGCAGCTTCACCGGCGCGCATGCCGACAAGCCCGGCCTGTTCCAGGCCGCCAGCGGCGGCACCCTGTTCCTGGACGAGGTCGCCGAGCTGCCGCTGCCGATGCAGGTCAAGCTGCTGCGCGCGATCCAGGAGAAGTCGGTGCGCCCGGTCGGCGCGGCCGGCGAGGTGCCGGTGGACGTGCGCATCCTCTCGGCCACCCACAAGGACCTGTCCGGACTGGTGGCCGACGGCCGCTTCCGCCACGACCTGTACTACCGGATCAACGTGATCGAACTGCGCGTGCCGCCGCTGCGCGAGCGCACCGGCGACCTGCCGCAGTTGGCCAACGCGATCCTGCAGCGCCTGTCCGCCGGCCAGGGCCGCCCTGCGCCGGAACTGACCGCCGCGGCGATGGACGCGCTGGCCGGCTACGCCTTCCCCGGCAACGTGCGCGAGCTGGAGAACGTGCTGGAGCGCGCCCTGGCCCTGGCCGACGGCGACAGCATCGATGCGGCCGACCTGCACCTGCCGCAGCCGATCGCCCGCGGCGGCGCGCCGTCCGAGGGCGGCGGCCTCCCGGCGACGGGACAGGCCGAGGCGGTGATCGACCTGGATCCGGGCACCGGCGCCCTGCCCTCGTACATCGAGCAGCTGGAGCGCGCCGCGATCCAGAAGGCGCTGGAAGAGAACCGCTGGAACAAGACCCGCACCGCCGCGCAGCTGGGCATCACCTTCCGCGCGCTGCGCTACAAGCTCAAGAAGCTGGGGATGGACTGAGGCGGCGTGTTGCCGCCACCGGTTCCGGAGGCCATCGGCCGGCGACCCGACCGCCCCGCTCACGCGAACGCCTCTTGCGGGAGCCGGGTTCAGCCGGTGACCCTGCGCCGCAGGCACAGGCGACGCCCTCATGGCTCCGACGCCCGTGTCGCCGACTGAAGTCAGCTTCTACAAAAAAAGAGCGGCCGCGCCGCGGCTGTTGTAGGAGCCGGGTTCAGCCGGCGACCCGACGGCGCCGGCACAGGCGACGCCCCGTGATTCCGACGTCCGGGTCGCCGTCATGCCGGCTCCTACAAAGAAGAGCGCGCAGCGCATCCGCGCATCCTGCCCCGACCGGCGATAATGGCGCATGAGCACCAGCCACCAGCCCAAGAAGTCCCTGGGCCAGAACTTCCTGCACGAGCGCGTCTACATCGACCGCATCGTCCAGGCCATCGACCCGCAGCCCGGCGACCGGGTGGTCGAGATCGGCCCCGGCCAGGGCGCGATCACCCTGCCGCTGCTGCGCCGCCACGGCGCGCTGACCGTGATCGAGTTCGACCGCGACCTGATCGCGCCCCTGCAGGCGATGGCCGAGGGCGTGGGCGAGCTGGCCATCATCCACCGCGACGTGCTGCAGGTGGACTTCACCGCGCTGGCCGCCGGCATCCCGATCAAGCTGGCCGGCAACCTGCCCTACAACATCTCCTCGCCGATCCTGTTCCACGCGCTGGACCACGCTGCGGCGATCCGGGACATGGTCTTCATGCTGCAGAAGGAGGTGGTCGACCGAATGGCTGCCGGTCCGGGCAGCAAGGTCTACGGCCGGCTGAGCGTGATGCTGCAGGCCTACTGCCGGGTCGTGCCGCTGTTCGTGGTGCCACCGGGTGCGTTCCGGCCGCCACCGAAGGTGGACTCGGCGGTGGTGCGCCTGGTCCCGCGCGACCCGGCCACGGTCGGCATCGACGACCGCAAGCGTTTCGCCGACGTGGTCCGCGCCGCCTTCGGCCAGCGCCGCAAGACCCTGCGCAACGCGCTCAACGGCGTGTGCACACCGGCGCAGTTCGAGGCCGCCGGGGTCAGCCCGGACGCGCGCGCCGAGCAGATCGAGGTGGCGGCCTTCATCCGCCTGGCGAACGCGCAGGTCAGCTAGCGCTCCACGGCGACCTGGCCCGGATTTCGTTTCGTATGCGGGGACGCCGGCCACCTTCGCTGTGACTGCGATGCTGACAACGGCAACCGCAACGGCAGCCGCAACGTCAACAGCACCGGGCGTGGTCGGCTTCGGGCTGAGCCGCGGCGGGCCGGGAGTATTGCGGTCGTCTCGACGGCACATCCGTGTGCCGACTCGCCAACGCGGCCATCCATGGCCGCTGCCGCAATACTCCCGGCCCGCCACGTCTTCGGGAGCTTCAAGGTCGTGGCTTCGTTCCACCGGAGGACAGCCCACGGCTGCGGTCTTGGTTCTTGTAGGAGCCGGGTTCAGCCGGCGACCCGACGCCGTCGGCACGACGATGCCCTCATGTTTCCGACGCCCGTGTCGCCAGCAAGCTGCAGGGCGCCATGGTTTTGCCCCTCCTTTTCGCCACAGGCGAAGGAGGTGAAGAGCGCTGCTTGCACGCCACCTGTGCGCAGCCCGATGAACGCCCGAAGGCCGTGCCTGAGGACCGGGCGGGCCGGGGATGGGCGCCTTTGCCGTTGCTGTTGCTTCCTGGATCGAAGCCGCGCCCTGAAAGCTCCCGAGGCCGCCGTGCCCAGGGGGTCTGGCGCAAGCAGCACAGGGATGTGCTGCGGTCGCGACTCGAAGGCAGGACGCCGCAGCGGAGCGATGCGCCAGACCCCCTGGGCACGGCGGACCCCTCCGAAGCCAGCGCTCCTGCTTCGCTCAGCTTTGGCTGTCGCACAGAAGTACCACAATCCCCCCGCTTTCCCCGGCGTCATCTCGGCCATCACGTTCTTTTTGCTTACACTGTCGCCATGCCACAGGCCACGCCCTACGCGATCGACGTGGAAGTCACGCCACGCTTCCTCGCGGACCAGTCCGAACCGGACGCGGACCGCTACGTCTTCGCCTACACCATCCGCATCCACAACCGCGGCAGCGTCGCCGCGCGCCTGCTGGCGCGCCACTGGCACATCACCGACGGCCGCGGCCGCACCGAAGAGGTGCACGGCGACGGCGTGGTCGGCGAACAGCCATGGCTGGAGCCGGGCGACGACTACGAATACACCTCCGGCGTGGTGCTGGAGACCGGCGACGGCGAGATGCAGGGACGCTACGACATGCTGGCTGCCGACGGCACCCGCTTCGACGCCCCCATCGCCCCGTTCCTGCTGACCGTGCCGCGGACCCTGCACTGAGGGCCGCCCGATGAGCATCTGGGCCATCGGCGACCTGCAGGGCTGCTACGACGCCACCCAGCGCCTGCTGGAAAGGATCCGCTTCGATCCGGCCGCCGACACGCTCTGGTTCTGCGGCGACCTGGTCAACCGCGGCGGCCAGTCGCTGGAGACCCTGCGCCTGGTGCACTCGCTGCGCGAGCGCAGCATCGTCGCGCTCGGCAACCACGACCTGTCGCTGCTGGCCGTGGGCGAGCGCGCGCCGGCCGAGAAGCGCAAGGTCAATCCCGACCTGCAGCGGGTCGTGTTGGCCGAGGACAGCGACGAGCTGCTCGGCTGGCTGCGCCGGCAGAAGCTGGTCCACGCCGACCGCGAACTGGGCTGGATGATGGTCCACGCCGGCCTGGCGCCGCAGTGGACCACCCAGCAGGCCGAGCAGTACTCGGCCGAGGTCGAACGCCAGCTGCAGGGCGACGGCTACCGCGGCCTGCTGCGCAACATGTACGGCGACAGGCCGAACTGGTCGCCGGGCCTGCGCGGCAACGACCGCTGGCGCGCGATCATCAACTGGTTCACCCGCGCCCGCTACTGCACCCCGCGCGGGCGCATCGCCATCGAGGAGAAGGGCCCGCCGGGCACCCAGGCCGCCGGGTTGTATCCCTGGTACGAGGCGCCGGGCCGGGTGGAGCGCGACCTCAAGATCGTGTGCGGGCACTGGTCGACGCTGGGCCTGACCCTGACCCAGGGCATCCATGCGATCGACACCGGCGCGGTATGGGGCGGCAAGCTCACCGCGCTGCAGCTGGACAGCGAGGATCTGCGCGTGGTGCAGGTGCCGGGCCGCGACGTGACGGCGCTGCCGCCGCACCTGCGCAAGGAATGACGCCCGGGAGCGTGTTGTTCTTCTGTAGGAGCTGACTTCAGTCGGCGACACGGGTGTTGGAACCACGAGGGCGTCGCCTGTGCCGGCGTCGTCGTGTCGCCGACTGAAGTCAGCTCCTACAGAAGAGCGGCCGACGCTGCTGCTGTTGTAGGAGCCGGGTTCAGCCGGCGACCCGACACCGTCGGCACAGGCGACGCCCTCATGGTCCCGACGCCCGTGTCGCCGACTGAAGTCAGCTCCTGCAAGGGAGCGACAACCGGTTCCATCGGGTCACAGGCGCCGGTACTCGACGAATTCGAAGGCCTGCGCATGCTTCCCGTCGGCCGCATGCGCCTCGCGCGACACCGCCCGCCACTGCGCCGGTTCCCATTCCGGGAAGAACGTGTCGGCATCCGCGACCACGGTGTCGACATGGGTCAGGTGCAGCACGTCGGCCCGGGGCAGTGCGAGCGCATATACCTCGCCGCCGCCGATCACACACAGTTCCTCCGTGCCCTCGGCGGCGGCCACGCCGAGTGCCTCGTCCAGCGAGGCCACCGCGCGCATGCCCGCGAACGGCACGCGGCCGCCGCGGGTCAGCACCAGGTTGGTCCGCCCGGGCAGCGCGCGGCCGAGCGATTCGGCGGTCCTGCGCCCCATCAGCACCGGCTTGCCCAGGGTCAGCGCCTTGAACCGCTTCAGGTCGTCCGGCAGCCGCCACGGCAGGTCGTTGCCGCGGCCGATCGCGCGGTTGCGGTCCAGCGCCGCGATCAGCGAGATCCGCATCAGGGCCTGCCAGTGTCCATGCGGCGTGCCACGCCGGTTCTGTGGGGGTGTGCGGCAAGGAAGAGCGACGGCGCGTATGTCGATACGCAACGGAGCGATGACGCAGTCGCGCGCGTCCACAGGGCCGGTGTGGCATGTTGCATGGGCATTGGCAGGCCCTAGCTAGACCGCCACCGGCGCCTTGATCGCCGGCAACGGATCGTAGCCCTCGATCGCGATGTCGTCGTAGGCGAAGGCGAACAGGTCGGTCACGTCCGGATTGAGCCGCAGCCTCGGCAGCGGCCGCGGCGCGCGCGCCAGCTGCTCGCGCGCCTGCACGAAGTGGTTCGAATACAGGTGCGCGTCGCCCAGGGTATGCACGAAGTCGCCGGCCTGCAGCCCGGTCACCTGCGCGACCATGTGGGTCAGCAGCGCGTAGCTGGCGATGTTGAACGGCACGCCGAGGAAGATGTCGCCGCTGCGCTGGTACAGCTGGCAGCTCAGCTTGCCGTCGGCGACGTAGAACTGGAACATCGTGTGGCACGGCATCAGTGCCATCTTCGGCAGGTCGGCCACGTTCCAGGCGCTGACGATCAGCCGGCGCGAGTCCGGGTTGCGCCGGATCTCCTCGACCACCCAGCGCACCTGGTCGATCTCGCTGCCGTCGCCGCCGGTCCAGCGCCGCCACTGCTTGCCGTACACCGGGCCCAGCTCGCCGTCCGCGTCGGCCCATTCGTCCCAGATGCTGACCTTGTTGTCCTTCAGGTAGGCGATGTTGGTCTCGCCCTGCAGGAACCACAGCAACTCGTGCACGATCGAGCGCAGGTGCAGCTTCTTGGTGGTGACCAGCGGGAAGCCCTGGCCCAGGTCGAAGCGCATCTGCCAGCCGAACACGCTGCGGGTGCCGGTGCCGGTGCGGTCGGCCTTCTCGGTGCCGTGCCCGAGCACGTGGCCGAGCAGGTCCAGGTATTGCCTCATTCGGACGCCTCCGCCGGCCGCGGCTGCAGCACCGGCGCGCGGTGCGAGCGCCACAGCAGGAACAGGCCCAGCGCGATCAGCGGCAGGCTCAGCACCTGGCCCATGGTCAGCCAGCCGAAGGCCAGGTAGCCCAGCTGCGCGTCGGGCACGCGCACGAACTCCACGGCGAAGCGGAACACGCCGTAGAGCAGCGCGAACAGGCCCGACACCGCGTAGCGCGGCCGCGGCCTGGAGGAGAACCACCACAGCACGCAGAACATCACCAGGCCCTCGAGGAAGGCCTGGTACAGCTGCGAGGGGTGGCGGGCGAAGGCGTTCAGCGCGCCGGCGTCGAACTGCGCCTGCAGCGCGGCCGGATCCAGGCTGCGGTACGGTTCGGGCAGGCCGCTCGGGAACACCACGCCCCAGCCGGCCTCGGTGTACTTGCCCCAGAGCTCGCCGCCGATGTAGTTGCCGATGCGGCCGAAGCCCAGTCCCGGCGGCACCAGCGGGGCGATGAAGTCCATGGTGTCGAAGAAGTGCAGCCGGTGCCGGCGCGACCACAGCCAGGCTGCGGCCAGCACGCCGAGCAGGCCGCCGTGGAAGCTCATGCCGCCGTCCCAGACCCGCACCAGCATCAGCGGATCGCGCGCCAGTTCGTCCAGCGCGTAGAACAGCACGTAGCCCAGCCGTCCGCCGAGGATCACGCCGAGCATGCCGTAGAACAGCAGGTCGGCGAAGGCATTGGCGTCCACGCCCGGCAGGCGGCCGGCACGGATGCGCCGCCGGCCCAGCCACCAGGTCACCAGGAAGCCGAGCAGGTACATCAACCCGTACCAGTGCACGCGCACCGGCCCCAGCGAGAGGGCGATCGGGTCGATCTGGTGCAGGACGGTCATCGCGCGGCCCCGGGAGCGGAGCGTCTATTGTGCCAGCGGACCGCGGCGGGTGCGGACATGGCAGCTCATTCGCGCCCGCTCCGCGCTTCCCTTGCAGGAGCCGGTCTTGCCGGCGGCGCCGTCGGCACGGGCGACGCCGGCGCGTTCCCGCCGGACCGTCGCCGCACCGGCCCCGGCACCGCGCAAGCGATGCCGGGTGGCGTCCGCACGTTCCGGCGAAGCCGCCGGAACGGGGCTCAGAACTCGCCGGCGCCCGGCACGTGCTTGCGCAGCGCGCGACGGCGCATCAGCAGGTTCAGCGTCTCCACCAGCACCGAGAAGGCCATGGCGAAGTAGATGTAGGGCTTGGGCACGTGCAGGTCCAGGCCATCCAGGACCAGGACCATGCCGATCAGCAGGATGAAGGCCAGCGCCAGCATCTTGATGGTCGGGTTGGCGTCGATGAAGCGGCCCAGCGGGTTGGCCGCCAGCAGCATCACCGCCACCGCCAGCAGGATCGCGAAGATCATCACCGGGATGTGCTCGGCGATGCCGACCGCGGTGATCACCGAGTCCAGCGAGAACACGATGTCGATGATCGCGATCTGCACGATCACGATCCAGAACACCTGCGAACTCTTGGTGGTACGCGGGTCCTCGTCGTGGCCGCCGGTGATCAGCTCGCGGATCTCCATCGTGCCCTTCACCAGCAGGAACGCGCCGCCCAGCACCAGCACCAGGTCGCGGATCGAGATGCCCATGCCGCCGATGTGGAACAGGTCGTGCTGCATCCGCGCCAGGAACGCCAGCGAGACCAGCAGCAGGATGCGGGTGATGCAGGCCACCGCGATGCCGAACCGGCGCGCGAACGCGCGCTGCTCGGGCGGCAGGCGGCCGACGGCGATCGAGATGAACACCAGGTTGTCGATGCCCAGCACGATTTCCAGCGCGCTCAGGGTCACCAGGGTCAGCCAGACGTTCGGGTCGGCCAGGAATTCGAAGCTCATCGTGGATCGGTTCCTACAGTCGTTTCAAAAAAAGCAGTCAGAGCAGCCGCGGGCCAAGGACCAGGCCCCAGACCAGCAGCACGTTCAGCATCAGCACGAACACCGCCGCCGAACCCATGTCCTTGGCCCGGCCGGCCAGTTCGTGGTGTTCGGCACCGTAGCGCTCGATCACCGCCTCCACCGCCGAGTTCAGCAACTCGGCCGACAGCACCAGCAGCATCGACCCGACCAGCAGCGCCCGCTCGACCCCGTCTGTCCCCAGCCACAGCGCCAGCGGCGCCAGGACCACGAACAGGTAGATCTCCAGGCGGAAGGAGGATTCGTGCAGCCAGGCCGCGCGCAGCCCCTGCAGCGACCATACGGTCGCCTTGAACATGCGCCCGGGCCCGCGCGGCAGGTGTCCGGTCTCGTCGGCCATGCTCAGGCGCCTGCGGCGGCGTGCACGCGGCGGAGCCGGGCACGGGTCGTGGGCGGAACGGATGGGCGCATGGCGGGATCGGACAGCGACGGACCGCAGATTCTGCCACATCGGGCACCGGCAGCCCCGTCCAGGGCGGGCGGCCCGGCCGCGCCACGGGGCCGCCGGACGCGGCGGCAAGGCCCGGCGCGGCCCTGTCCGGCCGCCGCCGGCAGCGTGTCCTGGACCAGGTCGGCGGCCTCCCCGGCGCTTGCGGGTCAGGCGCCGTGCCCGGGCGGGCAGCGACGCACAGCCGGCGCGGTCCACGCCGGCCGGAGCCGCTACCTGGCCGCGCGCAGCGCCTGCTGCTCGGCCAGGGTCAGGGCGACGTTGTCGCGCAGGTAGGCCGGCTCCACGCGCTCCGGCGCCACCGCCCCGCCACGGGCGTAGGCCGCGGCAGCCAGGCGCGCCAGGTCGGCGGCGCGCGGCAGCGCCGTTGCGTCGATCGGTGCCAGCGCGCCCGCCATCCGCTGCGCGAGCGCGCCCTGCGCGGCGGCGAAGCCGGTGCCCACGCCCTGCCAGTCGCCGACAGCATCCTCCGCCAGGACCACGGACTCCGGCGGCAGCACCCGCTCGGCGTCCAGCGCGGCCACTCCGTCGCTGCCGCGGAGGAAGGCGCCGGCATAGACCTCGCCCATGCGCGCATCGATCGCGGCCAGGATCCGCGCGGGCCCGTCGGCAGGCGCGCCGGCGGCCAGCACCGCCAGGGTCGACACCGGCACCACCGGCCGGTCCAGCCCCAGCGCGATGCCCTGCGCCAGCGCGATCGCCAGGCGCACCCCGGTGAACGCGCCCGGCCCGCGGCCGACCGCGACCGCGTCCAGCTGCGCGCGCGCCACCCCCGCCTCGGCCAGCAGCGCATCGGCCCAGGGCAGGGCCAGCTCGGCGTGCCGCCGCGGCGCGACCTCGAAGCGCTCGCGCACCTCGCCATCGAGGTAGAGGGCGACCGAGCAGGCTTCGGTGGCGGTTTCGAAGGCGAGCAGCTTCATCGCGGGCAGGGGTGGCGGAAACGGCGGAACGGGAAGGGTAAACGATGCCCACCGGCCCCGGCGGTTGCAGGAGCCCAGCTTGCTGGCGACACGGGTGTCGCAAACACGAAGGCGTCGCCTGGACCCACGGCGTCGGGTCGCCGGCTGAACCCGGCTCCTACAACAGCCGCGCCGCCGGGCCGCTCTTCTGTAGGAGCTGACTTCAGTCGGCGACACGGGCGTCGGAAACACGAGGGCGTCGCCTGGGCCAACGGCGTCGGGTCGCGGGCAAGCCCGGCTCCTACATGCGGGCGAAGAAGGCCTGCACGTCCTCGATCCGCCGGGTCACCGCGAACGCCGGCAGCGACTGCATGAACACCCGCCCGTAGGGCTTGCCGGTCAGGCGCGGGTCGCACAGCACCAGCACGCCGCGGTCGGACTCGGTGCGGATCAGCCGGCCCACGCCCTGCTTGAGCGCGATCACCGCCTGCGGCAGCTGCTCGTCGCGGAACGGGTTGCCGCCGCGGCGACGCACCGCCTCCAGCCGCGCCTCGAACACCGGGTCGTCCGGTGCGGCGAACGGCAGCTTGTCGATCACCACCACGCTCAGCGCGTCGCCGGCCACGTCCACGCCCTCGCGGAAGGTGGCCGAACCCAGCAGCACGCCATTGCCCGATTCGCGGAAGCGGCGCAGCAACTCGGCCTTGGGCGCCTCGCCCTGCACGAACAGCGGCCACGACGCGCCGCGCAGCGCCTCGGCCGCCTCGCGCAGCGCGCGGTGCGAGGCGAACAGCAGGAAGGCGCGGCCGCCGGAGGCCTCCAGCACCGGCCGCACCGCCTCGAGCATGGCCGCGCCGAACGGGCGCGTGTTCGGTTCCGGCAGGTTCTTCGGCAGGTAGCACAGCGCCTGCCGCGGCCAGTCGAACGGACTCGGTTCGAGCAGCGTGTCCGGATCGAACAGGCCGAGCTTGTGGCCGACGTGCTGGAAGCCGCCGCCGACCGCCAGCGTGGCCGAGGTGAACACCCAGGCCGCGTGCGAGCGCTCGCGATGCGCGCGCAGCGGCGCGGACACGTCCAGCGGCGTGCGCTGGCAGCGGAAGCCGCGCGCGCTCAGTTCGTACCAGTAGACCTCGCCGCCGCGCGCGGCGGCATCGGCCAGCGCGGCCGCATCGAGTGACGCGTCGCCCTCGCCCGCCACCGCCTCCACCACCGCTTCGTCGCCGGCGTCGAACGCATCCGACGCGGCGCCGCCATCGCGCCAGCGCTCCAGCCGCGCGCGCAGGTCTCGCGCGCGCGCCACGCAGGCGTCGAACCCGGGCGAGGTCGTGGCCAGCGGCGCCATTGCGTCCTCGAGCGTGGCCAGCGCGTCGGCCACCACGTCGAAGCCGTCGGCGACCGCCGGCAGGGTCAGCGCGCGGTAGCGGGTGCCGCGCGGCGGCAGCGCCTCCATCGCCGCGCGCAGCTCGCGCAGCGCCTGCTCCAGCGCGCGCACCGGCGCCTGCACCACCGCCAGCGCGCCGGTGGTCTGCTTGCACTCGGCCAGGCAGTCGCGGCCCAGTTCCTGGATCTGGCGCATGCCGAAGCCTTCGCCGAAGAAGCTCGCCGCCAGTTCCGGCAGCTGGTGCGCCTCGTCGATCACGAACGCCTGCGCGCCGGGCAGGATCTCGCCGAAGCCTTCCTGCTTGAGCGCCAGGTCGGCCAGCAGCAGGTGGTGGTTGACCACCACCAGGTCGGCGGTCTGAGCCCGCTGCCGCGCCTGCACCACGAAGCACTCGTCCCAGAACGGACACTCGCTGCCCAGGCAGTTGTCGACCGTGGAGGTGACCAGTGGCAACAACGGCGAGTCGTCGGGCAGGCCGTCCAGTTCGGCCATGTCGCCGGCGCGGGTGCGGCCGGACCAGGCGACGATGCGCTGGAACTGGGTCGCCTGCTCCGGGCTGGAGAAGCGCGCATCGCTTCGTGCTGTCGGAAGCGTCAAGTCGCTTCCTTTGGCCTGGTTCAGCCGATAGAGGCACAGGTAGTTGGCGCGCCCTTTCAGCAAGGCCGAGCGCAGGCCCACGCCCAGCGCCTCGCGCACCCGCGGCAGGTCGCGGTGGTAGAGCTGGTCCTGTAGCGCGCGAGTGCCGGTCGACACGATCGTCTTCAGGCCCGACAGCAGCGCCGGCACCAGGTAGGCGTAGGTCTTGCCGGTACCGGTGCCGGCCTCGGCCAGCAGCACCTCGCGCTGGTCGATGGCCTCGGCCACCGCCGCGGTCAGGCGCTGCTGCGCGGGACGCGCGACGAAGCCGTCGACGCGCTCGGCGAGCGCGCCGCCGTCGCTGAGCGCTTCGCGGCTGGCCTGGGCGAGACGGGACATCGGCAAGCGTGCGTCGATGCAGGCCACGGTCGCGCGCCGCTGCCGGCGCGCACCGCGGCTACATCCGCTTCAGGCCCGGCACCGTGCAGGTGCCGATCTGCGCGTTGGCCGAGGCGGCGTTCACCGCCTGCCCGCGCGCCAGCCGCGACTGCTCGATCGTGGCCCAGTGCCGGCGGCACAGCGGGCCGACCTTGGAACCGACGTCGAACGCGCGCCGCGCCAGGGTCTCGGCGCGGTCGTACTGGCCCTGCAGCAGCGCGACCTCGGCCCGCTCCTGCAGCACCGCCGGATCCTCGGGGACGATCAGCAGCGCCTGGTTGAGCGCCTCGGCCGCGTCGGCGACCTGGCCGGCGGCCAGCGCCCGCGCCGCCTTCTCGCGCAGGTCCTCGACCTGCGGGTCGCGCAGCGGCTGCACGTCCAGTTCGGTGTCGTCGACGCCGGCGGCGGCGTGCACCGCGGCCAGCCGCTCCTGCAGGCTCGGACCGGGTACCGGCGCCGGCGCCTGCACTGCCGTGCCGCACGCCGACAGCAGCAGGCACAGCATGGCGACGGCGGGGATGCGCGTGGGGAAATCCATGCCGGCCATTATGGCGCAGGCGTCGTGACGGGTTGCGCGGGCTGCGCCGGCACCTGTTCCGCCGGCCGGTCGCGGCCGAACAGGCGGCGCCAGAAGCCTTCGCCCTGCTGCGCCTCGCCACCGTCCGCCGGCTCGGTGTAGGCCGGCGCGCACGGCGCATACGCGGGCGCGCTGCCGGCCACGAACGGCAGCCGCCGCGCGCCGGGGCAGTCGGCGTCGGTCGCGTACGAACCCTGCGCCTGCACCCACTGCCAGTCCAGGCCCTTGTCCGACACCCGCAGCGGCGCACTGGGCAGGCGCGAGAACAGTCCCGACCAGACCCGCATCGCACCGGTGGCGCCGTACAGGCCGGTCTGCTCGTTCTGGTCGTTGCCCATCCACACCACCGCCAGGTGGTCGCCGGTGTAGCCGGCGAACCAGCTGTCGCGGCCATCGTTGCTGGTGCCGGTCTTGCCCGCCGGCGACAGCCGGCCCAGGCCGTCGGCCATCAGCTGGCGGCCGGTGCCGCTGCTGACCGCCTGCTGCAGCGCCACGGTGACCAGGTTGGCGGCGATCGAATCGCCTTCCTGCGCCGGCGCCGGCGCATCGTCGTAGCGCTTGAGCAGTCCGCCTTGCGGATCCAGCACGCCGCGCACCGCGCGCAGCGGCTGGATCTCGCCGCCGGAAGCGAGGAACTGGTACAGCTGCGCCATCGCGTACGGGCTCTGGTCGGTGGAGCCGAGGATCAGCGCCGGGTTCGGCTGCGCCTCGATTCCGGCCAGCACGCGGACCAGCTGCGCCAGCCGCTCCGGGCCGATCTGCATGCCGACCCTCACCGTGGCCTGGTTGTAGGAATGGGCCAGTGCGTCGACCAGGCGCACCGTGCCGTGGCTGGTGTTGTCGGAATTGTCCGGGGTCCAGGTCCTGCCTCGGGCCAGTTGCACGGTGACCGGCGTGTCCTCGACGAACGTGGCCAGCGAGAAGCGTTGCGGCTGGGCCAGCGCCAGCAGATACACGTAGGGCTTGAGCAGCGAGCCGACCGGGCGCCTGGCCTCGACCGCGCGGTTGAAGCCGTGGGTGTCCACGTCGCGACCGCCGACCACCGCCAGCACGTCGCCGGCATGCACGTCGGTGACCACCACGCCGGCCTGCAGCGGCGGCCGCTTGCCGGTCTGCAGCGTCTCCACCGCGCGCACCACCGCGCCCTCGGCGTAGGCCTGCGCCGAGGGCGACATGCCGGTCAGCACGGTCAGGCCGGCGCCCTGCAGCGCGCTTTCCGGATAGTCGTTGGCCAGCTGCCGGCGGACCAGGTCGATATAGGCGGGGAAGCGGTTGGCCGCGGCCACGCCGGGATGCCGGGTAACCCCCAGCGGCGCCTGGCGCGCGCGCTCGTACTCGGCCGCGTCGATCAGGCCGGTGTCGCGCATCATCGACAGGGCGATGTTGCGCCGCTCGAGCGCGCGCTCGGGATGCTTGCGCGGGTCGTAGTACGACGGTCCCTTCACCAGGCCGATCAGCAGCGCCATCTGCTCGGTGGTCAGTTCGCCGAGGTCGCGCCCGAACCAGTATTCCGCGCCCGAGGCCACGCCATGGATCGCCTGCCCGCCGCGCTGGCCCAGGTAGACCTGGTTGAGGAAGGTCTCCAGGATCGTGCGCTTGTCGTAGCGCGCCTCCAGCAGGATCGCGTACAGGATCTCGTTGAACTTGCGGGTGAAGGTCTGTTCCTTGCCGATGCCGAGCAGGCCGCTGCGCGCCAGCAGCTGGGTGAGGGTGCTGCCGCCCTGCTCGACCCGGCCGCTGCGCAGGTTGACCAGCATCGCCCGGGCGATGCCCGACAGGTCGATGCCGCGGTGGTGGGCGAAGTCGCGGTCCTCCACCGCCTGCAGGCCGGTGACCAGCAGCTCGGGCACCTCATCGATCCGCACCAGCCGCCGTTCCTCCTGACGCTGGCCGTACAGGGTGGCGATGCGCGCCGGGTCCAGGCGCGCGGCCTTGACCGCCTGGCGCGTGTCCGCATCGCGCAGGCTGGTCACGCGCCCGCCCGAGATCGTGACGTCGAGCCGCCGCGCCGGCACCTGGCCGTCGACGTCGGCGTAGCCGCGGCTGGCGATGGTGAAGCGGCCGCCGTCGGCGCGGTAGCTGCCGGGGCGCTCGCCGGCGCCGTCGTCCTGGTAGCCGGCCGCGTCCAGTTCGGTCTGCAGGGTGCGCGCGTCCATCGCCAGCTGCGGCGCCAGCTGCAACGGCCGGGCGTAGACCCGGGTCGGGATCTGCCACTGCAGCGCGCCGAAGCGCTCGCTGACCTGGTGGTTCAGGTACAGCATGTAGGGAATGAGGAAACCGGCCGCCAGCGCGGCGGCGGCCAGCAGCAGGGTCAGCAGGTGGCGGCGCCAGGCCGGAGCGGCGGCGCTGTCCTCGTCTTCGATGTCGTCCGGCTTGTGGCGTCGGGGCACGGGGATGCGAGAATGCGGAGTCGGCCGAGTCTAGCGCGTCGTTCACGCGACGACGCCACCACCCCGGCCGTCCCCTTCAGTTGGAGTTGCAACAGGATGCCCAGTCTCCCGGCAGACGCGCACTATTGGTACCTGCGCGCGAAGGCCTTGCTGCATCGGGGAATGGCCAGCCTGCGCACCCGCGGCTGGCGTGCGACCTGGGAACGCGCCCTGCTGCAGTTCCGTCCCCTCAAGGCGGAACGGCGCGTCGCGCTGTACCTGCCGGATGCCGCGGCATTCGCGCCCTTTGCGGTGCCCGCCCATCCGGAGCCGCGGGCCAGCATCGTGATCCCGGTCTACAACCACTGTACGGCCACGCTCGCATGCCTGCGCGCGCTGGCCGCCCATCCGCCGGCAGCCGCCTGCGAGATCATCGTGGTCGACGACGGCAGCAGCGACGAAACCGCGGCATGGATGCCGCTCATCGACGGCCTTCGCTACCACCGCCGGGTCGCCAACGGCGGCTTCATCGCCGCCTGCAACGACGGCGCGGCGCTGGCCCGCGGCGAGTACCTGGTCCTGCTCAACAACGACACCATCCCCCAGCCCGGCTGGCTGGACGCGCTGCTCGACACCTTCCGCGCGCATCCGGGCACCGGCCTGGCGGGCGCGCAGCTGCTCTACCCGGACGGCAGGCTGCAGGAAGCCGGAGGCGTCGCCTTTTCCGACGGCTCCACCTGGAGCTACGGACGGTTCGAGTCGCCCGATGACCCGCGCTACGCCTACGTCCGCGACGCGGACTACTGCTCCGGTGCGGCACTGGCCATTCCGCTGGCGCTGTTCCGCGAACTCGGTGGCCTGGACACGCGCTATGCGCCCGCCTACTACGAGGACACCGACCTGGCGTTCGCGGTCCGCGCCGCGGGCCATCGCGTGCTCTACCAGCCCGCAAGCCGGGTCGTGCACGACGAAGGCACCACCGCCGGCACCGACACGTCCAGCGGGGTGAAGGCCTACCAGGTGCGCAACCGCGGAACATTCGCGCGCAAGTGGCAGGAGCGGTTGCGGTCGCTGCCCGATCCGGCCGGCGTGCCGGGCCCCGCCGTGCTGCATCGCCACCAGCGCCAGATCCTCGTGGTGGACGCGCTGACACCGCGGCCGGACCGGGATTCCGGTTCGCTGCGCATGTTCAACCTGATCGACATGCTGGTCCGCTCGGGCGCGCACGTGGTCTTCGTCGCCGCCAACCACGAACGGATCGAGCCCTACACGGCGCGATTGCAGGCGCTGGGCGTGGAGGTCTGGTACGCGCCGTTCCTGGCGGGCGGCATGCCAGCCTGGCTGCGCGTCCACGGCGGGCGCTTCGCCGTGACCATGGCCAGCAGGCACTACGTGGCAAGCGAGCTGCTGCCACTGCTGGAGCGCTACGCGCCCTCGGCGCGGCGCGTGTTCGACACCGTCGACCTGCACTACGTGCGCGAGCGGCGCGGCGCGGAACTGGCCGGCGACGCCGGCGCACTGAGTGCGGCCGAGGCCACCCGCGCCCGGGAGCTGGAGGCGATGGACCGCACCCACGTGACCCTGGTGGTGAGCGACGTCGAGCGGACGCAGCTGGCCGTCGACGCGCCCGCCGTGCGCGTCGAGGTGCTCTCCAACCTGCACGCGGTCGCCGGCCCGGGCCTGCCGTTCGACCAGCGCAGCGACCTGGTGTTCGTCGGCGGCTTCCGCCATCCACCCAACATCGACGCGGTGCTGTGGTTCGCGCGCGAGGTGTTCCCGCGCGTGCGCGAACGGCTGCCGCAGGTGCGTTTCCATTGCATCGGCGCCGAGCCGCCTGCCGAGGTCCGCGCGCTGGCGCAACAACCCGGGATCGTGGTGCACGGGCACGTACCGGACCTGGCGCCGTACATGGACCGGGTGCGCGTGGCAGTAGCGCCGCTACGCTTCGGTGCCGGGGTCAAGGGCAAGGTCAACCTGAGCATGGCCCATGGCCAGCCGGTGGTGGCGACCGCGTGCGCGGTGGAAGGCATGCACCTGCGCGACGGCGTGGACGTGGCGGTCGCCGACGATCCGGCCGCGTTCGCCGATGCGGTGGTCGCCCTCTATGGCGACCGCGGGCGCTGGGAGCGGCAGGCGCAGGCGGGCCTGGACAACGTCGCCCGGCACTTCTCGTTCGAGGCGGCCAGCGCCACGGTGCGCCGGGTGTTCTTCGACTGATCGATCGCGCAGGCGGGTCTTGCAGGAGCCGATTCATCGGCGACGCGACGCCGTCGGCACAGGCGACACTCTTATGGTTCCAGCCCCCATGAATGGGCTCCTGCACAGGACAGGAGTCAGGGAGCGCCGCTGCGCGCGCGCTCCAGGCGCACGGCGAAATCCTCCAGCCCGGCGGCCGCCGGATCCAGCGCGCGCGCCGCCGCCAGCGCGCGCACGGCCACGCCCAGTTCGCCGGCGCGCAGGCGCTCCTCGCCTACCGCCAGCCAGCGTTGCGCCAGGCGCTGGCGTGCCACCGCCAGCCCCGGGTCCGACGGCGCCAGCGCCTGCCAGGCGTCATGGCAACCCTGGGCAGTGCGCAGGCGGTTGTCGCGCAGCTCCTGCTCCACGCAGCTGGCGGCCGCGGCCTGCATCCTGGCCGCGGCCGCGCGCACCGCCGGATCCTGTGGCGCCAGCGCCTGCGCCGCGCGCAGCCGGTCATAGGCGCTGGTGCCGGGCGGCTCGATCCAGTCGCCGCGCTGCACGGCCTGCTCGAACCCCTCCAGTTCCCGGCGCAGGGCCGTGGCCGACGTCCGCGCGGGCATCGCCGGCGCATGCAGGCGTGCCTCGGCCGCGCGCGCGCGCTCCAGGTCCCGTGCGGCCTCGGCCACCTCGCCGGCCGTCGGTGCCAGCTGCCGCGCCTGCGCCAGCGCGTCCTCGGCCGCGTCGAAACGGAAATCGGCCGCGCGCTGGCGCGCCCTGGCCGCCAGCGCCAGCGCGGTGCGCTGCACGCCCTCGGTGACGGCCGCCTCCTCCGGCGCCAGTTCGCGCAGGCGCAGGTAGCGATCGGCGGCGTCCTCCAGCCGTCCGCGCCGCAGCGCACGCTCGGCCTGCCGCACCTGCCCGGCCAGCGCCTGGGCATAGGCGGCGCGCAGGTCCGGCAATTCCATGTGTCCCGGATCCGCGCGCCGCGCCAGTTCCAGCCAGCGCGCGGCGGCGGCCAGGTCGCCCTCGTGCAGCGCCTGCGGCACCCGCTCCAGCAGCAGCGACAGCGCGTCCTCGCGGCCTTCAAGCGCGGCGGTGTCGTCCGGCGCGATCGCCAGCCACTGCGCGAACAGTGGCAGCGCCACCTCCGCGTCGCCGGCCGCGAGCGCGGCCTGGGCCTGCCCGCGCAGCGCGCCGAGGTCGACGCCCGCCAGTTCGGCCTGGCGCAGCCGCCCGGCCACCGCGTCCACCTGCGCGCGCGGCAGCTGCAGTTCGCCGGCCAGCGCCACCCAGCGCCGCGCCTCGTCCAGCCGACCGCCTTCTATCGCCGCCCGCGCGTGTACCAGCGCCGCCTGCCCGACCCGTGCCAGTCCGGTGCGTGCCTCGCCGCGATCGCTGTCCAGCGCCTGCGCGGCTTCATATTTCTGCCGCGCCCCCTGTCCGTCGGCCTGGTCGAGGCGGCCCTCGGCCAGGGCCCGGTCGCCTTCGGCCAGCAGCCGGTCGATCCGCGCCTGCGGCCACAGCCGCTCGCCCAAGGGTTCGCGCAGCAGGGCCAGCAGCAGCGCCAGCGACACCGCAGCGACGGCCAGCCAGGGCCAGTGCCGGCGCCAGCCGGCCGGCGGCGGCTTCCGCTGCGGGCCGGGGCGGGGCTGCATGTTCAACGCACCAAGGATCGAGTCACCGGCGCAGCTTAGCGCGGCCCCGTGCAGGCGCCGTCAGCCACCACCATGGCGCGGGCGCAATGTGCGATCGGTCGAATCCGTCAGGGGGCGGCCGCCGGCCCGCGCGCAGCCGCTGAAACGCCGACGGCCCGCACAGGGCGGGCCGTCGGGAGCAATGCGGAACGGGACGCCGCGGTCCGGGGCTCAGTCGTCGCCCTTGGACAGGTCGTCGTCGGCCACGACCTCGGCGGCGGCCCACTCCAGCGCCTCGCGCTCGGCGCGCTCGCGCTCGGCCTTCTCGACCTCGTCGATCAGGGCGTTGTCGATGGTGCGCGCGGCGATCTCGCGCAGCGCCAGCACGGTCGGCTTGTCGTCGCTCTCGCTGTTGTCCAGGGTGGCCGGCACGCCGTTGGCCAGCTGGCGGGCGCGCTTGGAGGCCATCATGACCAGTTCGAAGCGGTTGTCGACCACTTCCAGGCAATCTTCGACGGTGATACGGGCCATAGGGGTTCCAGGCGACTGCGGTCGCCGCTCACGAAAGGGGGATCGGGCGCGGAGTTTAGCCGGCGGGCCGGCTACGGGCAAGTCGGGCAGCTGAACGATCCTTTGCAATCAATCGCTTAGCCCTTGAAACGCTCGACGCCAGTTCCGCAGGAGCCGGGCATGGCCAGCGCGCGGTGCCGTCAAGAACGGTGCCCTCACGGCTCCGGCACTCCTTCAGCCGTTGGAGGAGCCGGGTTCAGCCGGCGCCACGGCGGCGGTGGCACAGGCGACGCCTTCAATTGTTCCGACGCCCGTGTCGCCCACTGAAGTGGGCTCCTACAGGGGCAGTGCCGATCACCCGGGCGGTGGAGCTCAGGCGTCCGGCGCCAGCAGCGCCGCGATCAGGCCACCGTGCCGGGTCTGCTGCTGCGCCCGGCGCAGGCGACTGGCGGTGAACACCGCGCACATGTCGTCCACCGCGGTCTCGAACACCTCGTTGACGATCACGTAGTCGAACTCGGCGTAGTGCGACATCTCCTCGCGCGCGGCCGCCAGCCGCTGCGCGATCACCGCCTCGCTGTCCTGGCCGCGGTGGCGCATGCGCTGCTCCAGCGCCTCGCGCGACGGCGGCAGGATGAACACGCTGATCGCATCGGGCACCTTGGCCCGCACCTGCGCCGCACCCTGCCAGTCGATCTCCAGCAGCACGTCGTGGCCGGCGGCCAGCTGCGGCTCCACCGACTGCCGCGCGGTGCCCTTCCAGTCGCCGTGCACGCGGGCGTACTCGAAGAAGTCGCCGGCGTCGATCATGCGCTGGAACTCGTCGGCCGGGACGAAGTGGTAGTGCTGGGCATGGCGCTCGCCCGGGCGCGGCGCGCGCGAGGTGAACGAGATCGACAGGCGGATCTGCGGATCGCGCGCCAGCACCGCGTTGACGATGCTGCTCTTGCCCGCGCCCGAGGGCGCGGCGACGACGAAGAGGGTGCCTCGCATCTGGCTCATTCGATGTTCTGTACCTGTTCGCGGACCTGGTCGATCAGCACCTTCAGCTCTACCGCGGCGGCCGAGGTGCGCGCGTCCACCGACTTGGAGCCCAGGGTATTGGCCTCGCGGTTGAATTCCTGCAGCAGGAAGTCCAGGCGCCGGCCCACCGGCTCGCGCTGGCCGAGCACGCGACGGATCTCGACGAGGTGGCTGCCGAGCCGGTCCAGCTCCTCGTCCACGTCCAGCTTCTGCAGCCACAGCACCAGTTCCTGCTCGGTGCGGCCCGGGTCGACCGGGTGCGGCAGGTCGGCCAGGCGCGCGGCCAGCTTGGCGCGCTGGCCCTCGCGGATCGCCGGGATCAGTTCGCGCACCTGCACGGCGATGCGTTCGATCGCATCCACCCGCTCGGAAATCGCCGCGGCCAGCTTGGCGCCCTCGCGCTCGCGCGCGGCGACGAAGTCGTCCAGCACCCGGTCCAGCAGCTCCAGCGCCTGCGCCTGCAGTGCCTCGCCGTCGGCGGCCGGCGCCTGCAGCACGCCGGGCAGCTGCAGCAGCTCGGTGAACTCCACCCGCAACCGCGGGAAATTCGCGTCCAGCCGCTGCGCCAGGGCGCCCAGCTGTTCCAGCAGCGGCTCGTTGACCGCCAGCGAAACCGCCGCCTCCGGTGCGCGCAGGCGCAGCGCCAGGTCCAGCTTGCCGCGCTGGATCCGCGCGGCGACCCGTTCGCGCAGCGCCGGTTCCAGCACGCGCAGTTCGTCGGCCAGGCGCAGGCCGATCTCGAGGAAGCGATGGTTGACCGAGCGCAGTTCGCAGCCCAGTACGCCCCAGGGGGTGCCGCGTTCGCCGCTGGCGAAGGCGGTCATGCTACGGATCATGCAGGGTCCTTCTGTGGTCGCGCGCCGGTGACGGGCACGGGCGGCAAGGCGCGAATGTTAATCTAGCTGGCCCTTCGCGGCACCCCGCGCCGCCGGCCGGCCCGGCGCGCCCGGCATACCCCCCTCGCCCACGGAAACCCCCGCATGACCTTCGTCCGCCCCAGTGGCCGCGCCTCCGACCAGTTGCGCGAAGTGCGCATCGAACGCGGCTTCACCCGCCACGCCGAGGGTTCGGTGCTGGTCAGCTTCGGCGATACCCGGGTGCTGTGCACCGCCAGCGTCGAGGGCAAGGTGCCGTCGTTCCTGCGCGGCAAGGGCGAAGGCTGGGTCACCGCCGAGTACGGGATGCTGCCGCGCTCCACCCACAGCCGTTCCGACCGCGAGGCCGCGCGCGGCAAGCAGGGCGGGCGCACCCTGGAGATCCAGCGCCTGATCGGCCGCACCATGCGCGCCTGCGTCGACCGCGGCGCGCTGGGCGAACGCACCATCGTCCTGGACTGCGACGTGCTGCAGGCCGACGGCGGCACCCGCACCGCGGCGATCACCGGCGCCTACGTCGCCCTGGTCGACGCGGTGCGCTGGCTGCAGGCGCGGCGCGAGATCGCGCGCGACCCGGTGTACGGCGCGGTGGCGGCGGTGTCGGTGGGCGTGTACCAGGGCATGCCGGTGCTGGACCTGGACTATGCCGAGGACAGCGCCTGCGACACCGACATGAACGTGGTGATGAACGACGGCGGCGGGTTCATCGAACTGCAGGGCACCGCCGAGGGCCACGCCTTCCGCCGCACCGAGCTCGACGCGCTGCTGGCGCTGGCCGAGAAAGGCATCGGCGAACTGTTCGCCGCGCAGCGGGCGGCGCTGACGCAGCCCTGAAGCAGCCCAAAAGGGGTCAGAGTGAATTTCGCAGCATGCGCCCCTTCCGACCTGATGGATCTCTGGGGCGAAATTCACTCTGACCCCTTTTTGGCCGCCCCCTTTTTAGCCCCCTGACTCCTTTTGGATTTCTTTTCGCGATGAGACTGGTCCTCGCCAGCGGCAACCCCGGCAAGCTCGCCGAGCTGCGGGCGCTGCTGGCCGACAGCGGCGCCAGCCTGCTCCCGCAGGCCGAACTGGGCGTGGCCGACGTCGAGGAGACCGGCCTGAGCTTCGTCGAGAACGCGCTGCTGAAGGCACGCCACGCCGCGCGCGCGACCGGCCTGCCGGCGCTCGCCGACGATTCGGGCCTGTGCGTGGACGCGCTCGGCGGCGCGCCGGGGCTGTATTCGGCGCGCTACGCCGGCGGCCACGGCGACAGCGCGGCCAACATCGTCCGGCTGCTGGGCGAGCTGGACGGGCTGAACCCGCAGTGGCGCACCGCCCACTTCTACGCGGTGGTCGTGCTGCTGCGCCACGCCGACGATCCGCAGCCACTCATCGCCGAGGGCGTCTGGCCCGGAATCATCCTCGATGCGCCGCGCGGCAGCGGCGGCTTCGGCTACGACCCGGTATTCCTCGACACCGAGCACGGCCTGTCGGCGGCCGAACTGGATCCGGCGCTGAAGAACCGGATCAGCCACCGCGGCCGCGCCCTGGAGCAGCTGCGCGCGCGCCTGCCGGCGGCCCTGGCAGCGCTACGCGAAAAGGGCTCCGCCGGCCCAAGCAAGCCTCCATGCCCCCCGCCCTGATCCCACCGCCGCTGTCGCTGTACGTGCACCTGCCCTGGTGCGTGCGCAAGTGCCCATACTGCGACTTCAACTCGCATGCGGCCAAGGGGGCGTTGCCGTTCGACGACTACGTCGACGCGCTGGTGCGCGACCTGGAACACGACCTGCCGCTGGTGTGGGGCCGCACCGTGCACAGCGTGTTCTTCGGCGGCGGCACCCCGAGCCTGTTCCCGCCGGAAGCCATCGACCGCATCCTGCAGGCGGCCAGCGCGCGCCTGCGCTTCGCCCCCGACGCGGAGATCACCCTGGAGGCCAACCCCGGCACCGCCGAGCACGGCCGCTTCGACGGCTACCGCGCCGCCGGCGTGAACCGGATCAGCTTCGGCATCCAGAGCTTCGACGACGGCTGCCTGCGACGGCTGGGCCGGATCCACGACAGCAGCGAGGCCGAGGCGGCGGTGAAGCTGGCCCAGGATGCCGGCTTCGACAACCTCAACCTGGACCTGATGTACGCCCTGCCCGGCCAGGACCTGGCGATGGCCGAGACCGACCTGGAGCGCGCCTTCGCCCTGCAGCCGGCGCACGTCAGCCACTACCAGCTCACCCTGGAACCGAACACCGTGTTCTTCGCCCGGCCGCCGCAGGGCATCCCCGACGAAGACGGCGCCTGGGACATCCAGGAACGCTGCCAGGCGCTGCTGGCACAGGCCGGTTACGGCCACTACGAGACCAGCGCCTACGCGCGGCCCGGCCAGCAGTGCGCACACAACCTCAACTACTGGCGCTATGGCGACTACCTGGGGATCGGCGCCGGCGCCCACGGCAAGATCACCCTCGGCGCGGAGCAGGCGATCCTGCGCCGCTGGAAGCACAAGCACCCGGCCACCTGGATGGCCGCGGCCGGTAGCCCGGGCGCGATCGGCGGCGACGACCGGATCGACCCGGCACGGCGCCCGTTCGAGTTCATGCTCAACGCCCTGCGCCTGCACCAGGGCTTCGCCCTGGCCGACTTCGAGGCGCGCACCGGGCTACCCCGCGAATCCCTGCTGCCCGCGCTGGCGCGCGCGAAGGAACGGGAATGGCTGGCGATCTCGGACACCCACGTGGCGCCCACCGCCCTGGGCCGTCGCTTCGCCAACGATGTGATCGGCCTGTTCCTGTGAGGGCGGGCTCCGGGCGGCCCCGCGCTGTGGCCGGTCCGGCGCAAACGTGTTAAATACCGCAATCACAGGGGAGCCGGGCCACCGGATGTCATCTACCATCCGTCCAACGCCGACAGCCGGTGATGTGCCGCGAACGCTCGCGAACGCATCGCTGCCGCCGCGCGTGCGCCACATCCTGGAGGCGGTCAACGAGCTGGCCGGGCAGACCCTGACCACCTCGCTCAACCTGGCCCTGAACGAGTTCGAGCGGCAGCTGTTCAAGCAGGCCGACCGCGCGCGCAGCAGCCAGCACCAGTCCGAGCACTTCGCCGAACTGCAGCGCCTGCGCCAGAACCGCGCCGACGTGGTGCCGCGCTACCTGGCCGGGCTGGAGTCCTCGCTGGCGCGGCTGCGCGAGGCCTCGGAGGCCGAGCCGGCCGAGGAGCCGGCGCCGGACCCGCTGCAGTACCAGCGCCTGACCCTGGTCGAGGACACCGACCTGGACCGCGACATCGTCCTGCGCGAGATCGGGCGGCGCGAGACGCAGCGGAGCGGCACGCCGCTGCTGCTGCTGGGCCAGCGCTTCGGCGTGCTCGCCGGGCGCCCGGCCTTCGATGCCGAGCGCCTGCCGATCGGCCCCTACGCGCTGTGCCGGGTGCTGCGCGACGCCGGCGAAGCGCTGCACATGAGCCTGGACTCGCAACTGCTGCTGTACCGGATGTTCGAGCGCCAGGTGATGGAGCGCTACGGCGAACTGGTCGAGCGGCTGAACGTGCTGCTGACCCATGAAGGCGTATTGCCGGGGCTGGTCTACCTGCCCTACCGGCCGCGCACCCAGGGCCAGAGCCGCACGCGCGGCGCGGCGGCCGGTTCGGCCGGCGCGGTCAGCCAGCGCCCGCTGACCGGTTGGCACGGCCAGGCGCGGCCTTCAGCCTGGAGCGGGGCGCTGATGGCCGGGCTCGCGGCCCGGCAGGCGCCGGCCGGTGGCGGCGAAGCGCCGCCGACCGACGGAACAGCCACGACGGGCGAGCAGGGCGCACCGGTGGCCGTGGCCGAGATGCCGGAGCAGGCGGTCTTCTCCGCCCTGCAGGGCATGCTCTCCGATCATCGCGGCGGCGGCGGCGCACCGGGCACCGGCGCGCAGGCCCCCGGCGTGATCCTGCCGCTGGACGCGGTGGTCAACGTGCTCGGCACGATGCAGGCCCTGCCGACCGCGACCCGCGCTCCCGGCCGCCCGCGCCGGACCATGGACGACCTGCGCCAGGCGATGCTGGCGCGCGTGCGCGAATCGCACGGCCCCGAGGCCGGGCTGTCGCAGGAGCACAGCGACACCTTCGAGCTGCTGGGCATGCTGTACCACGAGATCGGCCGCGAGGTGCACGAGGACGCGCCGGCGCAGGACCTGCTGGAAAAGCTGCAGGTGCCGGTGGTGCGCGCGGCGGTGCAGGACCGCAGCTTCTTCGTCCGCGACCAGCACCCGGCGCGCGAGCTGCTCAATTCCGTCGCCGAATCCGGCGCCACCTGGCTGGCCGACGACGACGCCGACCCGCAGCTGGTCCTGCGCCTGGAACAGGCCGTGGACAAGGTGGTGGAGGAGTACGACGGCGACGAGACCGTGTTCGAGCGCGCCAACCGCGAGGTGCAGGAACACTACCGGACGCATGCGCACAAGGCCGAGGTCAGCGAACGCCGCCAGGTCGAGGCCGCGCGCGGCCGCGATCGCCTGGAGACGGCCAAGCGCAACGCCACCGATGCCATCGCCGCGCGCCTGCGCGGGCGCAAGCCGCCGCAATTCGTGCAGGCGCTGCTGAACCAGGCCTGGGCCGACGTGCTGACCCTGACCGCGCTGCGCCACGGCGAGGAGTCGCCGGAGTGGCGCGAGCGCGAGGAAGCGACCGAACGCATCGTCGAGATCACCTGCGCCGCCGACGCGCCGTCCGACCCGGAACTGGCCGGGCAGATCGACACCGCGCTGCGCCAGGTCGGCTACCACGAGGACGAGGCCAGCGCGATCGCGCGCCGGCTCTCGCGCAGCGACGACGACGAGAGCACCTCGCGCACCGAACTGACCGCCAAGCTCAAGGCGCGCGCGCGCCTGGGCGAAGGCGAGCACGGCGAGGCGAAGAAGGTGAAGCTGCCGCCGCGCACCACCGATGAGCAGGCCTGCTACGAGCACCTGCGCACGCTGCCGTTCGGCACCTGGTTCGAGTTCGTGTTCAACCAGCAGGGCGACGTGCGCCGGCAGCGGCTGTCGTGGTACAGCCCGGTCACCGACAACGCGCTGTTCGTCAATTCGCGCGGGCACAAGGTCGGCGAGCAGTCGCTCGACAGCCTGGCGCGGCTGATGGCGCAGGGCCAGGCGCGGGTCGTCACCGAGGACAAGGGCCGGCTGATCGACCGTGCCTGGCAGGCCACGCTGCGCGCGCTGCGCGGCCTGGCCGGCCGGCCCGCGACCGGCGCCCTGGGAGCGGCAGGCGCATGATCCACGACGCCCGCCGCGCCCCGCGCCGCCACGTCACCGACAGCGTGCCGGTGATCGACACGATGACCGACGGGATCGTCGGCCAGCTGGGCAACCTGTCGGAAAGCGGCATGCTGCTGATCGCTTCGGCGCCGCTGGTCGAGGATGGGCTGTACCAGTTGCGCTTCCACCTAGGCGGTCGCAGTTCGCCGATCAATGTCGGCGTGCACGTGCTGTGGTCGGTGGCGGCCAACACGCCGGGCCAGAGCTGGTGCGGGTTCCGCTTCCTGACCATCTCCGAAGAGCAGCGCGCGCACATCCGCGAATGGGTCCAGGCCGGCGAGGAAGCCACCGCGGGCTGAGTCGCTGTGCTGCCGGTATCCGGCGAACGATCACTTCGTCCCACGCGGTATCGGGCAAAATGGCGCCCTTTCCCCCGAGCGTCCCGCCGATGAACGCCGCCGATCCCACTTCGCTCTATCCGCAGCACCTGGCCACGCTGCGCGCGCGCGCCGACGAGGCGCTGGCGCGCAGTGGCCATGACCACCTGCTGATCCCCAGCGGCCGCCGCCACTACCAGCTGTTCGACGATCGCGACTATCCGTTCGCGGTCAATCCGCACTTCAAACACTGGCTGCCGCTCACCCGGGTTACCGACAGCTGGCTGGTGTACACGCCCGGGCAGCGGCCGAAGGTCGTCTACCTGCAGCCGTTCGACTACTGGCACGTGGTGCCGGAGGCGCCGAATGGCTGGTGGGTCGAGCACTTCGACGTGCAGGTGATCCGCACGCCGGAGGAGGCACTGCCGTTGCTGCCCGGACCGGCCGCGCGCTGCGCGATCCTGGGCGAGGCCAACAGCGCGCTCGGCGACTACTTGCCGAACAATCCGGCCGCGGCGCTGGACTACCTGCACTACCAGCGTTCGTACAAGACCCCGTACGAGGTGGCGCTGATGCGCGTGGCCCAGCGCAGGGCCGCGCATGCGCACCGCGCCGCCGAGCGTGCCTTCCGCGCCGGCGCCGGCGAATTCGACATCCACATGGCCTACTGCGAGGCCGCGCGCCAGGACGCGACCGAGGTGCCGTACCAGAACATCGTCGCGCTCAACACGCACGGAGCGGTGCTGCACTACACCGAGCTGGATCGCGATCCCCCGACCGAGTCGCTGAGCTTCCTGATCGACGCCGGCGCCAGCCACTGCGGCTACGCCGCCGACATCACCCGTACCTATGCCGCCGACCGCGGCAGCGACTTCCAGGCGATGATCGACGCGGTCGACGCGGCGCAGCAGGCGATGTGCGCGGGCGTGCGCGCCGGGGTCGACTACCGGCAGCTGCACGTGGATGCGCACCTGGCGCTGATGGGCATCCTGCGTGATTTCGGCGTGCTGAGGGTCTCGCCGGAAGCGGCGCTGGCCACCGGGGTGAGCGCGGCGTTCTTCCCGCACGGCCTCGGCCACCCGATCGGCCTGCAGGTGCACGACGTGGCCGGCTTCGCCGCCAGCGACAGCGGCGGCACGATCCCGCGCCCGGAAGGCCATCCCTACCTGCGCATGACCCGGGTGCTCGAGCCGGGCATGGTGGTCACCATCGAACCGGGCCTGTACTTCATCGACATGCTGCTGGACGAGGTCAAGAAGAACGGCCACGCCGCCAGCGTCGACTGGGCGCGGGTGGACGAGTTCCGCCCGTACGGGGGCATCCGCATCGAGGACGACGTGCTGTGTACCGGCGACGCGGCGGAGAACCTGACCCGGCCGGCGTTCGCGGGCTGACGCGGGCTTCGTACCATCGCAGGAGCCGGGCTTGCCCGCGACCCGACGCCGTCGGCACAGGCGACGCTCTCGTGATTCCGACGCCCGTGTCGCCGACTGAAGTCAGCTCCTACAAAAGAGCGGCGGCGAGGCTGTTGTAGGAGCCGGGTTCAGCCGGCGACCCGACGCCGGCGGCCCAGGCGATGCCCTCTCGATTCCGACGCCGGTGTCGCCTGCAAGCCGGTCTCCTGCACCCGGGACGCGCGAACTCAGCCCGGAATCAGCGTGTTGATCACATGTTCGAGGTATTCCTCGAACTCCTCGTGGGTCATCTTCGGCTGGTGCGGGCGCAGCTGCAGGAAGCCGACGTAGGCGGCGTAGGTCAGCCGCGCGCGGTTCTGCGCCTCGCCGCGGCCCAGGCCGGCCTGGCGGAACGAGGCGGTGAGGTATTCGAGGCGGCGCTGCGACACGCGCTGGATCACCGGCTGCACCGCCGGGTGCTCCAGCGCCTTGAGCAGCTCGCTGTAGATCGCATGCGGCTTGGTCTCGTGGCCGACCAGCTGGAACAGCATGCGCAGCCGCTCGCGCGGGTCAGGCACATCCTCCAGGCTGCCGAACACCTGCTCCTGCTCCACTTCCTCCCAGCGCTCCAGCGCCGCCTGCAGCAGCGCGTCGCGCGAGGGGAAATGCCAGTAGAAGCTGCCCTTGGTCACGCCCAGGCGGCGCGCCAGCGGCTCGACCGCGACCGCGGCCACGCCCTGTTCGGCGATCACGTCGAGGGCGATCTGGGCCCAGTCGGCGGCGCTGAGGCGGGCGCTGCGGGCGGGAACGGAGGGAGCGGGCGAAGGCATGGCGGTCGAGTTCATGACTGGATTTAACCATACGCCGTAGTGCGTTGCAGTATGCGGTTGCCGACGAAACCGTGTCCGGATCACTGGCCGGCCCTGGCCCGGCGCCAGCCACACGGCAAAGCCATACGCATTCGTATTGACTTTGCCGTGAAACGATCCATACCATCTCGTATGGATTCGGCCGCCAGCCATCGCCCGACAGTCACCGACCTGCGCCTGGCCGGCGCCGGCCTGACCCTGGCCGGCAGCCGCCACCAGGTCGCGGCGGCGACCGGCGCCACGCCGTCGGTGCTGTACGCGCACGGCTTCGGCCAGACCCGCCGCGCCTGGTCGGCGACCGCCGATGCGCTGGCCATCCACGGCCATGCCGGGCTGGCGTACGACGCGCGCGGCCATGGCGGCTCGGAGCGCAATGCCGGCGACGAGGTGTACACCGGCCACCAGTTCACCGACGACCTGATCGTGCTGGCCGGCGAACTGCCGCAGCCGCCGCTGCTGGTCGCCGCCTCGATGGGCGGCCTGTTCGGCCTGCTCGCCGAATCGCGCTGGCCCGGGCTGTTCCGCGCGATGGTCCTGGTCGACATCACACCGCGCTGGGAGACTGCCGGGCTGGAGCGCATCCTCGGCTTCATGACCGCCTTCCCGGAGGGCTTCGCCTCGCTGGAGCAGGCGGCTGGGGCGATCGCCGCCTACCTGCCGCACCGCCGCCGCGACGCCGGCGCGGCGCGGTCGCCCGGCTCGCTGCGCGAATTGCTGCGCGAGGGTGGCGACGGCCGCTGGCGCTGGCACTGGGACCCGCGCCTGGTCGACGAACTGGCGCGCGACAGCGAGCAGCACCAGGACGACATCGCCGAGGCCACCCGCGCGGTGCGCTGCCCGCTGCTGCTGGTCAGCGGCGGCCGCAGCGACCTGGTGTCCGAGCGCACCGTCGCCGATTTCCTGGACCTGGCGCCGCACGCGCGCCACGTGCAGCTGGCCGATGCCACGCATATGCTGGCCGGCGACGACAACGACCGTTTTACCGCCACCGTGCTGGAATACCTGGCGGAACTGGACCGGACCGAGGGGACCGGCAGTTCCGCCGTGCAAAGGGCGCCCGCGCCCGTCACCGGAGCAAACCCATGAGTATTGCCGCGCCCATCCTGGCCTTCCTGCTGATCGGCGGGTTCGCCGCCTACCACCGGCTGCGCCTGGCCACCTGGGCCGCGCTGCTGGCCGCCGCGCTGGTCGCCTGCTGGCTGCTCGGCGCGCACCGTCCGACCGTGGCGGTGATCGGCATCCTCTCGGCGCTGGTGGCCGTGCCGCTGCTGATCCCGGCGATCCGCAAGCCGCTGGTGGTCGCGCCGCTGCTCAACGTGTTCCGCAGGATCCTGCCGCCGCTGTCGCAGACCGAGCGCATCGCGCTGGAGACCGGCTCGGTCGGCTTCGAGGGCGAGCTGTTCACCGGCGACCCGGACTGGCAGATGCTGCTGGACTACCCCAAGCCGCAGCTCACCGCCGAGGAGCAGGCCTTCCTCGACGGCCCGACCGAAGAACTGTGCCGGATGATCGACGACTGGGCGATCACCCACGTCCACGCCGACCTGCCGCCGGAGCTGTGGGACTTCATCAAGAAGAACCGCTTCTTCGGCATGATCATCCCCAAGCAGTACGGCGGCCTGGGCTTCTCGGCGCTGGCCCACCACAAGGTGATCCAGAAGATCGCCTCGGTCTCCAGCGTGGTCAGCTCCACCGTCGGCGTGCCCAACTCGCTGGGCCCGGGCGAACTGCTCAACCACTACGGCACCCAGGAGCAGAAGGATTACTACCTGCCGCGCCTGGCGAGCGGCCAGGAAGTGCCCTGTTTCGGCCTGACCGGCCCGTTCGCCGGCTCCGACGCGACCTCGATCCCGGACTTCGGCATCGTCTGCAAGGGCGAGTGGAACGGCGCCAACGTGCTCGGCGTGAAGCTCACCTTCGACAAGCGCTACATCACCCTGGCGCCGGTGGCCACGCTCATCGGCCTGGCCTTCCGCATGTACGACCCGGACGGCCTGATCGGCGACACCCAGGACATCGGCATCACCCTGGCGCTGCTGCCGCGCGACACCGACGGCGTGGAGATCGGCCGCCGCCACTTCCCGCTCAACTCGCCGTTCCAGAACGGCCCGATCCGTGGCCGCGACGTGTTCATCCCGCTGAGCCAGCTGATCGGCGGCGCGGAGATGGCCGGCAAGGGCTGGAACATGCTCAACGAGTGCCTGGCCGTGGGCCGCTCGATCACCCTGCCCTCGACCGCCTCCGGCGGCGCCAAGATCGGCGCGCGCGTGACCGGCGCCTATGCCCGCATCCGCAAGCAGTTCGGCCTGTCGATCGGCCGCTTCGAGGGCGTGGAGGAGGCGCTGGCCCGGATCGGCGGCAAGGCCTACACGATCAGCGCGCTGTCGCAGGCCACCGCCGCCGCCGTGGACCGCGGCGACGTGCCGTCGGTGCCGTCGGCCATTGCGAAATACCACTGCACCAGCATGGGCCGCGAGGTCGTGTCCGACGTGATGGACGTGATCGGCGGCAAGGGCATCATCCTGGGGCCGCGCAACTTCGCCGGCCGCAACTGGCAGGCCGCGCCGATCAGCATCACGGTCGAGGGCGCCAACATCATGACCCGCAGCCTGCTGATCTTCGGCCAGGGCGCGATCCTGTGCCATCCGTGGGTGATGAAGGAGATGAAGGCCGCGCAGGACCCGGACCGCAAGGCCGGCCTGGAGGCCTTCGACGAGAGCCTGGCCGGGCACGTGCGCTTCGGCATCTCCAACGCGTTCCGCTCGTTCTGGTTCGGCATCACCGGCTCGAAGATCGGCGGCGCCCCGGGCGACGACTACACCCGCCCGTTCTTCCGCAAGCTCGACCGCTATGCCGCCAACCTGGCGCTGATGGCCGACGTGTCGATGCTGCTGCTGGGCGGCAAGCTGAAGTTCAAAGAATCGCTGTCCGGCCGCCTGGGCGACGTGCTCAGCCACCTGTACATGGCCAGCGCCGTGCTCAAGCGCCACCACGACGAAGGCGCGCCGGAGGCCGACAAGCCGCTGCTGGCGTGGAGCATGTACAACAGCTTCCACGTAATCGAGACCGCGCTGTCAGATGCCTTGCGCAACTTCCCGATCCGTCCGGTCGGCTGGGCGCTGTGGCTGCTGGTGTTCCCGCTCGGCCGCCGCGCCGAGGCCCCGGGCGACCGGCTCAACCATCGCGTCGCCTCGCTGCTGATGGCCCCGAACGAGGCGCGCGACCGCCTCGGTGCGGGCGTGTTCCTCACTCCATGCGCGAACAATCCCGGCGGGCGCATCGACAGCTACCTGGCCAAGGCGGTGCACGCCGAGCCGGTGGAGCGCAAGTTCCTCAAGGCGCTCAAGACCAAGGGCATCGAGGCACTGGAGTTCCCGGCGCAGCTGGACGAGGCGGTGGCCGAGGGCGTGATCACCGCCGAGGAGCGCAAGCTGCTGGAGGAGCTGCGCGAGATCACCCTGGAGACGATCACCGTGGACGACTTCGACAGCCACGAGCTGCGCGCAGCCAGTTACTACGACCAGCCGAAGCCGGGCACGCGCGAAGCGGCCTGACCGGAAGCACTTCACTGCGACGGCGGGCCCTGGCCCGCCGTCGTCCTGTCCGGAACACGAAATGGCGAACCGACTGCTCGACCTCTACCGCAAGCTGCAACGCTGGCCCGGCGGCGACCGGCTGTTCTCGCGCGCGGTGTGCTTCAAGGCGCCCTACTTCGCCAGCATCGCCCCGCGCATCGTCCGCCTCGAGCCCGGTCGCTGCGAGGCCACGATCCGGCATCGCCGCCGGGTGAGCAACCACCTCGGCACGGTGCACGCGATCGCGCTGTGCAACCTGGCCGAACTGGTCGCCGGGGTGATGACCGATGCCAGCCTGCCGGCATCGATGCGCTGGATCCCCCGCGGCATGACCGTCGAGTACCTGAAGAAGGCGACCGGACCGATGCACGCGGTGGCCACGCCGGACGTGCCGCTGGTCGAGTCGGCGGAAGGCTATGACCTGCCGGTCGGGGTGGTCGTGCGCGACCGCTCCGGCGACACCGTGTTCCGCGCGCGCATTGCGATGTGGGTGTCGCCGCGGCCCGCCCGCGCGGCCTGAGCTCCGACGAAACCGGTCCGGCCCCGTCGCCGGCAAGGAGTCGACGATGCACCACGACCTCCCACTGATGCTGTGCGCCCTGCACAGCTTCGGCTTCGCCGCGTTCCATCTGGCGTTCTGGCGCCTGTTCGACTGGAAGCGCGAACTGGCCAAGGTCGGCCTGCCGACCCGCGCCATCACCCAGATCCTCAACCTGCGGCTGGTCTACGTCTTCCTGGGCATCGGCACGCTGTGCCTGCTGTTCCCGCAGGAGTTGCGCGGCACCGCGCTGGGCCATGGCGTGCTCTGGTTCATGGTCCTGTTCTGGGCCGGCCGCACGGTCGAGCAGTTCGTGTTCCTGCGCATCCACCACCCGGGCGTGCACGTCCTGACCGCGTCGTTCGTGCTGGGCGCGGTCCTGTTCGCGGTGCCGCTGCTGGCGCCCTGAGCCGGATCAGCCGCGCCCGGCCACCGGTTGCGGTTCGCCGGCCGGCGCGGTCTCCGGCAGCCCGCGCTGGGCGCGCACCACCGCCCAGGCGCTGGCGGTCATGCACAGGGCCACGCCCACCCCGGCCAGGAACACCACGCTGGAACCGAACGCCGCCAGCGCCTTGTGCAGCCAGACGAAGCTGAGGTCGCTGCCGCGGTAGACCATCGTGTCGATCACCGCCTTGGCCTTGTAGCGCGCCTCGCGGTCGACCCGGGTGTAGATCGTCTCGCGCGCCGGCTTGGCCAGCGAGAACTCGCAGGCGCGGGTCATCACCTGCACCACCCAGATCAGCATCGGCAGCGGCGAGGCCGCCAGCAGGGCGAAGCCGAGCAGGATCGCCGAGGCCGGCACCAGCAGCAGCGGCGCGATGCCGAAGCGGCGCAGCAGCCAGCGGGTCAGGAACACCTGGATCAGGATGGTCAGCAGGTTCACCGCCAGGTCCAGCCGCGCGTAGTAGGCGGTGCGGGTGGCGTCGTCGAGCAGCTTGCGGGCGATGGCCGCCTGCTCGTTGTACAGCAGCGTGCCCACGCCCACGCCGAAGAACATCAGCAGGGCCATCGCGCGCAGCAGCGGGTCCTGCCAGACCAGGCGCAGGCCGGCCAGCACCGAGCCGCCCATCGCCTCCTCGCCGCTGCGCTCGTGGTGGGCGCGCTCGCGGGCGATGGCCCACGGCCGCAGCATCAGGATGCACAGCAGGCACACCCCCAGGAACCCGGCCGACACCAGCAGCAGGTTGCCCACCCCGATCCGCTCCGCCAGCAGCCGGGTGATCGACGGGCCGAGCAGCGCGCCGAGGGTGCCACCGGCGCCGATGTAACCGTAGACCTTCTTCGCGTTCTCGTTGTCGAACACGTCGGCCATGTAGCTCCAGAACACCGACACTGCGAACAGGTTGAACACCGCCACCCAGACGAAGAACGCCGCGCCCCGGCCGGGCAGCGCGCGGTCGAACGCCCAGTGGAAGAACCCCAGGCAGGCGATGAAGAACAGGTACACCGCCGGCAGGAACACCCGCCGCGGATAGCGCGAGACCAACGCGCCGTACACCGGCTGCAGCAGGACCATGCAGACGAAGGTCGCGGTGAACAGCAGCTGCAGGGTGAAGGCGCCCAGGTCGATGCCGGCGCGCTGCGCCCAGTCGACCAGCGCCGGCGGGAACACCGCGGCCACGTCGCCGGAGGCGCCCATCGCGTCGCGCACCGGGCGCAGCACGTAGTAGCCGGTCAGCAGGCAGAAGAAGTACAGCAGCGACCACCACAGCGCCGGCGAGGCGACCCCGAGGACGTCCAGCACCTGGCGCAGGTCGCTGGGACGGGACGGTGTTCCGGGGGGCTGGGTCATGCGTCGTGCGGCCGGTCCGCGGCCGGGCTGCCGGCCACCACGCGCGCACGGTATCCGATGCACTGCAACATCGCCAGCGCCACGGACGCCGGCGGCCCGGGCTTGCGCGGGTACCGCGGCTGTCGCCAGCATCCGGGCAGCGGCCCGCGCGGCGCCGGCCGCGCCGCCTGGGGGAGTGCGTGTACGACTACATCGTCATCGGCGCCGGTTCGGCCGGCTGCGTGCTGGCCGCCCGGCTCAGCGAGGACCCGGCCTGCCGCGTGCTGCTGCTGGAAGCCGGCCCGCGCGACTGGAACCCGCTGATCCACATGCCGGCCGGCCTCGGCCGCCTGGTCAACGACCGCACGATCAACTGGGACTACAGCACCGAACCGGAGCCGCAGCTGCAGGGCCGCCGCCTGTGGTGGCCGCGCGGCAAGGTGCTGGGCGGCTGCAGTTCGATCAACGCGATGTGCTACACCCGCGGCGTTCCGGCCGACTACGACGGATGGGAGTCTGCTGGCGCGGCCGGCTGGAACTGGGTGGCGGTGCTGCCCTGGTTCCTGCGCGCCGAGGACAACGCCCGCGGCGCCGGCCCGCTGCACGGCGCCGGCGGCCCGTTGCGGGTCTCGGACCTGCGCCACGCCAATCCGCTCTCGCACGCCTTCGTCGAGGCCGGGGCGCAGGCCGGCTGGCCACGCAACGACGACTTCAACGGCGCCGTGCAGGCCGGCGTCGGCTTCTACCAGGTCACCCAACGCGACGGCGCGCGCTGCTCGGCCGCGGGCGCGTACCTGGCGCCGGCGCGGGGACGGCCGAACCTGCACGTGGCCACCGGCGCGCTGGCGCAGCGGATCGTGGTCGAAGGCGGTCGCGCCGCCGGCGTCGAGTACCGCCGCCGCGGACGCCAGCACCGCGTCTATGCGGCCGGCGAGGTGCTGGTGTGCGGCGGCGCGGTCAACTCGCCGCAGCTGCTGATGCTGTCGGGGATCGGCCCGGCCGGCGAACTGCGCGCGCACGGGATCGCGGTGGCCGCGGACCTGCCCGGCGTCGGCGCCAACCTGCAGGACCACCTGGACATCTGCACCCTGCACCATTGCCCGCCCGGGGTCAGCTACGACCGCGCCAGCGAGCTGAAGATCGCCTTCGACTGGTTCCTGCGCGGCCGCCGCGGCGCCGGCAGCAGCAACATCGCCGAGGCGGGCGGCTTCGTCCGCTCGGCGCTGGCGAGCGACGACCGGCCCGACGTGCAGTTCCACTTCGTCCCGGCCATGCTCGACGACCACGGCCGCAACCGCCTGGCCGGCGACGGCTTCACCGTCCACGCCTGCTTCCTGCGCCCGCGCAGCCGCGGCCGCATCCGCCTGCGCGACGCCGACCCGCGCACGCCGCCGGCGATCGAGGCGTGCTACCTGTCGGATCCCGACGGCTTCGACCTGCGGATGATGGTCGAATGCGCCAGGCTGTCGCGCGAGCTGGTCGCGCAGCCGGCGTTCGACCGCTGGCGCGGCGCGCCGATCTTCCCGGCGCGCGCGGACCTGTCGGATGCGGAACTGGCGCAGTTCGTGCGCGCCAAGGCCGAGACCATCTACCACCCGGCCGGCACCTGCCGGATGGGCACGGACGCCGATGCCGTGGTCGACCCACAGCTGCGCGTGCGCGGCATCGACGGCCTGCGGGTGGTCGACGCCTCGGTGATGCCGACCCTGCCCGGCGGCAACACCAACGCGCCCACGATCATGATCGCCGAGCGCGCCGCCGACCTGCTCCGCGGCAGCGGCACGACCGATCTTCTGTAGGAACCGGCTTCAGTCGCCGACACGAGCGTCGGAATCACGAAGGCATCGCCCGTGCCGGCGGCGTCGCGTCGCCGGCTGAACCCGGCTCCTACAACAGCCACGGCGCCGCTCTTCTGTAGGAGCTGACTTCAGTCGGCGACACGGGCGTCGGGATCACGAGGGCGTCGCCCGTGCCGGCGGCGTCGCGTCGCCGGCTGAACCCGGCTCCTACAACAGCCGCGGCGCGGCCGCTCTTCTGTAGGAGCCGACTTCAGTCGGCGACACGGGCGTCCGGATCACGAGGGCGTCGCCTGTGCCGGCAGCGTCGCGTCGCCGGCTGAACCCGGCTCCTACAACAGCCACGGCGCCGCTCTTCTGTAGGAGCTGACTTCAGTCGGCGACACGGGCGTCGGAATCACGAGGGCGTCGCCTGTGCCGGCAGCGTCGCGTCGCCGGCTGAACCCGGCTCCTACAACAGCCACGGCGCCGCTCTTCTGTAGGAGCTGACTTCAGTCGGCGACACGGGCGTCGGGATCACGAGGGCGTCGCCCGTGCCGGCGGCGTCGCGTCGCCGGCTGAACCCGGCTCCTACAGAAGCGGGCAGCCGCGCGGATCCGCGTGTCCGGCATGCTGCTGGAGCCGCCTCAGGCCCGCTCCAGCAGCGCCGGCAGCGGGCAGTGCAGCACCGCGCACACGGTGCGCAGCAGTTCGGCCTCGGCCACGCTGACCTTCTGGTCGCTGGAGACCGCGTGGACCAGCGCCTCGACCAGCATTTCCTTGGCCGGCGGCGCCAGCCTGTCCAGCGGCTCCCACACCGCGTCCAGCGCCTGCACGCCCTCGGCCGGCGGTGCGTACGGCAGGTGGTCGCGCGGCAGCACCCGCTGCAACCCGGCCAGGTAGGCGCGCTGCGCCTGCATCGGCGCGCCCGGGTGGCCGGCCTCGGCCACTACCGCCAGCAGCGTGGCGAACTCCGCGCGCACGCCGGTGGCCTTGTTGCGGCCGAAGCGGGTGTGGCGCGAGGGATCCAGCGCCTCGCGCACCTGCACCTGCAGCAGCCGCGACAGGCAGTACTCGAACACCGACACCCGCCCGTCGGTGTGGACCATCGCGTCGATCGTGTCGAGGAAGGTGTCCAGTTCCGGGCGCGGCCGCTGGCGCAGCACCGGGAAGGCCAGCGAGGCCAGCGGCAGCCGCAACGACGGGTGCAGCGACTCCAGGTGCTGGCGGCGCAGCTCGAACGCGCGCTGGGCCAACGCCTCGCCGCAGCGCGCGGCCACCTCGCTGCGCTGGCGCACCGCGACCGCCGCGTCGGCGTCCAGCAGCAGGCCCACCAGCAGCGGCATCACCGCCTCGCGCTGCCGCGCCAACCCGCGCAGCTCCGGCCCGAGCTGCTCGACCAGGTCGTGCGCCCGCAGGTAGTCGTCCTCGGCCGGCGTGGCCACCTGGCTGACCACCATCGGCGGCGTGATCACGACCTGCGCACCGGCCGGCGGCAACGGCGGCGGCCCGCCCGCGCCGGCATCGTGCGCGGCCAAGCCCAGCGCGATGTCCTCGGCCAGGCCGTCCGGCGGCGACATCCGCCAGCGCGCTTCCAGTTCCTGCAGCTGGCGCGCGTCGAAGCTCGGCTCCAGCCGGCGGATGCGATCGACCAGCGGCGGGTGGGTGGCGAACATGCCCGCCAGCGCCGTGCCGGACCCGAACAGCATGTGGCTCACTTCCTCGGCGTCGGCCTTGTCCTGCAGCTTCGAGCCGGCCGGCAGGCCGCCGATCTTCTTCAGCGCGCCGGCCAGCCCGCGCGTCTGCCGGGTGAACTGCACCGCCGAGGCGTCGGCCAGGTACTCGCGCTGGCGGCTGACCCCGGCCTTGATCATCCGTCCGAAGAACACGCCGATGGCGCCCACCACTACCGCCACCAGCGCGGCGATCAGCACCGGCGTGCCGTCGCGGCTGCGGCCCAGGCGCCCGTAGATCAGGATCCGCTGGCCGATCAGGCTCAGCATCAGGATCCCGAACAGCACGCCCATCAGGCGGATGTTCAGGCGCATGTCGCCGTTGAGCACGTGGCTGAACTCGTGCGCGATCACGCCCTGCAGTTCATCGCGGTTGAGCCGGTCCAGCGCGCCGCGGGTCACCGCGACGGCCGCATCCGACGGGCTGTAGCCGGCGGCGAAGGCGTTGATGCCGGCCTCGTTCTCCATCACGAACAGCTTGGGCACCGGCACGCCGGACGCGATCGCGATCTCCTCGACCACGTTGCGCAGCCGCCGCAGCGAAGGATCGCGTGTGTCCTCGGGCACCCAGGTGCCGCCCATCTGCGCCGCCACCACCGCGCCGCCGCCGCGCAGCGACGCGATCCGGTACAGCGACCCCAGGCCGATCACCGCCAGGGTCAGCACGGTGGCGAACACGGTCGCGCCGATGCTGCCGGTGAACACCAGCGTGGCCAGGTCCACCGCCAGCACAATGCCGCCGACCGCCAGCGCGAACAGCAGCACCAGCCGCCCCGAGCCGCGGCGCGCCGCGGCCTGATGTTCGAAGAAGTTCATGGGTGCAGGTCCGTCAACGGCTCAGAACTGCACCTTCGGCGCCTCGCGCACCTGGGCCTTGTCGGCGGGGATGTCGAGCAGCGCGGCATGGGCGAAGTTGAACATGCCGGCGACCACGCTGGAGGGGAAGATCTCGCGCCGGTTGTTGTAGGCCATCACCGCGTCGTTGTAGGCCTGCCGCGCGAACGCCACCCGGTTCTCGGTGGAGGACAGTTCCTCGCTCAGCTGCATCATGTTCTGGTTGGCCTTCAGGTCCGGGTAGGCCTCGGCCACCGCCAGCAGCCGGCCGAGCACGCCGTTGAGCTGGCCCTGGCTGGCAGCCAGCTGCGCCATCTCCGCCTCGCCGCCGGGATGGGCCTTGGCCGCGGCCAGGCCGGCCTGCGCGACCGAGCGTGCGGCGACCACCGCCTCCAGGGTCTCGCGTTCGTGGCCCATGTAGGCCTTGGCGGTTTCCACCAGGTTCGGGATCAGGTCGAAACGGCGCTGCAACTGCACGTCGATCTGGGCGAAGGCGTTCTTCCAGGCGTTGCGGCTGGTCACCAGGCCGTTGTAGATGCCCACGGCCCACAGGGCCACGGCCACCAGGACGCCCAAAAACACCAACAGGATCAACAAACTGCCCATTCATCTTCTCCTGGTTTGTGCACACATGGAAACCGGCGCTAGAATCGGCCGCAGCGGTAGCTTACAGGCATCAAAACCATGAAAGACGGGCGCGTCCGGCCGACCAGGCCACGGGGAATCCGACCGCTGACCACGGGTTCACTGAGCATGGGTTCGCTGGCACTGCTGCTGGCGATGGCGCTTCCCTCCACCGCGCAGACCCCGACGCTGTCGCCGTCGGCGCTGCCGCCACCGACCCAGCCGCTGCCCTACCGCGTCTATGCCAACGCCGGCGTGCAGCCGGTGGCACCCGGTTTCGACGTCGCCCGCTTCGAGGCGCTGGCCGAGCAGCTGGTCCAGGGCCAGCGCATTCCCGGCATGGCGATGGCGATCGTGCACAACGGCCGCGTCCTCAGCGCGCGCGGCTACGGCGTCACCGACGTGGTCCGCCCGCAGCCGGTCGACTCGCACACCGTGTTCCGCCTGGCTTCGCTGTCCAAGGCCTTCGCCGGCACCATGACCGGCCTGCTGGTCAACGACGGCAGCCTGCGCTGGGACAGCAAGGTCTCCGACTACGTGCCCGGCTTCCAGCTGGCCGAACCCGGCTACGCCGACCAGGTCACCGTGGCCGACCTGCTCAGCCACCGCGTCGGCCTGAAGGCGCACAACGCCTACGATCGCGACATCGAAGGCAACGCCGAGTACTACCAGGTGGCGCAGAAGCTCGGGGCGGCGCCGCTGACCTGCCCGCCCGGCCAGTGCTACGCCTACCAGAACGTGGCCTTCAGCCTGGTCGGCGACGTGGTCTTCGCCGCCTCGGGCACCTTCTACGAACAGGCGGTGCAGCGCCGCCTGCTCGAACCGCTGGGCATGAACGACGCCAGCCTGGGCCTGGCCGGGATCGAATCCAGCCCGCGCTGGGCGCGGCCGCACGTGCGCAGCCGCAACGGCTGGGTCTCGGTCAGTCCCAAGCCGACCTATTACCGCCTGCCGCCCGCCGCCGGGGTCAACGCCAGCATCAGCGACATGGCGCAGTGGCTGCTCGCGCAGACCGGCCACCGCCCCGACGTGCTGTCGGCGCCGCTGCTGGCCACGCTGCACGCGCCGGTGGTGTCCACCCCGGGCGAGATGCGCTCGGGCTGGCGCCGCGACCGCGTGCATGCCGCCAGCTACGCGCTGGGCTGGCGCGTGTTCGACTACGCCGGCGAGCAAGTGGTGTTCCATGCCGGCGCGGTACAGGGCTACCGCGGGCTGACCGCGGTGCTGCCCGACCGCGACCTGGGCATTGCCATCCTCTGGAACAGCGAAAGCTCGCTGCCCAGCGGCCTGCTGCCGACCATCATCGACCGCGCGGTCGGCCTGCCGGCGCAGCGCTGGCTGGACGTGGACACCGACTTCGGCGCCGACAACCTGATGGCCGACGGCGCCACGCCCGAACCGGTCCAGCCGCAGGGCACCTCGTCCTCGTCGTCGGTCGCCTCGCCGCACTGACGACCCGCCGGGCGGCCGCATGGCCGCCACGCACGGGAAACCCCGCGACCTGTCGTCCCGGCGAGACGCTTCGCCACAGCCGAAGTGCTCCATAGCAGCCGTATGGCCGGTCATGGCTGCTCGAGCCTGGGGATCCAATGACTAGTCAAAGTCGCTGGCATCGGCCGGGGGCCGCCGTCCTTGGGCGGCGTGGCGGTCGTGGCTTCCATGGCCTGGCGAAAAGACACCGCGATCTGACGGTTCCGGGCCTCCTGTAGGAGCCCAGCTTGCTGGCGACCGGGCGTCGGAACCATGACGGCGTCGCCTGGGCCGAGGGCGTCGTGTCGCCGGCTGAACCCGGCTCCTACAACAGCCACGGCGCGTCCGCTTTTCTGTAGGAGCTGACTTCAGTCGGCGACACGGGCGTCGGGATCACGGGGGTGTCGCCTGGGCCGACGGCGTCGCATCGCGGGCAAGCCCGGCTCCTACAGAACAGCGCGGCGGCGGCTGTTGCTAGCTACGACCCCGACGTTCCCGAAGACGTGGCAGTGCGGGTGTGTTGCGACAGCGGCCAGGGATGGCCGCGTCGGCGAGTCGGCACAGGGACGTGCCGTCGAGACGACCGCAACATACCCGCACTGCCGCGGCTCAGCCCGAAACCGGCCGCCCCAGGCGCTCTTGCGGCTGCCTCGGCCGGCGCGGCCCATTCCCTTGAATGGGCCAAGAACATAAAAAAAACTCCCCCCCCGCTGGGCATCGGGGAGGGAGTCATTTCGGTACGGCTATCGGGGTTGGATCAGATCAGCGGAGCCGGGGTAGCCGGCAGCGCGACCGGGGCCGCCTTCTTCTTGGCGACCTTCTTCTTGGCGGCCTTCTTGGCCGGCTTCTTGGCGGCGGCCTTCTTCGCGGCCTTCTTCACAGCCTTCTTGGCGACCTTCTTCTTGGCGACCTTCTTCACCGCCTTCTTGGCGGCCTTCTTGGCGACCTTCTTCTTGGCGGCCTTCTTCACCACCTTCTTGGCGGCGGCCTTCTTCGCGGTCTTCTTCACCGCCTTCTTGGCGACCTTCTTCTTGGCGGCCTTCCTCACCACCTTCTTGGCGGCGGCCTTCTTCACGGCCTTCTTGGCGACCTTCTTCTTGGCGGCCTTCTTCACCGCCTTCTTGGCGCCGGCCTTCTTGGCGACCTTCTTCACCGCCTTCTTGGCGGCCGGTTTCTTTTTCGCAGCTTTCTTCGTTGCCATGGTTGGCTCCTCGTCAGTGAACTACGGATGGGTAACGCCCAGTGCGAAAACCCGCGGCGGAAGCCGCCGGGGGGAGTCCGTCGGCGCGATACGCACGTCGATACGGATACGGGAAAACCCGCGCGATGCGGATGCGCGGGCGGTAGATCGGGGATTCGCTGCTTTTCTTGGAGGGAAGCGGGCCTGATCCACCGTCTGAAGGTTCCTGGCGGATGCCCGAGTTGTGCTTCGCGTTGTGGTGTTGATTCGACTCACTCGCTTCGGCAGGCAGCGTCTGCTGGGCGAAACCTAATCACGGTTTTTTTCACTGTCAACACCCGTGCGCGATTTTTTTTCCGGCGGCGCGACCGGCCGCCGCCGCAGCGCGGCGCTGCGCGCGACGGCGCGCGCCGCCCGCGATCCGTGCCGGCGTCGAGTGCGTTGCAAACCGATGCGGAAAACAAGTGCTTTTTTCGCAGGCGCATCCACACGCATCGTTTCGACAACCTGCGTCGCCGCGAACGCGGGGGTGTGGCGAAGCTGCCCGCACGCCCTTTCCGGCCGCGAAAAAAAATCCGCGCCGGGCGCCTTTGTTTCGCGTCGCACAAGCCGATTTGCGCAGAACTGCGCAAGCCCGCGACACCGCCATCGACGCGTCGCGCCGCCTTCCATGCATCGTTCGCGATCGGAAACGGCGACGGCGACGGCGCGCGCCCGGGTTCGATCGCCGCCGCGCGCCGCACATGTCGCGAAGGCATCTGCTCATTCCCTGGATGCGGGAGGAACCTTCGCCCGCGCCGGTGCCCGGGCACGACATGGGCACCGGCACCGGCGGCGCAAAAAAAACGCCCGCCGGAGGCGGGCGTTTCCAGGAATCCTGGACGGATCGCGAAGGCCGCGGATCAGTCGTCCTCGCCCTCGATCAGCTCGGCGTAGTCGTCCGGGGCGAGCAGTTCGGCCAGCTGGTCGGCGTCGCTGGACTCGACCACGAACAGCCAGCCCTCGCCGTAGGCGTCCTCGTTGATGGTCTCCGGCTTGTCGGCCAGCGCCGAGTTGACCTCGACGATCGTGCCGCTGACCGGGGCGTACACGTCCGAGGCGGCCTTGACCGACTCCACCACCGCCACCGCGTTGCCGGCCTCGACGCTGTCGCCGACATTGGGCAGCTCGACGTAGACCAGGTCGCCGAGCAGGCCCTGGGCATGGTCGGAGATACCGACGGTGACGCGGCCGTTGCCTTCGACGCGCGCCCACTCGTGGGACTTGAGGAACTTGAGGTCGCCGGGGATCTCGCTCATGGGGGCTGCTCCGGTCACGCGATGGGTTCTGGATGGGCGGCTAGTTTAGCGGAGGACTCCGCCGCACTGGCAAACGGCCGGCGCGGCGCGCGCCGGCCGCGGCAGGTCAACCGAGCACGCCGGGCTGGGCCTGGCCGTCGCGCACGAACGGGAATTTCACCACCCGCACCGGCACCTCGCGGCCGCGGATGTCGACCCGGACCTGGCCCGGATCGCCGGCCGGCACGCGCGCGAACGCGATCGCCTTGCCCAGGGTCGGGGAGAAGGTGCCCGACAGGATCTCGCCCTCGCCCTGCGCGGTGAGCACCTTCTGCCCGTGGCGCAGCACGCCCTTCTCGTCCATCACCAGGCCGAGCAGCTGGCGCGGGGTGCCGGCGGCCTTCTGCGCCTCCAGCTCGGCGCGGCCGATGAAGTCGCGGCCGTCGTCCAGGGTCACGGTCCAGGCCAGCGCGGCTTCCCACGGGGTGGTCGTCTCGTCCATGTCCTGGCCGTAGAGGTTCATGCCCGCCTCCAGGCGCAGGGTGTCGCGCGCGCCGAGCCCGGCCGGCTTGACCCCGGCCTCCAGCAGCGCGTTCCAGAACGCGACCGCGTCGGCTTCCGGCAGCACGATCTCGAACCCGTCCTCGCCGGTGTAGCCGGTGCGTGCCAGGAACAGCGGCACGCCGGCCGCGGACTGCGCCTCGACCGCGGCGAAGCGGCCCAGCTTCTCTGCCGCCGCGCGGTCGGACTCGCGCAGCAGGCCGACCACGCGCTCGCGCGCCTGCGGGCCCTGCACCGCGACCATGGCGAAGTCCGGCCGCTCGGTCACCTCGACCCCGAACGCGGCGGCCTGCTGCTGGATCCAGCCCAGGTCCTTGTCGCGGGTGGCGGCATTGACCACCAGGCGGAAGAACGACTCGCCCAGGTAGTAGGTGATCAGGTCGTCGATCACCCCGCCGCGCTCGTCGAGCATGCACGAGTACAGCGCCTTGCCCGGCACCTTGAGCTTGTCCACCGAGTTGGCCAGCAGCCGGCGCAGGAACTCGCGCACCCGCTCGCCGCGCAGGTCGACCACGGTCATGTGGCTGACGTCGAACATGCCGGCCTCGCGCCGGACCAGGTGGTGCTCGTCGAGCTGCGAGCCGTAGTGGATCGGCATGTCCCAGCCGCCGAAGTCGACCATCTTGGCGCCGAGCGCGCGGTGGGTGTCGTTGAGGACGGTCTTGCGGGTCATGGCGGTCTCGCGGAAAGGAAGACCGCCATTATCCCAGATGCGGCGGATTCCTCCGCCAAACGCCTTTCCGGCGGGCGCGCTGTCCTTCTCCCTCCGGGACTAGGTGCCCTCGGGGTAGAAGGTGCCCGAAGGGCGGATGAGGGTACGGAGGAGCGACGGACGCTTGAACTCACGCAGCCTCACCCGACCCTCTCCCCAACCCCTCTCCCGAAGGGAGAGGGGCTCAGGCGGCAGCGACGATGACTGCGGTGCTCACGCCTCCTGCACCTTCAGCACCATGCCGTTCACCGCGACCACCCGGACCGGGGTGCCGGCCGGCAGGTCGGGGCCTTCCACCACCCAGAAGGCATCGCCCAGCTTGACCCGCCCGCGGCCGGCGACGATGGCCTGGTCGAGCGGGGCGACCAGGCCGACGGTCTGCTCGGCGCGGCGGTTGAGCAGCGGCTGGTCGCTCTGGCGCGCGCCCTTGCGGAACCAGCGCCGGTAGACCTGGATGGAGACGAAGCTCAGCACCACGAACGCCGCCACCTGCGCCAGCACCGGGATGTCCGGCACCAGCAGCACCGCCAGGAACACCGCCACCGCGGCGAAGCCCATCCACAGCAGGAAGGCGCCCGGCGCCAGCGTCTCGGCCGCGATCAGCAGCAGCGCCAGTGCCGCCCAGGCCACCACGTCGACGCGCATGGCTCAGCCCCCCGGCCTGGGCGGCTGCGCCCGCGGCGCGCCCGCCTTCTGCTGCTGGTCGGCCAGGGCCCCGCGGGCCAGTTCGGCGATGCCGGCGATCGAGCCGATCACGCCGCTGGCTTCCATCGGCATCAGCACGAACTTCTGGTTCGGCGCGGTGGCCAGCTTCTCGAACGCCGCCACGTACTTCTGGGCCACGAAGTAGTTGATCGCCTGCACGTCGCCGTTGGCGATCGCCTCGGACACCATCTGGGTGGCCTTGGCCTCGGCCTCGGCCAGGCGCTCGCGCGCCTCGGCCTCGCGGAACGCCGCTTCCTTCTGGCCTTCGGCCTGGAGGATGGCGGCCTGCTTGTCGCCCTCGGCGCGCAGGATCTCCGAGGAACGGTGGCCCTCGGCCTCGAGGATCACCGCGCGGCGGTCGCGCTCGGCCTTCATCTGCCGGGCCATCGAATCGATCAGGTCGCGCGGCGGCTGGATGTCGCGGATCTCGATCCGGGTGACCTTGATGCCCCACGGATGGGTGGCGTGGTCGACCACGTTGAGCAGCTGGGCGTTGATCTTCTCGCGGTTGGACAGCGATTCGTCCAGGTCCATCGAGCCGATCACGGTACGGATGTTGGTCTGGACCAGGGCGATCGTCGCCACCTCCAGGTTGGCCACCTCGTAGGCGGCCTTGGCCGCGTCCAGCACCTGGAAGAACACCACCCCGTCCACCCGCACCACCGCGTTGTCCTTGGTGATCACTTCCTGGCTGGGCACGTCCAGCACCTGCTCCATCATGTTCACCTTGCGGCCGACGCCGTAGATGATCGGGATCAGGAAGTGCAGGCCCGGGTCCAGGGTATGGGTGTACTTGCCGAAGCGCTCCACCGTCCACTCGTAGCCCTGCGGCACCATCCGCACCGTCTTGAACAGCACGATCGCGCCGGCCACCAGCAGCACCAGTGCCAGAAAACCCGATGAGAACATCCCCCCGCTCCTTCGGCCGTTCGCGGCCACTCCCTAGTCCGGCCCAGTATAGGCACTACCGCGACCGGGAACCGGCGCGGCGGAGCGACGGTCGCAGGAACAGCACGCCAGGCTGCGACCCTTTTGCAGCTGCCCGCATCCAGATAGCGGTATGACCACCGAATCCAGCCTGCTCGCCCCCGCCAGCTGCATGGCCCTGGCCCCGGCCGTGGCCGCCGCGGACCTGCGCGACGACCGCGCCGCGCCGCGCTCGGGCTTCGCCATCGAGGTGCCCGAGGCGCTGCTGGCGCGCGCGCGGCGCGGCGAGGCGGCGGCGTTCGAGCAGCTGTACCGCTGGTTCGAGCGGCCGGTGTTCACCCTGGCGCTGCGCCTGTGCGGCGACCGCGACGAGGCCAGCGAGGCGCTGCAGGAAACCATGCTAAAGCTGCTGCGCCGGGTCGGCGAGTACCGCGGCAGCGGACCGTTCTGGGGCTGGCTGCGGCAGATCGCGATCAACGAGGCGCTGCAGCGGCTGCGTCGTGGCCGCCGGCTGGACGAAACCCTGCCGCTGGACGGCCACGAATTCGAGGACGGCGCGCCGCCGCCGCCGGCCGCCGCCGACGCGGCGCTGCTGCAGCGCGCCCTGCTGGTCCTGCCGGCCGCCACCCGCAGCGTGCTGTGGCTGTACCACGCCGAAGGCTATACCCACGAGGAGATCGCGGAGCTGATGCAGCGCACCCCGAGTTTCTCCAAGTCGCAGCTGGCGCGCGGCACGCGCCGGCTGCGCGCGCTGCTGCAGGTCGAGGAGGCTTCCCATGTCTGAGCGCAACACCCCCGCAGCGGCCGACTGGCATCACGCCTTCGCCGCACTGCCGCTGGAAACCCCGCCGGGCGACGGCTGGCAGCGCGTCGCCGCCGGACTGGCGCGTCCGCCACGGCCGCGCCGCCGCGTGCTGCCCTGGGCGGTGGCCGCGGCGACCGCCTGCCTGGCCGCGCTGCCCGTGCTCGGCCTGCTGCGCGCGCCGGCGCCGCCGGCACCGGATGCGGTGGCGGGCATCGACAGCCGCACCGCCGCGCCAGACGCGACCACCGGACACAGCGCGGCGGCGGTCCTGCCGGTCACCGACACCGCGCCGCGCAACGAACCGCCGGCGCCGGTCGCATCGTCGGCCGCCCCGCCCGCGCCCGACGCCGTCCCGGCCACCCGCCCCCCCATGGAACCGCTGTACGCCGAATCGGCGCGGCTGGAAGCGCTGCTGGCCCAGCTGTCGGGACCGGAACCGGGCGACGGCGTGCAGCTGGCGCTGAGCGCGTCGCTGCGCTCGCAGGTATCCGCCATCGACGAGGCGCTGGCCGGCAACGCGCTCGACGAGCCCGCGCTCGCCGGCCTGTGGCAGCAGCGCGTGGACGTCCTGCGCGAACTGGCCAGCCTGGCGGCCGGCCAGCGCTGGAACGCCCTGTACGGCGGCGGCGATACCGACTACGCCCTGGTCCAGGTCTATTGAACCCGGCCCCCAGCCCCAACACGCACCACACGACCACACGAGAGAACGACATGAAACACCCCCGCTTCCCCCTCGCCAGGCGCCTCGCCCCGCTCGCCCTGTCCCTCGCCTGCGCGCTGGCGCTGCCGGCCTGGGCGCAGGACGACACGGCCGCCCGCCAGAAGCAGCTCGAGGCCGCGCGCGCCGACCTGCAGGATGCCGCGCGCCGGATCGCCGAGCTGTCCGGCGAATCGGTCCTGGACGGAAACCGCATCCAGTCGATCCGCGTTGCCGGCGCCGAGGCCGGCAAGCCGCGCCTGGGCGTGCTGCTGGGCGTCGACGGACAGGCCGGCGTGCGCATCGCCGGCGTCACCCCCGGCAGCGGCGCGGACAAGGCCGGGCTGAAGGCCGGCGACCGCCTGCTGAAGGTGCGCGGCAAGGCGATCGCCGGTGGCTCGGGCGAGCAGCGCGTGGAGGACGCGCGCAAGGCGCTGGCCGGGCTGGAGAAGGACAAGCCGGTGCGCATTGCCTACCAGCGCGAGGGCAGGCAACACGAGGTCGACGTGACCCCGGGCGCGACCCAGGCGCTGGCGTTCACCCGTGCGTTCCCCGGCAGCGGCGAGGACTTTGCCGCGGTGTTCGACGGCGCCGAACTGGCGCGGCTGAAGGAGCTGGGGCCGCAGCTGCGCGGCGAGGTGATCCGGCTGTCGCGACCCGGCGCCTGCCAGGGCGATGGCTGCAGCGTGCCGCTGCTGGCCGAGGCGTTGCGCTGGGACGGCCTGAACCTGCTGGCGCTGGAGCCGCAGCTGGGCCGTTACTTCGGCACCGACCGCGGCGTACTGGTGCTGTCGCAGGGTGCGCTGCCGGGGCTGCAGGCCGGCGACGTGATCCAGAAGATCGAGGGCAAGGCGGTGGCCACCCCGCGCGAGGCGATGCAGGCGATGACCGCCAAGCAGCCCGGCGAGCAGGCCAGGGTCACGGTTGTGCGCGACCGCAGTGCGCGCGAGGTGCCGGTGACGGTGCCCGAGCGGATGCGTTCGCTCGACTTCATCCCGGTCCCGCCAGCGTCACCGGCACCGCCTGCCCCACCCGCGCCCAGGCCGACGCCGGCCGTGGCCGCCACGCCCGCCTGAGCACGGCGGCCCCGCAAGACACCTACGCGCCGGACCCCACCGGCCTTCCCCCTCCCCCGCGGCATGCGGGGGATTTTTTTGTTCCTGGCTCATTTGAGAGGGGATGGGTCATAAGGCAACTGCAACTGCAACCGCAAGAGCGCCGGGGGTGGTGGGCTTCGGGCTGAGCCGCGGCAGTGCGGGTGTGTTGCGGTCGGCTCGACGGCACATCCGTGTGCCGACTCGCCGACGCGGCCATCCATGGCCGCTGCCGCAACACACCCGCACTGCCACGTCTTCGGGAAATTTGGGGCGTGGCTCCGTTCCGTCGTCCAGAAGCAACAGCCGTCGTTGCGCCGCTCGCTGTTCTGTAGGAGCCGGGCTTGCCCGCGACACGACACCGGCACGGGCGACGCCCTCATGATCCCGACGCCCGTGTCGCCGACTGAAGTCAGCTCCTACAGAAAAGCGGCTGCGCCGTGGCGGTTGTAGGAGCCGGGTTCAGCCGGCGACACGACGACCTCGGCACAGGCGACGCCCTCGTGATTCCGACACCCGGGTCGCCAGCAAGCTGGGCTCCTACAGGAAACCCGGAACCATCGGGCGGCGGTTTTTCGCCAGACCATAGAAGCCACGACCACAACGCCGCCCGAGGACGTCGTCCTGCCGGGGTATGGCGCAAGTGGCACAGGGATGTGCCACGGCCCCGAGTTGAGGGCAGGATGCCCGACCGAGGGGTAAGCCATGCCCTGGCAGGACGGCGGCCCCGGCCGAAGCCAGTGCTTCAGCGCGCCGGTTCGACCCACTTGGCGAAGACTTCGTCGATCTTCGCGTCCGCCACCTTCCCGCCCTGCTCTTCCTCGCCGGCCTGGGTGAACAGCGGGATGATCATCGCCATGCCGTCGACCTTGGTCTTCAGGTGCAGGCCCGGCGGCTGCGACAGGAAGCGGTCCCAGCGCGCGCGCACCCGCGCCCAGTAGTCCTGCGTGCCTTCCCAGTAGCGGTAGGCCGGGCCGAAGTCGACGTCGGTGTCCTTCTGGTAGTCGTTGAAGCCGAACTCGCGGGCGATCTCCTCGTGGCTGCCGTCGGTCTTGCGCAGCACCTTGGTGTTGAACTGCTCGTGGGTCCAGCCGCCCGGAGTGAGGGTGTGGCGGTTGACCACCGACAGCGCGTTGTAGTCGCTGCGGGTGGTGTGCTCGCGCCGCGGCAACGGGCGCCAGGACAGGTCGGAGGTCCAGGTCGCCACGCCGTTGTCGTAGGTCCAGCGGCCGGTGCCGCAGTAGCGCGGCGCGTCGCTGACCTCGTAGACGCACTGGGTCCAGGCGCCGCGGGTCAGCTCGGCCGGGATCGCGTGCACGGTCCAGGTCTGGTCGCCGGTGAACTCGAAGCGCTGCTTGGCCTCGTAGATCCAGTCCTGGCGCCAGTGCTTGGTGACGTGGCCACTCCTGGCGTCGACCAGCAGGTGCTGCAGTACGACCTTGCCCGGGGTGTCCTCGACCACGATCACCACCTCGTCGCCGCCGCTGCGCATGGCCGAGGCGCGCTCGTAGCCGGGCTTCAGCAGCACGGTCTCGTCGAAGGCGAAATCGACCAGGTATTCGCCCTGCATGGCCAGGATGCTCTGGCGATCGCGCTGCGGGTCGGGCGCGGCGGCGTGCACGGTGGCACTGGCGGCGAAGGCCAGCGCGGCGAGGAGGGCTACCAGGTGCTTCATGGTGGCTGGTGACATGGGATTGCCTGCTGTGGATCCGGGTTGAAAGGTAGATGAAGGCCGTCCATGGCGATGCGAGGTTCCGCTTACAGCTTGACCAGCGGCACCTCGCCGCCGCTGGGGGGAGAGACCTGCGCCGGACCGGCCGCCGCGCGCGCGCAGCAGCACTCGTCCAGCCGCACTTCGCCTTCGGCGCCTTCCTGGCGGGCGATCCGGCGCGCGGCCGCCAGGCCCAGCGTCGACAGCGGTGCTGGACTGGCGGCAAGCGTCGCGGCGTGGCTTTCCTGCGCCAGCACGTGCAGGCGCAGGGCGCATACGCGCCAACCGTTGCCGCCCAGGCGCCCGGCCAGCCGCCGCCACAGGCGGTCGGCCACGCCCTGGGCCGCGTCCCCGCATTGGACCGGCAACTGCGCCGCCAGCATGTCCCACGCCAGGAAGTCGCTGTCCGGCAGCAGGAACAGGCGCCAGCAGCATTGGCCGCCGTCGTCGAAGAACGACAGGCTTTCCTGCAGCCCGTCGCTGTCCACGCCGGTGGCCGCTTCGGCGCGCACCGCCTGCATCCAGCCAGCCAGCTCGCCGCCGCGCTGCGGCCGGTACAGGCACAGCACGCTGCCCAGCTCGGCCAGCTGCCGCGGGCGCGGCAGCGACGGGCGCGCCTGTACCGGCGCGCTGCCGTCACCGACCGCGGGTCCGTGGCGGGCCATCGCTACCAGCTCACCGCCAGGCTGGCCGACACGCTGCGGCCCGGCCGGGTATAGCGGTCCAGCGTGGCCGCGCTGGCCGCCACGCCGATCGGCACGTCGGCCCAGTCGGTGTACTTGCGGTCGCCGAGATTGAACACGCCGAAATCGATCCGCGCGCCCGGGGCGAACTTCCAGTTCACCATCAGGTCGAGCGCGCCGTAGCCGGAGGGACGGTAGTACACCGGGTCGGAGACGCGTTCCTTGCGGCCGGCGAAGCTGCCGGCCAGTTCCGCGCCCCAGGCGCCGCCGTCGTAGGCCAGCCCCAGCGAGGCGCGCAGCGGGTCGACCGAATCCAGCGGCACGTCGTCGGTCTTGTTGTCGCCGCGGGCCCAGGCCGCCGCGCCGCGCAGCGACCAGCCGCTCCAGCCGTCGGACAGTGCGCCGAAGTCCACGCCCGCCTTCAGCTCGGCACCATAGATCCGCGCGTCGGCCACGTTGCGCGACTGGAACACCATCAAGCCCTGCTCGTTGAAGCCGACGTTGACGAACGACTCGATGAAGTCGCGGTAGTCGTTGTAGTACCCGCTCAGGCCGAAGTAGGCGGCCTTGCCGACGAAGCGCAGGCCCAGCTCGACGCCGTCGCTGGTCTCCGGCTTCAGGTCCGGGTTTGGGATGGCGGTGTAGCCGAACTGGAAGTTGGTGAAACCCAGGTTGACGTCGTTGTACGGCGGCGCGCGGAAGCCGTGCGCGTAGTTGCCGAACATCGACCAGCACTCGTCGAAGCGCCAGATCGCGCCGAACTTGGGCGACACGGCGGTGTCGTCCAGGTCGCTGACCGGTACTCCCGGGTTGTCGCCTGCGAAGATCGGGTCGATCTCCGGCTCGAGCCGGTAGACGTCCACGCGCAGGCCCGGCACCAGGCTGAGCCGGCCGTCGGCCAGGCGCATCTCGTCCTGCACGAACAGGCCGACCTCGGCGGTGTCGCTGAGCGGGAAGTCGCGCACCGGGAACACGTCCGGCAGGATCGTGCTGCTGGACACGCCGGTGTTGAGGTTGGTCTGCACGCCGTTGCGCAGCTGCTCGGTACGGGTCCGGGCCGCATCCAGGCCGTAGGTGAAGTCGTGGCTGACGCTGCCGCCGGACAGCGCCTTGTGGAAGATCGCCTGCAGCCCGTAGACGTGCTGGTCGAACTCGAACCGGCGCTGGCGCCGGATGTTGCCGGTGCGCAGTTCGTCGGTGTCCTGGGTGGTGCGGCTGTCCTGCCAGTAGACCTTCCAGTCCAGGCTGTCGGCCAGGCCGGCGGCGAGCGAATCCAGTTCGTGGCCCAGCGACACGCGGCGGCGCTGCTGGCGGTCGTCGCCCTGCAGCGAGCGGGTGGTCGCGTTGATCGCCGACAGCACGTCGCTCTCGGTGCGGTCCTCGTTGCTTTCGGCGGTCAGCTTGAACCGCTGGTCCGCCGACGGCGCGAACACCAGCTTGGCCAGCACGCTGTTGCCGTCGCGGTCCTGCGGATTGGGCGCGGTGCGGGTGGCGCCGGCGCTGCGGTCGTCGCCCTGGTTGCGGGTTTCCTGGCCCTGGCGGTGGCTGAGCGCGACCATGCCGCTCCAGCGCTCGCCGCCGAACGCGGCGGTGGCGCCGCCGAACAGGCCGCGCCAGTCGCCCTCGTAGCCGAACTTCAGGCCGAAATAGGCGTCCTTGTCAGCGGCCAGGTAGTCGGCCGGGTCCTTGGTGACGAACGCGACCACGCCGCCCAGCGCGTCGGAGCCGTACAGCGAGCTGGCAGGCCCGCGCACGATCTCCACCCGCTTGAGCGTGTCGAGGTCGACGAAGTTGCGGTTGGCGTTGGCGAAGCTGCCGATCGAGAACGCGTCGGACACGGCGATGCCGTCGGTCTGGATCTGCACGCGATTGCCGTCCAGGCCGCGGATGCGGAAGCCGCCCAGGCCGAAGCGGCCGAAGCTGGAAGTGACCGAGATGCCAGGCTCGTAGCGAACCAGGTCCTTGATGTCGCGGGCCAGGGTGTCGTCGAGGCGCTCGCGGTCGATCACGTCGACCGAGGCGGGCACGTCGACAATGGCGCGTTCGGTGCGGGTGGCGGTGACCTGGACGCGGTCGAACTCGCGCATGCCGGCGTCGGCGGAATCGAGGACAGCGGCGTGGGCGGGCATAGCGGTGGCGAGGACCGCGCAGATGGCGGCGCCGAGCGGGGTGATGCGATTCATCGGTGTCAGCTTCGTGGTTCCGGAAGTGGGAGAACCCGGTGGGCTGGCGTCCGGTGAAGCGTGGCTGGCATCCAGGGAGAGAGCGGTGGCGCGCGGCCGTCCGCGCAGTCGGCGCGGACGGGGTCGGCAGCGGGCGCGCAGGGCGCCCACCGACGGTTACTTGGTCAGGATCAGCTTGTCGTTGCTGGTGTGGCGCAGGCGGTAGAGCTTGTCGCCGTGGCGGATCAGGATCTCGCGGCGGCCCTTCAGCAACTGCTCGCTGCCCAGCACCACGTCGGTATCGGCGTGCGGCGCCGGCGCTGGCGTGCGGGCGGGTTCGGCATGCGGCAGGGTCAGGCGGTGCACGTTCATGGATGGGGCTCCAGCGGGAAGGGTCGTGGAACCCAGCGAATGATAATGATTCGCATTACCCTGTCAAGCGGGTCAGACGTTCGCCGCGGCGACCTCCAGCCGCCGCCAGACCGGCTCGTCGTAGCGCCGGACCAGCTCCAGCGCGCCGAGGTTCTCCCGCAGCTGCGCGGGGGTGCTGGCGCCGAGGATCACGCTGCTCACGTGCGGGTTGCGCAGGCACCAGGCGATCGCCAGCGGCGCCGGTTTCTCGCCCAGCTCGGCGGCGACCGCGACGAAGCGCCGGGCGCGCTCCAGCCGGCGCTCCTCGCTGTGCCCGACCACCAGCCGCTGCAGCCAGCCGGCATCGGGCTGCGCCAGCCGTCCCTCGCGGTGGATGCCGTCGGCGTACTTGCCGCTGAGCAGGCCCGAGGCCAGCGGCGACCAGGTGGTCGTGCCCAGGCCCAGTTCCGAATACAGCGGCGCGTACTCCAGCTCGACCCGCTCGCGGTGCAGCAGGTTGTACTGCGGCTGCTCCATCGTCGGCGCCGCCAGGTGGTGGGTGCGGGCGAACTTCGCCGCCTCGCGGATCAGCGCCTCGGGCCATTCGGAAGTGCCCCAGTACAGCACCTTGCCCTGCCGCACCAGCAGGTCCATCGCCGCCACCGTCTCTTCCACCGGCGTGTCCGGGTCGGGGCGGTGGCAGTAGTAGAGGTCGAGGTAGTCCACCCGCAGCCGCTTCAACGCGGCATGGCAGGCATCGACCACGTGCTTGCGCGACAGCCCGCGCTGGGTCGGGCGCGGATCCTCGGCGGCACCGAAGAACACCTTGCTGGACACGCAGTAGCCGTCGCGCGGCAGGCGCAGGTCGGCGATCACGTCGCCCATCACCCGCTCGGCCTCGCCGTTGGCGTAGGCCTCGGCGTTGTCGAAGAAGTTGATCCCGTGGTCCCAGGCCGCAGCGACCAGCTCGCGCGCCTGGCCGCGGCCGACCTGGCGGCCGAAGGTCATCCAGGCACCGAAGGACAGCGCGGACAGCTGCAGGCCCGAGGCGCCGAGGCGGCGGTATTGCATGCGGTGGACTCCGGGGACGATGGCGGCATTGTAGGAGGCGACGGCAGTAGCGGCATGAGCGCGGCAGTGAGGGCTGGGGACGCCGAGCGCCGCGTAGGCGACCGATCGTTGATGGGAAGGACGATTCCCCTCCCCCGTCGTCCCGGCTTTCGCCGGGACGGCGGGAATCCTGAGTTGCCATCACTCCGCCAGCCCAACCCGTTCAGCCAGCCCCGCCGGACGCACTCACCCCCGACCTGCTACGCTTTCGCAATTCTTTAACATTCACAGGGGATTCCATGATCGAGGCACTGGGTCGGATCGGCTTCGGCCTGTTCGGGTTGGCCGTGCTGATCGGCATCGTCTGGCTGTTCTCGAACAACCGCCGCGCGGTCGACTGGAAGCTGGTGGGCACCGGCGTGTTCCTGCAGATCGCCTTCGCCGCGGTGGTGCTGCGGGTGCCGGGCGGGCGCGAGGTGTTCGACTGGCTCAGCCACGGCTTCGTGCGGATCCTCGGCTTCGTCTCGCAGGGCTCGAACTTCATCTTCGGCAGCCTGATGGACATGGAGAAGCACGGCTTCATCTTCGCCTTCCAGGTGCTGCCGACCATCATCTTCTTCTCCGCGCTGATGGGCGTGCTCTACCACCTGGGCGCGATGCAGGCGGTGGTGCGCGGCATGGCCTGGGCGATCACCAAGGTGATGCGCGTTTCCGGTGCCGAGACCACCAGCGTCTGCGCCAGCGTGTTCATCGGCCAGACCGAGGCGCCGCTGACGGTGCGCCCGTACATCGCCAAGATGACCCAGTCCGAGCTGCTGACCATGATGATCGGCGGCATGGCCCACATCGCCGGCGGCGTGCTGGCCGCCTACGTGGGCATGCTCGGCGGCGGCGACCCGGAGCAGCAGGCGTTCTTCGCCAAGCACCTGCTCGCGGCCAGCATCATGGCCGCGCCGGCCACGCTGGTGATCGCCAAGATCCTGGTTCCCGAGACCGGTGAGCCTCTGACCCGCGGCACGGTGAAGATGGAGGTCGAGAAGACCACCGCCAACGTGATCGACGCGGCCGCCGCCGGCGCCGGCGACGGCCTGCGCCTGGCGCTGAACATCGGCGCGATGCTGCTGGCCTTCATCGCCCTGATCGCGCTGGTCGACGCGCCGCTGGTCTGGCTGGGCGAGATCAGCGGCATTGCCGGCTGGCTGGGCCAGCCGACCAGCCTGTCCACGATCCTCGGCTACCTGCTGGCGCCGATCGCCTGGGTGATCGGCGTGCCGTGGGCGGACGCGACCACGGTCGGTTCGCTGATCGGGCAGAAGATCGTGCTCAACGAGTTCATCGCCTATTCCCAGCTGTCCAACATCATCAACGGCCAGGTGCCGGACGTGTCGCTGAGTCCGCAGGCCACGCTGATCGCGACCTACGCGCTGTGCGGCTTCGCCAACTTCAGCTCGATCGCGATCCAGATCGGTGGCATCGGCGGGCTGGCCCCGGAGCGGCGCCAGGACCTGGCCCGCTTCGGCCTGCGCGCGGTGCTCGGCGGCTCGGTCGCGACCTTCATGACCGCGACCATCGCCGGGGTGCTCACCTACCTCGGCTGAGCCGCCCGGCTCCGCCTGCGTTTCCGGCGGGCCCGTGCGGCCCGCCATTTGCGTTTTCCGTTCTGTTGCGCATGTCCAACAAGCTAGAGGTTTCATGAATTCGGTCATCGTCGTCGGTTCCTTCAACGTCGACCACGTCTGGCGCTGCGCCGAGCTGCCAGCGGTGGGCGCGACCATCGCCGGCCAGTACGCCACCGGCCCCGGCGGCAAGGGCTTCAACCAGGCCGTGGCCGCGGCGCGGGCCGGTGTGGGCACCGCTTTCGTCTGCGCACTGGGCGACGATGCCGGCGGCGCGCTGGCGCGGCAGCTGGCCGCCGCCGACGGGATCGGGCTGCGCGCCGAGGCCAGCGACCAGCCGACCGGCACCGCCGGCATCTACGTCGACGCGCGCGGCCGCAACTGCATCGTGATCGGCGCCGGCGCCAACGGCACGCTGGGCGCGGCGCACGTGGCCGCCGACCCGGAACTGCTGGCCGGCGCGCGGGTGCTGCTGGCCCAGCTGGAGTCGCCGGTGGAGACCATCGAGGCGGCGCTGGCGCTGGCGCGCGAGGCCGGCGTGGCCACCCTGCTCAACCCGGCTCCGGCCAACGCGCCCAGCAGCATCGGCCTGCTGCGCCTGGCCGACCTGCTGACCCCGAACGAGACCGAGTTCGCCGCCCTGCTCAACCGCCACGTCGGCGAACGGGTCGAGGCCGAGGCGGTCGCCGCGCTCGACGGCGCCAGCCTGCACGCGCTGTGCCGCAAGCTGCTGCCGCACGGCAGCGTGGTGGTCACGCTGGGCTCGGTCGGCGTGTTCGTGTCGCACCCGGACGAGCAGCTGCGCGGCGACGCGCAGACGCACTATCGCGTCGGCGCCGAGAGCGTGTCCGCCAGCGACACCACCGGCGCCGGCGACGCCTTCAACGGCGCCCTGGCCGCCTCGCTGGCGCGCGCGCCGGAGCAGCCGTTCGCCGCGCACGTGCGCTACGCCAACCGCTTCGCCGCGCTGTCCACCGAACGCGCCGGCGCGGCCGCGGCCATGCCGCGGCACGACGAGGTGCAGGAGCGCTTCGGCGCCTGAGCGCGACCGCCATGCGCATCGGTCCCCACGCCATCGCGCCGCGCGTGGTCCTGGCCCCCATGGCCGGGGTCACCGACAAGCCGTTCCGGCTGCTGTGCAAGCGGATGGGCGCGGGCCTGGCGGTGTCGGAGATGACCATCAGCGACCCGCGCTTCTGGAACACGTCCAAGTCGCTGCGGCGCATGGACCACGACGGCGAGCCGGACCCGATCAGCGTGCAGATCGCCGGAACCGAGCCGCGGCAGCTGGCCGAGGCTGCCCGCTACAACGTCGATCATGGCGCGCAGATCGTCGACATCAACATGGGCTGCCCGGCCAAGAAGGTATGTCATGCCTGGGCCGGTTCGGCGCTGATGCGCGACGAGCCGCTGGTCGGGCGCATCCTCGAGGCGGTGGTGGCCGCGGTGGACGTGCCGGTCACGCTGAAGATCCGCACCGGCTGGGACGCGGCCAACCGCAACGCACCGGCGATCGCGCGGATCGCCGAGGCCGCCGGCATCCAGGCGCTGACCGTGCACGGCCGCACCCGCGACCAGCACTACGCCGGCCACGCCGAGTACGACACCATCGCCCGGATCAAGGCCGACATCGCCATCCCGGTGATCGCCAACGGCGACATCGATTCGCCGCAGCGCGCCGCGCAGGTGCTGCGTGATACCGGCGCCGACGCGGTGATGGTCGGCCGCGCCGCACAGGGTCGGCCGTGGATCTTCCGCGAGATCGCCCACTACCTCGCCAGCGGCGAACTGCTGCCGCCACCGGCGATCGGCGAGGTGCGCGACATCCTGCTCGGCCACCTGCAGGCGCTGCACGCGTTCTACGGCGAGGAACAGGGCGTGCGCATCGCGCGCAAGCACCTGGGCTGGTACGCGAAGGACCGGCCAGAGCATTCCGCCGAACAGATGGCGGCATTCCGCGCCGTGGTCAATCGCGCGCAAGGCGCGGACGAACAGCTCGCGCTGACCCGCGACTACTTCGATGCGCTCGAGGCCGGGATGCCGCCGACCCTGTCCGACGCCGCCTGGCCACGCGCGGAAAGTTGCTTCATGTAACCGTCCATCGAATAAACGTGACTAGCGTCACCCTGCACTCCGGCACTGGGTGCATCGACACGGCGGCGCGACGCTGAGGACGCCGGGAAAGCCCGGCCCGTGGCCCACCACCCCCACGGCCACCCGCAGGACGTCCGTCCCAGGAGGCTGTCATGTTTGCTCGCATCGCCGTAGTCGCGGCCGCGCTGGCCGTCATCCCTTCCACCTTCGCCAAGGAACCCGGCATCGCCGACTTCGCGCGCGAGACGGGCTTCAAGGAACGCCACGTCCGCATGGTCGTGGGCGCCCCTGCCGCCTTCGCCGAATACCGCACGTCCTACAAGCGCGTCGTGCGCGAGATGAAGGCAGCGCTCGGCCCGGAAGGCTACAGGCACCTGGTCGATGGCAACCTCACCGCTGCGATCGAGATCCAGCGCGCGCACGCCGCCGATGCCGCAATCGCCGCCAACAGCCGCGAAGGCCAGCGGCAACCGGAAGGCTGAGGCGCCACGCGCCCGCGTCAGTCGCCGGCCCGGGATCCGGACCCGGGCGCGGCGTCCGCCGGCGCGTGCCAGATGCGCTGCCACATCGGGCCCAGACGCCGGCGCGCCTCCCATGGCGGCCGCAACTGCTCCGGCGGCATCTCGCGCCAACCGTCGCCGTCGCGTTCGGCGACCGCGAACACGAAGCTGTAGTCCGGCTCGGCGCCCATGCGCAGGTCGGTCAGTTCCAGGCGGCCGTCACGCTCGCGCGCCTTCATGAAGCCGTGGTTGAACCACGCCAGCCGGCGCACCGCGGCCACGTGCTCCGCCTCGCCCAGCGCCTGGGTGTTGGACGGATAGCCGCGGAACTGCATCGGGCCGCGGTCGGCCCACAACGAACGCTCGCCCTCGACGAAGCCGGAGGGCGTCATCGCCACCACCCGCCACAGCAGCGTGTTGAACGGCATCGGCACCGAGAAGCGCGGCGCATCGCCCAGCCCCATCGCGGCCAGGCTGCGCTGCGCCTCGCGCTCGACCATGCCCTTGGCGACCAGCGACCAGCCCAGGTAGGCGCTGCTCGCCGCCAGGCCCGCGAGCAGCGCGCCCTGCGCCAGCGCGCGCTCGCGCGCGAACCACGCCACGACCCAGGCCAGCACCAGCCACACCGTGTAGGCCGGGTCGATGATGAACACGCTCGACCACATCACCGGCGCCACCGGCAGCGGCCACCACAACTGGGTGCCGTAGACGGTGAAGGCGTCGAGCAGCGGATGGGTGAACAGCGCCAGCTGGATCGCCCAGAACCAGCGTCGCGGCGCCTCGGCGACGCGGCCGCGGCCGTAGCGCAGGAACAGCCACCATACCAGCCAGCCGACCAGCGGCAGCACGAACAGCGAATGGCTGAAACTGCGGTGCACGGTCATCAGCGTCACCGGATCGTCGCTGAACAGCAGGATCGGCAGCGAATCCAGGTCCGGCAGGGTGCCGAGCGCCGCCCCCGCGAGCAGCGCGGCGCGACGGTGGCGGGCAGGGGCGATGGCCGCGGCGACGGCGCCGCCGAGCAGTATCTGGGTCAGGGAATCCATGGACGGAATGGTAGCCGATGCAACCACCGCGACCGGTGTAATCGGCGGCGGCTTTTCCTGCATATCCCGGTGCCGTCACCCACCACGACGCGGTGCCTGGACGGCGAAGCCACCCACCCCCGGAGCGTAGCCATGAAAACCCCGCTGATCGCCTTCGTACTGTTCGCCGCCGTCCCCTTCGCCTCCGCCCAGGAGACCAGGGAACCGGCTCCCATCGACGTGGCCCCGCAGGTCCAGCCGCTGACCGTCCGCATGCTGGCCGACGAGACCGGCCTGTCCCCGCAGCATGTGCGCGTGGTGCTGGGTGCCCGCAGCCTCCATCCCCACTACCGCAGCAAGGAGCAGCAGTTCCGCCAGGCGCTGGGCGAGGATCGCTACCAGGACCTGCTGGCCGGGCAACCGATCAAACTGCGCAACCAGCCCGTGCAAGGGCAAGGCCTGGCGGTGGCGACGGAAGCGTCCCGGGACAGGAAGGAACGTCCGTAGGCCGGCAGCCTGGCGGCCGGCCCGGCCACCATGCCGTGGATGCCCACCCGCAGGATGTTTCCACACCATGTTCCCGCACCGGCGGCCGATCCCGCCGGCGCGGGGCCGGGCGGCCAGGCCCCGGGACGCACTGTGCAGGCCCACCGGCTGCGAGTCTTGCCCCCGCGGGGGCGAGGACACGGGGATTGCCGCCGCTGCCGCCGCGAAGGAGCGGAACTCCGGAAGACGGGAGCGGCGTTACCGGTACCGCGGCGCTCTCTCCCCGCGGCGCCGGTCCTTTATGCTCGCGCCGGCGGACCCGCCTTGGCCGCCCGGGTCCGCCGATTGCGTTGTCGATACCACCTCTGGGGAACGAGGGAGTGATCCGGACATGTTCCGCACTACGCGTTGGAGCCTCGTGATCGGAACCCGCGCCGACTCCGCCGACGGACGCGAGGCCCTGGACACCCTGTGCCGCATCTACCGCTCCCCGGTGACGGCCTACCTGCGTGCGCACGGCTATTCGCCCAGCGATGCCGAGGACATGACCCAGGCCTTCTTCGAGCAGCTCCTGCTTCGCCGGATGCATGCGGCAGCCGATCCGGAACGCGGACGCTTCCGTGCGTTCCTGCTCACCGCGCTCAAGCGCTTCCTGGTCAACCAGCACGAACGCGAGCAGGCGTGCAAGCGCGGTGGCGGCCTGCGGATGGTGGCCCTGGAGCCGGAGCCGGAGCCGGACCTGGCCGACGGACGCACCCCGAGCCCGGAAGAGGCATTCGAGCGCGACTATGCGCTGACGGTGATCGCCCGGGCCCTGGCCAGGCTGCGCGACGAAGCCGTGCACGCCGGCAAGGCCGACCTGTTCGACCAGGTCAGCGCTTTCCTGCTGGAGCCGCCGGACGCCAGCGAGTACACCGCCCTGGCCGAGAAGCTCGACCTGCGCCGCAACACCCTGGCCGTCGCCATCCACCGCCTGCGCAACCGGCTGCGCGACATGGTCCGGTTCGAACTCAGCGAAACCGTGGACGGACCCGATGGACTCGACGCCGAGATGGCGGCGCTGCGCAAGGCGCTCGCGGTCCGCCGGGCGCAACCGCGATACGCATACGACAGCACCGGATAGCCGCCGAGGTCCATGAAACGGGGGAGCGCTGGGCGATGACCGAAACCAGGATTCCGGAACACCCTGCCGCCGTGCGGTTCGCCGACACGCGCTGGACCCTGGTGGGTACGGCGGCGCGGGGCGAGCGCCTCGAGGCCAGGCGCGCGCTGCTCGAGCTGTGCCTGCAGTACTGGTATCCGGTCTACGCCTACCTGCGGCGATGCGGCCACGCGCCGCTCCTGGCCGAGGACATCGCCTGCGCGTTCTTCCGCGACCTGGTGCATTCACGGCTGCCGCTGGCATCGGTGCCGACGCAGACCCGCTTCCGGGATTTCCTGCTCGAGTCGTTGCACCACTTCCTGGCGACGGACTGGCGGCGGATGGAAAACCCGGGTGGGCCGGCCGACGCCCTGCAGGGACCTGCCATCGAGGATCTGGAAGCGCGGCACCGGCGCGAATCGCCGGCGGCGTCGGCTTCGCTCGCGTTCCATCGCGGCTACGCCCTGGAGCTGATCGCGAGCGCACACCGGCGCCTGTCACTGGAAGCGGCCCACGCCGGTCGCGGCCCGATGTACCAAGCACTGGCGCCGTTCCTCGCAACCCCGCCGGAGCCGGGCACGCTCGAGTCGCTCGCACAGCGGCTCTCGACCCGGCCGCTGGTGCTGGCCATCGCCCTCAAGCGCCTGCGCCAGCGGTTCCAGGAACTGGTCCACGACGAACTCGCGCAGACGGTCAGCGATGCGGCCGGGCTCGAACGCGAGCGGCTCGAACTGCTGGCGGTGCTGCAATGAGTACCACCCGCGACGGCCCGCAACACCCGGATCCCGCGGCGATCGCCGCGCTGGCGTCGCTGGCGTTCGGCTCCTCCGGCGTCCGCACCGCGGTGGCGGGAACGGCCACGCGCCACCTGGCCTTCCTCCCGATCGAGGCCCTCGAGCTGGACCTGTCCGATCCGGAACAGCGCGACTTCGGCGACTACGAGCTGCTGGAACGGCTGGGCGCCGGTGGAATGGGCGTGGTGTACCGGGCGCTGCAGAAGAGCCTGGACCGCGAGGTGGCGCTGAAGCTGCTGTCGGCCGGTCCCTGGGCCTCGGCGGATTTCATCGAGCGCTTCCGGCGCGAGGCGCAGTCGGCCGCCCGGCTCGAGCACCCGAACATCGTCGCCATCCACGAGATCGGCAGCCGCGACGAGCTCAACTACTTCTCGATGGCGCTGGTGCGCGGGCCCAACCTGGCGCAGCTGCTGGAGCGCGACGGCGCCCTGCCCGCGTGGCAGGCCGCGCGTCTGATGCGCACGATCGCCGAAGCCCTGCACTACGCGCACCGGCTGGGCGTGCTGCACCTGGATCTGAAGCCGGGCAACGTGCTGATCGATCCGCAGGGCGAGCCGCAGGTGGCCGACTTCGGCCTGGCCCGGCGCATCGACAGCACCCTGGCGATCGACGGCGACGAAGTCTCCGGCACGCCGAGCTACATGGCCCCGGAGCAGATCGAGCTCAAGCGGGCGCGGCTGAGCGTGGCCACCGACATCTACGGCCTCGGCGCGATCCTCTACGAACTGCTCACCGGGCATCCGCCGTTCGACGCGCCCACGCCGAAGGAAATCCTCGCGCTGGCGCTGAACGGCACGATCCGCCGGCCGCGGCGCTACCGCGCCGACATCCCGGAGGACCTGGAGGCGATCTGCCTGAAGTGCCTGGCGCGCGAACCGGGCGAGCGCTATCCGAGCGCGCAGGCGCTGGCCGACGACCTGGGCCGGTTCCTGGAGGGCCGCGCGGTCAGCGTGCGCCCGCTTTCGGCGCCGCAGCGGCTGGCCCGCTGGGCGCGCCGCGAACCCAGGCTGGTCGGCGCGCTGGCGATGGGCCTGCTGGCGCTGCTGACCGGACTGGCGGCCGCGCTGGTCCAGCGCGAGCGCGCGCTCGAAAGCGCCACCGCGGCCCGCGAGCAGACCTGGGCCACGCGCGCCGACGCGGCATGGCGCCTGGTGCAGCAGGGACGCGGCATCGATGCGAAGGCGCTGCTGCTGGACAACCTGGCCGAGCTCGAGGCGCAGGGCGACGGCGATGGCGCCAGGCTCGAACGCCTGCGCCTGGGAACGCTGGCGGAGAACGGACCGCGTCTGATCGACGCCATCGCCACCGGCGTGTCCGGCCGTGCGGTGGACATCGATCCGGCCGGCGAGCGCGTGGCGGTGATCGGCCTGGACGAACAGGTGCACCTCTACGACGTGGCCGACGGCCGCCGGTCCTGGCTGACTGCGACCGCCCACGAGGCCGGCTTCCGCGCGCAGGGCCTGCCGCCGACCCGGGTCCGGTTCAGCGCCGACGGCCGCTACCTGGTGAGCGCCACCTTCGAACCGGGGACCTTCCTGATTCCGCACGGCCGCAACAACGTACTGCTCGATGCGCGGGACGGCCGCCTGGTCATGCCGCCCGAGGACCGCTTCCCGGACCGGCTCGATGCCACCTTCGGCTCGGATGGCCGCTACGCGGTGCTGCGCGACCGCAACGGCCACGCCCAGTATTTCCGCGTCGAAGGCTGGGAACCCCAGGGACCCAGGTTGCCGATGCCGAGCATGGCCGGAAGCTGGATGGTGGGCGACGACGGCCGCTTCGTCGCGCGCAGCGCCAACCACCGGATCGAGCTGCTGGACACCGCCACGTTCGAACCCAGGTTCGCGCACCAGTTCGATACGGCCGACGGGCCCAGCCACTGGGCGGCGCAGCCGGGCGGCTCGCTGCTGGCGCTCGGGCACCTGGACGGCAGCGTGCGGCTGCTCGACAGCATCAGCCTGGCCATGCGCGAGCTGCGTCCGGCACCGCCGGCCGGGATCAGCGCGCTGGCCTTCAGCAACGAGGGCGACTTGCTGCTCGCCGCCACCCGCGGGCACGTGTTCGTGTGGGACGTCGCCACCGGCCACGGCGGCATGCTGCCCGCCACCCGCCAGCTGGATGCCATGCGCCTGCAGGCCGACTCGGCGACCGGCACGGTGTTCGCGCTGGCGCCGGACGACGCGATGCTGTGGCGGCTGGCCGACGCGCCAAGCGGTGCCTTCGACATGCGCGCGCGCGTCATGAACGCGCGCATGCTGGTCACCCAGTTCGGCTTCGGCAACCCGCTCCCGCGCAACGCCGCGGCCTATGCGCCGGCCGCCAACCTCGCCGCCAGCCTCGAACGCAACGGCGAACTGCGCCTGTGGCGCTGGCGCGATCCGCGCCCGCTGCCTGGCCGCGCGCCGGGACAGACCACCGAGACGCTGTATTTCGACGGCCGCCATGCCGCGATCGTGGAAGGCGGTACCGTCCGGATCGTCGACGTCGCCGACGGACTCGACGCGGCGCCGGCACTCGTGCATCCCGGCCCGGTCTCTCTGGCATCGTTCACGCCCGATGGCGCCACGCTGGTCACGGTCAGCGGACGCGAACTGCGCATGCTCGACTGGCGCGCCGGCAAGGAGCGCCATCCGCCCGTGCTGCTGGCCGACTCGCCGCTCCGCGTCGCGATCGGCCCCGACTCGACGATCCTGCTCGCCACCACCGGCGCCTACGTCGAAGGCCGCTTCCGGGAGCTGGCCTCGAGCTTCGACCTGCGCGACGGCAGCGTCCTGGCGCGGGATGTGCCACTGCCCGGGCCGCTGGCGGGCCTGCGCTTCAGCCCCGACGGCCGCCACCTGGTCCACTGGCGCTACGGGGAACTGGAAGTGCGCGATGCCGCCAGCCTGCAGCCGGTCGCCGCGCCGGCGCGGTTCGGCCCGGACATGGCCGCCGCACGCGACGCCCCGGAGGCGGGGACGCCACAGGCCAACGCCCTGCACCAGCCCGGCGAAACCCCGGTTTTCGATGCCGCGGTATCGAACGACGGTTCGCGCGTCACCCTGCTGCTGTACGGCAGCGAGCCGGACAAGCCCAGGCTGGTCCAGGTCCACGCGCGGACGCAGGAAATCCTGCGTTCGCAGCCGCTCCCGTTCGGGGTGTACTCGCGGCTGTGGCCGAGGGGGGACGCCTACGACTTCGGCATCTGGACCGGCGCATCCGGCGCGGCCCACTTGATGGACAGCGACGGCCGAAGCCGCCCGCTGTCACTGGCCGGCGGAACCCAGCTGGTGGCCCAGGCCACCAGCCGGGACCAGCGCTGGGTGGCCGCCGGCAGCAAGACCGGGGTCGCGCTCGCCGAGCGGGGGAGCGGGCGGTGGGCATCCGCTCCGTTGGTCGCGCACCTGGCCGCGGGCGACGGCATCACCCAGCTGGCCTTCGCCGCCGACGGCAACAGCCTTCTCGCACGCACCCAGTACGGCGCGTGGATCTGGTGGCCGCTGGTGCCGGATGCGCGGCCGACGCAGCGGATATCGCGCCATCTCGCCTACCTGACCGCCACCGCCTCCGAACGCGCGCCCATCGCCTCGCCCATGGAAGCGGGCGAGCGGCGGGAGCTGCGCGAAACCGATCCGGGCACGCACAGGCGCTCGGCGGGAGCGCCCGCGACCGTGGAACTGGCCACGCACGCCGCCACGCGGGACCGGTCCGGAGGGATCCCCATCGACCTGACGGCTGCCGTCAACCGTCCAACCGATGCGTTCGACCTGACCGCCATCGAAGGCGACCTCGGCCTCGCCGGCGTGCCAGCCGGGAGCCAGCGCCTGCTCGGCGTCGATTTCGACATCGCGGGCGTGGTCGCCCTGCGCATGCCGGAAGCCCCGCAGCCATCGCTCGGACTGCCGGCCTCGTCGCCGGAGGTGCCGTTCGCGGCGTCGCGCATCGCCGCGGTCCACGTGCTGCTCGGCGGCTGCTGCCCGTTGCCGGCCAAGCCGGACGGCCCCTACGCCTACCTCAACCTGCGCTATGCCGATGCGACATCCGCGCGGATTCCGATCGTGCATCGCACGCACATGTGGTTCTTCGGCGGGGACCCCGGGGACGGCGAGCATGCGAGGATCGCCTGGGTGGCGACGTTCCCGTCGGGCGACATGATCTACCTGTACGGGCCGCGCCTGGAAAACCCGCACCCGGAGCGGGAGGTGGTCGCGCTCTCGTTCGAGGCGTCCGAGTACTTCGCCAGCAGCCCGCTGGTGTTCGCCGCGACCGCCGAACCGGCGCACGACGCGGCCGGATCGCTGCCGCCCGGCATGGCGCCGCCATGACCCTCGCCCCGCCCTTGGTGCTGGCCCTGGCGCTGCACGATCCGGCCGCCACCGGCGGCGATGCCACGCCCGGCAGCACCACCGCCACGCTGCAGACCGTCGAGGTCACCGGCAGCCATATCCGTCGGGTCGAGTTCGAGACCGCGCATCCGCTGCTGGTGCTGGACCGCGAGCGGCTGCGGCGCACCGGCCTGAACACCCTGGGCGAGGTGCTGCAGCAACTGCCGCAGCACGTCGCCGGCCTCAACACCGATTTCAACAACGGCGGCAACGGCGAGACCTACGTCGACCTGCGCAACCTCGGCTCCTTCCGCACTCTGGTGCTGCTCAACGGCCGCCGCTACGTCGCCGGCATCGACGGATCGGTGGATGTCAGCAGCATCCCGCTGGCGATCGTCGAGCGCGTGGAGGTGCTGACCGACGGCGCGTCGGCGATCTACGGCTCCGACGCGATCGGCGGCGTGGTCAACATCATCACCCGCAACGACTACGACGGGATGGAGGCCGGCGCCCAGTACGCCACCAGCGAATACGGCGACGGCCAGCGCCGCGCCGCCGACTTCAGCTGGGGCCATGACGGGGAGCGCGGCGGCGTGGCGGCCAGCCTGTCCTATGCCGACCAGCAGCCGGTCTGGGCAGGCGACCGTGCGATTTCGTCGGTCCCGGTCTATGGCCTGCCTGCCAACGACGTGCTGGGCCGGGCATCGTTCCTCACCCCGGACGGCAGTTTCGCCTTCGGCCCCGGCGGCAACCTGCGGCCCGACGGCCGCCCCGGCCGCACGACCTGGGACGCGGCCATCGGCGACTACCGCCCGTTCAATCCACGGCAGGACTCCTACAACTACGCCCCCGAGAACTACCTGCGCACGCCCTACCAGCGGCTTTCCCTGTTCGCGACGGCGCAGCGGACGCTGCCCGGAGAGGCGAGCCTGCGCGCCGGCCTGCTGCTGCAGCGCCGCCGTTCGGCCCAGGAACTGGCGCCCACGCCGATCGTCCAGTACGGCGGCGGGAATCCCGGCGATGCGAACATCTCCAGCGAAAGCCTGTACAACCCGTTCGGCCAGCCGGTCACCCAGTTCAGCTTCCGCCCCCTGAACCAATCGCGGCGAAAGGAACAGGATGCGCTGAGCCACAACGCCTCGGTCGGACTGGAGGGCGTGCTGACGCTGGGGTCGCAACCGCTGGACTGGCGGTTCGACCTGGTCGACGCACGCGCCCGCATCGACCACGGCTACAACGGCGGCTACGACCTCCGGCGCCTGGCTGCGGGCATCGGCCCCTCGTTCCTCGATGCCCAGGGCAGGCCGCGTTGCGGCACGCCGTCCAGCCCGGTCGCGGACTGCCTGCCGCTGGACTTCCTGCATGGCCGCGACGGGTTCACGGATGCGATGTTCGACTACCTCAAGGTGGACGGGGAAGCATGGCTGCGCGAGGAGCGCGGCCTGCGCGACGCCACCTTCGCCGTCAGCGCCGCCCCGTTCCGCCTGCCCGCCGGCCAGTTGGCCATGGCAGCCGGCCTGGAGTGGCGCGAGGAGCGCGGGCGCATCACGATGGACCCGCTGCTGGCCGACGACCGTTTCGATTTCGGCGGATTCGGCGCCGACCCGGTCGACAGCCGGATCCGCGTGCGCGAAGCCTGGCTCGAACTGGACCTGCCGCTGCTGGCCGGAAAGCCGTGGGCCGAAGTGCTGTCGCTCAGCCTGGCCGCGCGCCATTCCCGCTATTCGAGCTTCGGCGCCACCACCAACGGCAAGCTGGGTGCGGTCTGGCGCCCGCACGCCGGGCTGCTGCTGCGCGGCACCTGGTCCAGCGGCTTCCGTGCCCCATCGCCCAGCGAACTGTACGGATTCAGCGGCATGACCCAGCTGCCCGCCATGGCCGCGGCGCTGGATCCCTGCCTGGTCCCCGCCAATCCGGCCGTCGCGGCGCGCTGCCATGCCGACGGCGTACCGGCCGACGGTTTCGATCCGCCGATGGGCCCCAGGGTCCAGTTCGGCTCCAATCCCGGACTGCAGCCCGAGCGCGCGCGAAACCGCAACCTGGGGGTGGTATGGAGCCCCGATCCGGTCCCGGGACTGGGCCTGAGCCTGGACTGGTGGCGGATCCGGCTGTTCGACACCATCGCCGAGATCCCGATCATGCAGTTGCCGGCCATGTGCTACCTGCAGGGACTGGCCGGCGCCTGCCAGCAGCTGGCCCGCGACCCGGCCACCGGCACGCTGACGGAAATCGACGGACGCCTGCGCAACTACGGCACCTACGAACTGGAGGGCTACGACGTCTCGGCGTCCTATCGTCGCGACCTGCCCTGGGGCCGGCTGCAACTCCGCTGGGACAGCGTGTACCTGGACCGCTTCCTCTCGGAGGTGCCGGTGGGCGCGCCGCCCACCCAGTCGGCGGGCAACTACTTCATGCTCGATCCCGGCTGGCGCCTGCGCTCGGTACTCTCGCTGGACTGGGACCGCGAACGGCTCGGCGCCACCTTGCGCCTGCGCCATTATTCGCCGCTCGACGAAAGCTGCGTGACGCCCACCGTGGCCGGTCGTCCCGAGCTGTGCAGCGGCGGCGTCGACCAGGATCCGGCGTTCCCAGGCCAGCCCGTGCACGTCATCGCCGCGCGGACATATACCGACCTGCAACTGCGCTGGCGCTGGGGAGCCGCGCAGTTCGCCCTGGGCGTGAACAACGCCTTCGACCTCGATCCGCCGGTGTCGTACGACGCCTATGCGAACTCCTACGATCCCAGCTACGACATCCCCGGCCGCTTCTGGCACATGAGCTATCGCCAGCGCTTCTGAGCCGCGCCGGGGCGATGCCGCCGGCGATGGTGTCAGGCCGCCCGCGTCACCGGCGACACGGCGGGGCGCTCCAGCAACGGCAACGATGCCAGCGTATCGCCGCGATGGCCGACCAGGCGCAGGCCGCCATCGGCATCTTCCACCAGCGCGGTCAGGCTCTCCACCCAGTCGCCGTCGTTGGCATAGACCAGGCCGTCGCGCTCGAACAGTCCGGCGCGGTGGATGTGCCCGCAGACGATGCCGTCCAGTCCGCGCCGCCGCGCATCCTCCAGCCCGGCCTGCACGAAGCGCTCGATGTAGCGCTCGGCGGCGGTGCTGCGCCGCTTGATCCAGTCGGCCAGCGACCAGTAGCGCAGGCCGAGGCGGCGCCGGGCGGCGTTGGTCAGCCGGTTGCCGGTGAGGATGCGGTAGTAGAGCCAGTCGCCGAAACGCTCCTGCAGCCCACCGAAGTGAGTGACGCCGTCGTAGTCATCGCCATGCACCACCAGCAGGCGGCGGCCGTCGGTGGTGGCGTGGATCGCGCGCCGGCGCACCTGCATCGCCGGGAGCACCAGCCCGCAGTAGCGCCGTACCGGCCGGTCGTGGTTGCCCGGCACGTAGACCAGTTCGGTGCCGCTGCGGGCCAGCGCATGCAGGGCCTCGACCACGCGCTGCTGGGCGGTGCCCCAGGTCGCGCGGCGCTGCGCCATCCACCAGAAGTCGACGATGTCGCCGACCAGGTACAGCTGCCCGCAGCGCAGGCCGCCGAGGAAGTCGGCCAGCTCGGCGGCGTGGCAGTGGCGCGAGCCGAGGTGGACGTCGGAGATGAAGACCGCGCGATGCCGGGGCGGCAGCATCGCCACGGCCGTGCTCACCGGCCCGGCCCGCCGGCCGGTTCGGCGAACGCGGCGGCCGCGACCGCCGGCACGGGCAGCGGCAGCCGGCGTCCGTTCGGCGCGCCGCGCAGGCGTACCGGCGACCGCCAGTCCAGGCGGATGCGCCGGCCGGGGATCGGCGCGGGGCAGCGGCCTGGCACTGGCGGATGCTCGCAGCTGGCGGTCATCAGACATCCCTCGACGGCGCTCTGCCACGCAGCCTGCGCCCGCACCGCGGCAATGCAGTGACAGCCGCGCTACCGGCGGGTGACACCTCGCCCGTCGGCGCGCGTGGCCTTAACAACGGGTCAACCCCGGCCCTGCCACCATGCACCCCGCCCCGCTCCCGTGTATCATGCGCGGCCATCTTTTCATCCGCATACAGGGATATAGCCGCATGTCCAGCTATCTCTTCACCTCCGAGTCGGTCTCCGAAGGCCACCCGGACAAGATCGCCGACCAGATCTCCGACGCCGTCCTCGACGCCATCCTGGCCCAGGACAAGCGCGCCCGCGTAGCCTGCGAGACGCTGGTGAAGACCGGCGCGGCGATCGTGGCCGGCGAGGTCACCACCAGTGCCTGGGTGGACATCGAGGGCCTGGCCCGCTCGGTGATCAACGAGATCGGCTACAACAACTCCGACGTCGGCTTCGACGGCCACACCTGCGCGATCATCAACATGCTCGGCAAGCAGTCGCCGGACATCGCCGCCGGCGTGGACCGCAGGAAGCCGGAGGAACAGGGTGCCGGCGACCAGGGCCTGATGTTCGGCTACGCCTGCAACGAGGCCCCGGAATTCATGCCGGCGCCGATCTACTACTCGCACCGCCTGGTCGAGCAGCAGGCCAAGGTGCGCAAGAAGAAGAACTCGCCGCTGCCGTGGCTGCGCCCGGACGCCAAGTCGCAGGTCACCCTGCGCTACGACAACGAGCACAAGGTCGTCGGCCTGGACGCGGTGGTGCTGTCGACCCAGCACGACCCGGGCGTGAAGCAGAAGGACCTGGTCGAGGGCGTGTACGAGCACATCCTCAAGCCGGTGCTGCCGAAGAAGTGGCTGGAGTCGCTGCCGAAGAAGAAGGTGCACATCAACCCGACCGGGATCTTCGTGATCGGCGGCCCGGTGGGCGACTGCGGCCTGACCGGCCGCAAGATCATCGTCGACAGCTACGGCGGCATGGCCCGCCACGGCGGCGGCGCGTTCTCGGGCAAGGATCCGTCGAAGGTGGACCGTTCGGCCGCCTACGCCGCGCGCTACGTGGCCAAGAACATCGTCGCCGCCGGCCTGGCCGACAAGTGCGAAGTGCAGGTCTCCTACGCCATCGGCGTGGCCGAGCCGACCTCGATCTCGGTGACCACTTTCGGCACCGGCCGCATCAGCGACGACAAGATCGAGAAGCTGATCCGCAAGCACTTCGACCTGCGCCCGTACGGCATCGTCAAGATGCTCGACCTGATCCACCCGGTGTACCAGGCCACCGCCGCCTACGGCCATTTCGGCCGCAAGCCGCAGCAGGTCAGCTACACCGACGGCGCCGGCAAGAAGCAGACCGCCACCGCCTTCTCCTGGGAGAAGACCGACCGGGCCGAGGCGCTGCGGGCGGATGCGAAGCTGAAGTGACGGCCTGGCGCGCCCGCGCAACGCGCGGGCGCCTTTGCCAAGCAGTCATCCCCGCGGAGGCGGGAAGCGCTTTACAGCAGCCGGATGGCTGATCATCCAGTGACTTCAGGACGGGCCGCGCAAGCGGCCCGTCTGCTTTTTGGCCCCACGCCGGAGTAAAACCCGCCACCCGACCGCCCTTGTAGGAGCTGACTTCAGTCGGCGACTCGACGCCCTCGGCACAGGCGACGCCTCCATGATCCCGACGCCCGTGTCGCCGACTGAAGTCAGCTCCTACAGAAAACCGTCATAGCCAAGGCACGCGATTGCCCGCACTCACCCCGTGTTCTGCACACCCTGCGACACGCCGTTGACGCTGGCCACCAGCGCGCGCAGCAGCGCCTCGTCCTCGCGCCCGCTGGCGCGCCAGCGCTCGAGCAGGTCGGCCTGCAGCACGCTGATCGGGTCCACGTACGGGTTGCGCAGGCGGATCGACAGCGCCAGGCGCTGGTCGTGCTGCAGCAGGAACTCGTTGCCGTTCAGGCGCAGCACCCACTCGCGCGTCAGCGCATGCTCGGCCTCGATCCGCGGGAAGAACTCGCCGTGCAGTTCCTGGCCGGCCAGCCGCGAGAACATCCCGGCGATGCCCATGTCGCCCTTGGCCAGGACCATCGATACGTCGTCGAGCAGGGTCTTGAAGAACGGCCAGTCGCGGCCCATCTCGCGCAGCGCGTCCTCGCCGTATTCGTCCACCGCCGCCTGCAGGCCGCTGCCGACGCCGTACCAGCCCGGCACCACCGCACGCGCCTGGCTCCAGGCGAACACCCACGGGATCGCGCGCAGGTTGGACAGCGCCGCATCCTGGCCCAGCCGCCGCGACGGCCGCGAGCCCAAGGTCATGCGCTCGATCACGTCGATCGGCGTGGCACTGCGGAAGTAGTCCATGAACCGCGGCGCGCCGACCAGGCCGCGGTAGGCGCGGCTGCTGGCCTCGGACACGGTCGCCATCACCTCGCGCCACCGTTCCTCGCGTGGCTCGGCCTCGCGCGGGCGGATGCTCGACACCAGCACCGCGCCGGTGGCCTGCTCCAGCGAACGCAGCGCCAGCGCGCGGATGCCGAACTTGCGGTGGATCGCCTCGCCCTGCTCGGTCACGCGCAGGCGGCCGTCGACGCTGCCGCGCGGCGAGGCGTCGACCGCGCGGGTGGTCTTGCTGCCGCCGCGGCTGAGCGAACCGCCGCGGCCATGGAAGAAGGTCAGCCGGATGCCCAGTTCCTCGGCCGCCTGCATCAGCTCGACCTGGGCCCGCTGCAGGCCCCAGCGCGAGGCGGCGATGCCGCCGTCCTTGCCGCTGTCCGAATAGCCCAGCATCACCATCTGCACGTTGCCGCGCGCGGCCAGGTGCTGGCGGTAGACCGGGTCGGCGAACAGGTCGCGCAGCGTGTCCGGGCCGTGGCGCAGGTCTTCCACGGTCTCGAACAGTGGAGCGATGTCCAGCGGGACGTGCCCCTTCGAAGCCGGCCCCTTCGCGGCCGGGTCGTCGGTTTCGACCAGGCCGCCGCGACGGGCCAGCGCCAGCACGGCCAGCACGTCGGCGCGGCTGCGCGCCATGGAGATGATGTAGGCGCCGAGCGCGTCGGTGCCGTGGCGGCGGCGGGCGTCGCCGAGCGCGGAGAACACCGCGTCCAGGCGCGGGTTGCCCGCTTCTTCGGTCCGCTCCAGCACCCGCTCGCCGCTGGCGTACGGGCCGAGCACGCGGGCCTGCTCGACCGGATCGCGCGATTCCCACTGCTCGTCGCCCAGCGCGGCGGCCACCGCGCGCGCGTGCACGCTCGACTCCTGGCGCACGTCCAGCCGCGCCAGGTGGAAGCCGAAGGTGCGCAGCCGCCACACCAGCCGCCGCACCGAGAACCAGCCGGCGTGCACGCCGCGGTGGTGTTCGAGGCTTTGCCGGATCAGGTCGACGTCGGCGGCGAATTCCTGCGGCGAGGCGTAGCCCTCGGCGCGGTCCTCCAGCGTGGCCCGCAGGCGGGCGCCCATCAGGTCGATCAGCAGCCGGTACGGCATGTCGGCGTGGCGCGGCCGCGCCTGCGCCGCGGCGGCCGGCAGCAGCGTCCGGTAGCGTTCCACCTGTGCCAGCACCTCCGGGTCGACCTCGACCACGCCGGTCGATTGGGTCAGCACCTGGGTCAGCTGCTGCAACTCGGTCAGGTACTTGCCGAGGATCGCCCGCCGCTGCGCGTCGAGCGTGCTGCGGATGGTGTGCGCGTCGACGTTCGGGTTGCCGTCCATGTCGCCGCCGACCCAGGTGCCGAAGCGCAGCAGCCGCGGCAGCTCGGTGGCGATGCCGAAGCTCTCGCCGATGGCGTGCTCCAGGGTCTCGTAGAACACCGGCATCACCCGGTACAGGACCTCCGTCAGGTAGAAGCCGACGTGCTCGCGCTCGTCCTCCACGCCCGGGCGCACCGGCGAGGAATCGGCGGTCTGCCAGGCCGAGGTCAGTGCCATGCGGAAACGGGCGATGTCGGCGGCGCGCTCGCCGGGCGTACGCCCGCCGTCGAGGTCGTCGACCAGCGCGGCGACCATGATCTGTTCCTTCTCCAGCAGCGCGCGGCGCACCGCCTCGGTCGGGTGCGCGGTGAACACCGGCTCGATGTCGATCCGCTCCAGCCAGTCGAGCAGCTCCCCGGGCGACACGCCCTTGTCCTTCAGCCGGCCCAGCGCTTCATGCAGGCTCTCCGGCTGCGGCTTGCCGGTCTCGGCGCGCTGGTAGTCGCGGCGGCGGCGGATGCGGTGCACGCGCTCGGCGATGTTAACCACCTGGAAATAGGTGCTGAAAGCACGCACCAGCGACTCGGCGTGGGCCGGCTCCAGCCCGTCCAGCAGATCCGACAGCGATTCCATCGAGCCGCCGTTCTGGCGCCGCGCGATCGCGGTGGTGCGCACCCGCTCCACCTCCTCGAGGAAGGCCGGCGAGACCTGCTCGGCGAGCACGTCGCCGACCAGCGCGCCGAGGCGGCGCACGTCGTCGCGCAGCGGAAGGTCCGGTGGAGCGAATTCGAGGTTGCGGGGGGCATTCATCGACGCGCGCGGGTCCAGGTCGGTGGGCAGGCGAACGTTGGAGCTTAGCCGCGTCTTGTGCGATGCGGCAAAAGTTTCAGGAGTATCGAACGACGTGATGCTGCCGAAGCGCCGGGCTTTTTTCGCAGGCGCAGCCACGCCAGGCTCTCTGCAGGAGCCCGGCTTGCTGGCGACACGGGCGTCGGAAACACGAAGGCGTCGCCTGGGCCAACGGCGTCGTGTCGCGGTCATGCCCGCTCCTACAAGAGCCGTACGCTGGTCGTCCTGTGAACGGAGCCACGACCTGGAAGCGCCCGAAGACGTGGCAGGCCGGGTGTGTTGCGGCAGCGGCCAGGGATGGCCGCGTCGGCGAGTCGGCACACGGATGTGCCGCCGAGACGACCGCAACACACCCGGCCTGCCGCGGCTCAGCCCGAAGCCGACCACGCCAATCGCTCTTGCCGTTGCCGTTGCCATCAGGGCGCGGCCCTGTCCCCTCGGATCGGCGAAGAACCACAACACACGGCCACGGAAACCCGGCGCCCCGAAGGGCGCCGGGCACGGCCTCAATTCGCGGCCTGCGCGCGCTCCGGTGCGGCGCCGCGCACGTGCTGCTGCAGCCAGTCGTCGGTCTCCGCCAGCATGTGCAGGATCGACTCGCGGGCGCGGTAGCCGTGCGACTCGTTGGGCAGCATCACCAGCCGCGCGTTGCCGCCCAGGCCCTTGACCGCCGCGAACATGCGCTCGCTCTGGATCGGGAAGGTGCCGGAGTTGTTGTCCTGCTCGCCGTGGATCAGCAGCAGCGCGTCCTGGATCCGGTCGGCGTAGTTGAACGGCGACATCGCCAGGTAGGTCTCCTGCGCCTGCCAGAAGTTGCGCTCCTCGGACTGGAAGCCGAACGGGGTCAGGGTGCGGTTGTAGGCGCCGCTGCGGGCGATGCCGGCCTTGAACAGGCGGGTGTGGGCCAGCAGGTTGGCGGTCATGAACGCGCCGTAGGAATGGCCGCCGACCGCGACCCGCTGCGGGTCGCCGACGCCACGCCGGGCCAGTTCGTCCACTGCCGCCTGCGCACTGGCGCCGAGCTGGGCGATGTAGCTGTCGTTCGGCTCGGCGTCGCCCTCGCCCACGATCGGCATCGACGGATCATCGAGCACGGCGAAGCCGCGGGCCAGGAACGGCAACGGCCCCCAGTAGCTGATCCGGTTGAAGCGGTACGGCGAGTCGGTGACCTGGCTGGCCGCCTGCGCCGACTTGAACTCCTGCGGGTAGGCCCACATCAGCACCGGCAGCGGGCCGTCGCGCCCGGCGTCGTAGCCGGCCGGCAGGTACAGCGTGCCGGTCAGCTCCACGCCGTCGGCGCGCTTGTAGCGGATCTGCTCCTTGCCCACGTCGCGCAGCTGCGGGGTGGGATGCGGGAAGCGGGTCAGCGCGCGCAGCGGCTCGGCCGCGGCGGCGTCGCGCAGGTAATAGTTGGCCGGCTCGGTCGGTGACTCGCGGGTGGTCAGCAGGCGCCGGCCGCTGTCGTCCAGCAGCGCCTGCGGCGCCTCGTAGTACGGCGCCTGCGAGTGGAACAGGCGCTCGGCCTGGCCGGTGGCCAGGTCGTAGCGGTCGACGAACGGACGGTCGCCCTCGGGCGAGGCACCCTCGCCGATCAGGAACAGGCTGCCGCCGTCGGCGCTGGTGAGCAGGCGCTGGCGGCCGGCCGCGTCGCTCACGGTGACCGGGGTGCCGGGATCGGCGTAGCGGTCCTCGAACGAACGCTCGACCAGCAGCTGCGGCGCCTGCGCCGGCTGGTCCGGGCGGATGCGCCAGGTCCGGGTCTGGCGCGTCTTCCACCAGTACTCGTCCAGCAGCGCCAGGTCGCCTCGGCCCCAGGTGACGCCGCGGTAGCGCGAACCCAGCTCGGCCAGCTTCGCCGGCGCGGCGGAGAACGGCGCGGCCTGCAGGAACACCACGTCGCGCACCACCGTCTCGCGCGCCGGGTCGCCGCCGTCCTGGGCCTCGGCCCAGACCAGGGTGGCGGGCGCGTCGCTGCGCCAGGAAACCGAACGCACTCCGGTCGGCACCGCATCGTTACCGGTCGGCAGGCCTTCCACCAGCGGCAACCGGGCGATGGTATGCGCGACCCGTCCGGAAGCAGCGTCGAGCACCTCGATCACCCGCGGGAAGCGCGACAGCGGCGCCAGGTACGAGAACGGACGCTCGACCCGCTGCGCCAGCACGTAGCGGCCGTCCGGCGACGGCGAAGTCGCCGTGTACAGCGCCGGCGCGCCGAAGCGCACAACCTTGCCCTGCAGGTCGACCCGCGCCGGCTGCGACACCAGGTAGTGCTCCAGGGTCAGCGCGTCGTTCTCGTTGCGCAGCAGGTCCTGGAAGGTGCGCACCGAACGCACGCCGGCACCGGCTTCGGTCTGCTGCACGCTGGGACCGGTCGGCACCGCGTCCGGCGGCGGCAGCGGGCCCGGGTTGGCGGCCTGCAGGCGCACCAGCAGGCCACGGCTGTCGGGCAGCCAGCCGTAGCCGCCACCGGCGATGGTGTTGAGTTGGGCGACCAGGCGCCGTGCGCTTCCGGCGGCCACGTCGACCAGCCACAACTCGTTGGCGCCGCTGGCGCGATCGATGCGGTTGAACGCCAGCCAGCGCTGGTCGGGCGACCAGCTGGCGCCGGCCAGGCCGAGCGGCTGCGGCAGCCCGGCGATGCGCCGTTCGGCGCCGCTGGCCACGTCCATCAGCCACAGGTCGCTGCCGAACACGAACTGGCTGGGCGCGTGCACGCGCGGGTGGAAGCGCAGGCCGGCCAGCTTCAGCTCGGGCTGGGCGACCACGTCGATCCCGGGCAGGTCCGGCATCTGCACCAGCGCGGCCAGGTCGCGGCGCGGCGACAGGGTCAGCTGCGGCGCGCGCGGCGCGTCGACGATCGCGCGCAGTTCCGGCACCGGCTCGCGGTAGCTGGCGGCGCCCGCTGCGGCCTGGGCAGCGGCGGCCTGCGGCCACCCGGCCCAGGCCAGCGCGGCGCAGGCCAGCAGCGGCAGCGTGGTCCAGGCGCCGGGACGCGGACGACGGTGGCGTTGCGGGTGCCGGACGTGGCGGCCGGCAGCGGCGGGCATCGGTACGGATACGTGCATTGTCGGTTTCTTCCCCGGAGGCGACCTGTCTGGATACCACGTCCCGCCGGCGACCGACCCGTGACGAAAGTCCCGCCGGCAGCGACGCCGGACCCGATTCATCCTTTGATCCGGATGACCCGATATAATGCGCGACGCCCGCCGAGGGGCGCTGCGACCGTGGACCGGGCGGGACTTCCGCCGGAACCCGCACCGAGGTGCGGAGCTTTCCGATCCACGGCCAGGCTCGGCATGGCACACCCTAGCGACAACGGCGCCCGGCGAAAGCGAGACCCCGTCTCGCCATTGACCCGGAGCACACGCATGAACGCCGTAGCCAAGACCCTGACGTCCACTCCTGGCGACTACAAGGTCGCCGACATCTCCCTGGCCGACTGGGGCCGCAAGGAGATCGACATCGCCGAGCACGAGATGCCCGGCCTGATGTCCATCCGCCGCAAGTACGCCGCCGCGCAACCGCTCAATGGCGTGCGCGTGACCGGCTCGCTGCACATGACCATCCAGACCGCGGTGCTGATCGAGACCCTGAAGGACGTCGGCGCCGACGTGCGCTGGGCCTCGTGCAACATCTTCTCGACCCAGGACCACGCCGCCGCCGCGATCGCCGCCACCGGCACCCCGGTGTTCGCCTGGAAGGGCGAGACCCTGGAGGAGTACTGGGACTGCACCCTGGACGCGCTGACCTTCACCCTGGCCGACGGCACCCTGACCGGCCCGGAGCTGGTGGTGGACGACGGCGGCGACGTGACCCTGCTGATCCACAAGGGCTACGAGCTGGAGAACGGCAGCGACTGGGTGAACACCGCCTCGGGCAGCCACGAGGAGCAGGTGATCAAGAACCTGCTCAAGCGCGTGGCCAAGGAGCGCCCGGGCTACTGGGCCCGCGTGGTCGCCGACTGGCGCGGCGTGTCCGAGGAGACCACCACCGGCGTGCACCGCCTGTACCAGCTGGCCGAGGCCGGCACCCTGCTGGTCCCGGCGATCAACGTCAACGACTCGGTGACCAAGTCCAAGTTCGACAACCTGTACGGCTGCCGCGAGTCGCTGGCCGACGGCCTCAAGCGCGCGATGGACGTGATGCTGGCCGGCAAGGTCGCCGTGGTCTGCGGCTACGGCGACGTGGGCAAGGGCTCGGCGCACTCGCTGCGCGCTTACGGCGCCCGCGTGGTGGTCACCGAGATCGATCCGATCTGCGCGCTGCAGGCGGCGATGGAGGGCTTCGAGGTCGCCCCCATCGAGGACACCCTGGGCCGGGGCGACATCTACGTCACCACCACCGGCAACAAGGACATCATCACCCTTGAGCACATGAAGGCGATGAAGGACCAGGCCATCGTCTGCAACATCGGCCACTTCGACAACGAGATCCAGGTCGATGCGCTGTACGCCTCCGGCGCGGTGAAGACCAACATCAAGCCGCAGGTGGACAAGTTCACCTTCGCCAATGGCAACAGCATCTTCCTGCTGGCCGAGGGCCGGCTGGTGAACCTAGGCTGCGCCACCGGCCACCCCAGCTTCGTGATGTCCAACTCGTTCTCGAACCAGACCCTGGCCCAGATCGACCTGTGGGCGAACAAGGACGCGTACGAGAAGACCGTGTACCGCCTGCCGAAGAAGCTGGACGAGGAAGTGGCGCGCCTGCACCTGGAGAAGATCGGGGTCAAGCTGACCAGGCTGACGCAGGAACAGGCCGACTACCTCGGCGTGCCGGTGGACGGCCCGTACAAGCCGGAGCACTACCGCTACTGAGCGGTTCCGGCATCGAAGCGGGAAACGGAACGGGCGCCGAAGGGCGCCCGTTCCTGTTCCGGCCGGCAGATGCGGGAGGCGGCTGGTTGTCGCGTGCCGCGGATTTCCGCCGACGGCCGGGTGCCGCTCAGCCTGCGCTGGTGGCGGGCGCCGGCTGTGCGGCTTCGCGGTCCGGAGGCTGCGCGTGCCCGGCACCCTCCGGATCCGGCGCCGTCTTCATCGCGATCGAGCGGATGGCGTCGGTCACGCCGGCCAGCGGCACGCGCTCGGCCAGCCGCCGGAAGGTGTCGCGGCTGTCGTAACCAGACCCGTCCTTGAGGTACATGTCGTACATGGACAGCAGCTCCCCGCAGGCCGCGGCGAGCCCGCGCTGGCTGCCGGCGGCCAGCGCCTTCCCGACCCGGTCGAAGGCGTGCAGGCAATCCGAGAGCCAGAGCAGGTCGTAGCGGGCCTTGTTCGGCTCCGGGCCATGGTGGCCGCGGGTGTAGGCGCTGTAGTGCCTGATCGCCACCGCCACGCGCGCGACGTGCTCGAACAGCGTGCCGACCTCCCCGGAGATGTCGAGGCTGTCGACCACGACCGTCGGCAGCGGCCGCTCCGCCTGCGCCTGGTCCCGGGCCTCGAGCGACCGCCTGAGCTCGGCGTGCTCGCGCTGCAGGGCATCGAACCGGGCCGCGACCGCGGCGGCCTTGTCCTCCAGGCGGCGCAGGGCGGCGCGATAGCGTGCGTTGCGTTCCTGGGTCTCGGCATGCTCCTGACGCTCGCGGCGCAGGCGCCTGCCCAGGCCGGCCGCCAGCAGGGTGGCTGCAATGGCCCAGCCAGCGAGGATCGCCATAAGGACGAGCGGGAAAATGTTCATTCGGCTCGGAGGGGAGTGGACGGACGGTGGCGTGTCCCCTGGTGGACGATGCGCGCCGGGCGGCACCCAGCGGACCGGGAGACCATGACTAGATCGGCCGGCCCGGGAATATCCTGAGCCCGCACCGCATGCGGCGCGGCGACCGGGTCAAGGCCGCCAGTTGGCGTTGTTCTCCCAGAACTCGACGCTGCGCCGGTAGGCCTCGCGGTCCAGCGGCACGCCCGAGCCACCCTCCTCCACGCCCAGCGCGTTGCGCATCATGGTGACCGGCGCCATCGGGATCTCCTCCGGCAGCGCGGTGTACAGGCAGCCGACCACGCCCCAGTCGGCCTCGATCGGCGAGCCTTCCGCCGCCAGCTGCCCGCGGCTGTAGAGGATGACGACCAGATAGTCGGCGACCGGCGGCTCCACGCCCTCGAACCAGCGCACGAGCACCGGCAACTCCTGCTTCGTGCGCGCCTCGTAGGCGGAACGCAGCCGGTGCCGGTTGGCGTCGGTGACCGGCACGGTCAGGCAGCGGGTGGCGGTCCAGTTGCGGTGCACGTGCAGCTTGCAGAACGGCGCATAGCCGTCGAGCACCTTCAGCGGCGCATGCTCGTTGAGGTAGCGCTCGAATTCATCCGGCGTGCAGTCCTGGATGGTGTTGCCGCGCGGTTGCCGCGGGAACAGGCGGGCACGGGCGAAGGGGGTGAGGAAGATCGACATGCGGGAGGCGGGCCGTGGCGTCGGGCGAGTCTAGCGGCGGGCGGGCGCGCCACGCACGCCCAAGACTCCGACCAGCCCACGATCCACGACCGGATCATGCCCGCGACCGCGGGGGTCAGGCGGACCGGCGCCGCCCGGGCCCACGCCCGGATATGCGCCTCCAACTTCACATCCATCGCGATAAAGAGATATTATCCCGGCACCGTCCGCCCGACCCGCCGCGATGACCCCGCTCAGCTTCGAGTTCTACCCCCCCAAGACCGACGAGCAGCGCGCCCAGCTCGACCGTGCCGCAGCGAAGCTGAGGCCGTACGCCCCCGATTACGTGTCCTGCACCTTCGGCGCCGGCGGCTCGACCCTGAGCTACACCTCCGAGACGGTGCGCCACCTCAACCAGCACCATGGCTTCGAGGCCGCGCCGCACCTGTCCTGCGTCGGCGGCAACCGCGAGGAGATCCGCGAACTGCTCAAGCTCTACCGCGCGATCGGCTGTCGCCGCATCGTCGCCCTGCGCGGCGACCTGCCCTCGGGCATGGGCCATCCCGGTGACCTGCGCTATGCCGCCGAGCTGGTCGAACTGATCCGCGCCGAGCACGGCGACCGCTTCCGCATCGAGGTGGCCGCCTACCCGGAGACCCATCCCCAGGCCGAGGACGCCCTGGCCGACCTGCGCCACTTCAAGGCCAAGGTCGAGGCCGGCGCCGACGCGGCGATCACCCAGTACTTCTACAACGCCGACGCCTACTTCCGCTTCGTCAACGACGTGCGCCGGCTCGGCGTGGACATCCCGATCGTGCCCGGGATCATGCCGATTTCCAATTTCGCCCAGCTGCGCCGCTTCTCCGAGGCCTGCGGTGCGGAGATCCCGCGCTGGATCGGCAAGCGCATGCAGGCCTTCGGCGACGACGCGGCGGCGGTGCGCGAGTTCGGCGCCGACGTGGTCGCCGACCTGTGCCGCCAGCTGGTCGCGGGCGGCGCGCCCGGCCTGCACTTCTACACCCTGAACCTGGCCAAGCCGACCGAGGCCGTGCTGGCCAGGCTGTGACGGGGGCGCTTCTCGCGGCCGCCCGCTCCGGCTAGGCTGCGGCCGCATGTGCCGCTTCCTGCTGCTCCTGTCCGGAACCCTGCTGGTGAGCCTGCCCGCTTCGGCGCACGCGCAGCCGGTGCAGCGCTGCATCGGGCCGGACGGTCGCGCCGTCTACACCGACCGCCGCTGCGACGACATCGGCGCGGTCGAACGCCTGCCCCCTGCCGCCGCCGGCGAGGGCCCGCGGCTGTTCCGCGGCGGTTGCCCGCACCTGCTCAGCCAGCTGGTCGGCGAGATCGGCGCGGCGATCCAGGGCCGCGACGTCAACCGGCTGGCCAGCGTCTACGACTGGAGCGGCGTGTCCAATGCCTCCGCCGGGCGGCTGCTCGACCGGCTCGAAGGCATCGTGCAACGGCCGCTGGTGGACATCGCGCCGGTCTATGGCGGCGACGTGGGCGTCGCCGCTGCGACCGGCCCGGCGCCCGCCCCCATGGCCGCGGCGCCAGCGGACGACAGCCCGCCGCCTACCGGACCGGACGCCTGGATGCCGAGCTGGAGCGGCCGGATGCGCAGTGCCGTTCCGGCCGACGGTGCGGATGCCGTTGCCGATGCCGGCCCCGACGCCGGCACGCTGCCCGCACCGCCACCGGCACCCGCCCGGCCGCGGCCGGTGGCGCTGCGCATCGAACAGACCCTGGCCGGCGGCACCACGCCCACGCGCACGGTGTTCGGCCTGCGGCGCCACTACGGCTGCTTCTGGATCACTTTGTAGGAGCCGGGTTCAGCCGGCGACACGGGCGTCGGGATCACGAGGGCGTCGCCTGTGCCAACGACGTCGGGTCGCCGGCTGAACCCGGCTCCTACAACAGCAGCGCCAATGCGCTTTCTGTAGGAGCTGACTTCAGTCGGCGACACGGGCGTCGGAAACACAAGGGTGTCGCCTGTGCCAACGCGCGTCGGGTCACCGATGGATCGCCCCTGCACACCCAGGACCGGCCTGCCACCACCGCTTGCGGCAGAATGGCCCCGTCCCCGCACGGAGCAGGCCGATGCAGTTCCCGGAGAAGATCTGGCACAACGGCGCGATCAAGCCCTGGGCCGAGGCCACCACCCACGTGATGGCGCACGCGATCCACTACGGCTCCTCGGTGTTCGAGGGCCTCCGCGCCTACGACACGCCGAACGGCACGGCGATCTTCCGCCTGAGCGACCACAACCGGCGCCTGTTCAATTCAGCGAAGATCTACGACATCGCGATCCCGTACACGCTGGAGCAGATCAACGCCGCCTGCCGCGACATCGTCAAGGCCAACGGCCTGCGCAGCGCCTACCTGCGCCCGGTCGCGTTCCGCGGCGTGGGCAGCGTCGGCATCGCCGCCGAGACGCCGATCGACGTGGCGGTGGCCGCGCTGGACTTCGGCCGTTACCTCGGCGCCGAGGCGCTGGAACAGGGCATCGACGCCTGCGTCTCCAGCTGGCAGCGGTTCGCGCCCAACACCGTGCCGGCCGGGGCCAAGGCCGGCGGCAACTACCTGTCCGGGCAGCTGGTCACGCGCGAGGCGCGCCGGCACGGCTATGGCGAAGGCATCGCGCTGGCCTCGACCGGGCTGCTCAGCGAAGGCGCCGGCGAGAACCTGTTCCTGGTCTTCGACGGCGCGCTGCACACCACGCCGGCCAGCGCCTCGATCCTGGCCGGTATCACACGCGACTCGATCATCAAGCTCGCCCGCGACGCCGGCATCGAAGTGATCGAGCGCGACCTCCCGCGCGAGTACCTGTACCTGTGCGACGAGCTGCTGATGTGCGGCACCGCCGCCGAGATCACCCCGCTGCGCTCGGTCGACGGCAAGCCGGTCGGCGACGGCGCGCCCGGGCCGGTGACGCGGCGTGTGCAGGAGCTGTTCTTCGGCCTGTTCGACGGCAGCACGCCGGACACGCGCGGCTGGCTGGAGTACATCTGAAGCCACGGCACTGCCGCTGCGCATAGAAAGCGGGCGCTGGCCGGACCCCGTGTGCAGGAGCCGGGTTCAGCCGGCGACACGACGCCGTCGGCACAGGCGACGCCTTCGTGGTCCCGACGCCCGTGTCGCCGACTGAAGTCAGCTCCTACAGAAGAGCGGCCGCGCTGTGGCTGTTGTAGGAGCCGGGTTCAGCCGGCGACACGACGCCGTCGGCACAGGCGACGCCCTCGTGGTTCCGACGCCCGTGTCGCCGACTGAAGTCAGCTCCTACAGAAGAGCGGCCGCGCCACGGCTGTTGTAGGAGCCGGGTTCAGCCGGCGACGCGACGCCCTCGGCACAGGCAACGCCCTCGTGGTCCCGACGCCCGTGTCGTCGACTGAAGTCAGCTCCTACAGAAGAGCGGCCGCGCTGTGGCTGATGTAGGAGCCGGGTTCAGCCGGCGACACGACGCCGTCGGCACAGGCGACGCCCCCGTGGTTCCGACGCCCGTGTCGCCGACTGAAGTCAGCTCCTACAGAAGAGCGGCCGCGCTGTGGCTGTTGCAGGGGCCGGGTTCAGCCGGCGACCCGACGCCATCGGCACAGGCGACGCCCCCGTGGTTCCAACGCCCGTGTCGCCGACTGAAGTCAGCTCCTACAGGAGAGCGGCCGCGCTGTGGCTGTTGTAGGAGCCGGGTTCAGCCGGCGACCCGACGCCGTCGGCACAGGCGACGCCCCCACGCCTCAGACACCCGAGCCGCCATGCCGGCTCCTGCAACAGGAAACCACGGCAGCGCCCACGCGAAACACGGCTTCAGGCTTCGGTGCCGTCCGTTTCAACGTCGGCCGGGATCGCGCCGCCGAACGACAGCATCGCCACCACCCCGTGTTCGCCGTCATGGCGCGGCTGGACGCTGACGTCCCAGCCGTACAGGTCGCATAGCCGGCCCACGATCGACAGGCCGATGCCGGCGCCCTGCGAATGCCCGGCATGGGTCCCGCGGTAGCCGCGCTGGAACAGGCGCGCGGCGTCCTCCTCGCTCAGGCCGGGGCCGGTGTCGACCACCTCGACCCCGTTGGGCAGCAGGCGCACCACGATCTCACCCTGCGGGGTGTACTTGACCGCGTTGCCGACCAGGTTGCCCAGAGCCACCGACAGCGCCGCCTCCGGCGCCTCGATCACCAGGCCCTGCTCGCCCTCCATGCGCAATTCCAGCGGCTTGCCGCCGAGCTGGGCACGGTGCGAGTCCAGCAGCTGCTCGGCGACCTTGGCCACGTCGCTGCTGCCCTGGCCGCGCTCGTTGCGCGACAGCAGCAGCAGCGAGCCGATCAGGTCGCTGCACTGCTGCTCGGCGCGCTGGATGCGCTGCAGGCGCGCGCGGGTGCGCTCGTCCAGGTCCGGGCGCGACAGCAGCAGTTCCACCGCGCCCTTGATCACCGCCAGCGGCGTGCGCAGCTCGTGGCTGACGTCGGCGTTGAACTCGCGGTCGCGCTGGACCACTTCGGTCAGGCGCAGGGCGTAGTCGTCCAGTGCCTCGGCCAGCTGGCCGACCTCGTCCTCCGGGAAATGCGCCGCCAGCCGCCGCGGATGGCTGCTGCCGCGGTAGGCGCGCAGGCGCGCGGCCAGTTCGGTCACCGGCCGCATCACCCGCGCCGCCGACCACCAGCCGATCACCAGCGACAGCGCGCTGAACAGCAGGATCGAGACGAACAGCGCGCGCTTGAGCTGGACCTCGCCGCGCATGGTCTGGGTCATGTCGTAGGCGAGGAAGAACCACTCGTCGGGGGTCTTGCGCACCGCCAGCTTGTAGGCGAACGGCTGCCCGACCTCGTCGCGTCCGCTGATGCTGTGGATGCCGTCGGGCAACTCATACCAGTCCGGTTCGTCGCGGCGCAGCTGCTCGAAGCCCTCGCGGGTGACCACCCGGCCGTACATCTGCTGCACCGGCAGCTCCGGCCTGGCGTTACCTGGGTCCAGGTAGAACCGACGCGCGTACTCGTCGATGTTCTTGTTCATCACGTCCTCGACCAGCTGGCTCTCCACGCGCTGGCGCGCGTAGTCGGTCAGGAACGCGAACAGCGCCGTCAGGCCGGTGCCCAGCAGCAGGAACGAGAGGATGATGCGGGTGCGCAGCCGCCGGCGGAAACGCCTGTGCCCGCGCGGGACCGGTGCGGCGCCGTCAGGTGCCGCCATCGGGAGCCGCGATGCGGTAGCCGATGCCATGCCGGGTCTGGATGTAGGGGACGGGGAACGGCTTGTCGACCACGGCGCGCAGGCCGTGGATATGCACGCGCAGCGAATCCGAATCCGGCAGCTCCTCGCCCCAGACCCGGGTTTCCAGTTCCTGGCGGGTAACCACCGCCGGGGAGGCTTCCATCAGCGCCTGCAGGATCTTCAGCGCGGTCGGGTTGAGCTGCAGCAGCCGGCCCTCGCGGCGGACCTCGAGCGTGTCCAGGTTGTATTCCAGGTCGCCGGTGTTGAGCACCCGGGTCTGCACGCCCTTGCCGCGCCGCGACAGCGCGTTGAGCCGGACCTCGACCTCCTGCAGCGCGAACGGCTTGATCAGGTAGTCGTCGGCGCCGGAGTCGAAGCCGGCCAGCTTGTTCTCCAGGCTGTCGCGCGCGGTGAGCATCAGCACCGGGGTCTGCTTGCGCGCCTCGTTGCGCAGCTTGCGGCAGACCTCGATCCCATCCATGCCCGGCAGGTTCAGGTCGAGCACGATCGCATCGAAGTCGTGGACCACGGCCAGGTGCAGCCCGGTCACGCCGTCGGCGGCGAAGTCCACGGTGTGGCCGCGATCCTCGAGGTAGTCGCCGAGGTTGGCGGCGATGTCGCTGTTGTCTTCGATGACGAGGATGCGCACGGGTTTCCTCTTAGTTGGCCTGCGGCAGGCCGTAGCCACGCTTGCTCTGCAGCGCGTCGAGCGTCTGTTCACGCATCCGCCGGCGCTCGGCCACAGTCATGCAGTTATTGGTGGGGCGGTGCGACCCGACCCGCTTCTCGCGGATGCAGACCAGGCGGCTGTCCTCGTGCGCCCGGGTCAGCAGGGTATTGATCCTTTCCTGCTCGTTGAATACTTCCACCTTGGCCGCTTCTGACAGCTGGTCGGCCGACTGCGCGTCCCCCAGGAGGCTGGAAATACGGTCCAGCGAAGCGGCCACCTGTTGCCGGTCGGCTGCGGAAATCTCGCTGTAGGTCTTGCCGTCGGCGAGCGCACCGACTATCGCCTGGCGCTGCGCCTCGAACGACCTGCTCAGGTCCAGCCCCTTGTCCGGGGAGAAACCGTTGCCACCGGACTGGACGGTGGCGCCTGCGGCGAGCGGCGCCAGGGCAAGAAGGGAAGCCAGGACCAGCTTGTACATCCAGAACCTCATGGGTGGTGGGATGGCGGGAAGTTCACGGCACGCGGGGCGTGCCGCCTCCCGATTCTGCCTGTCGTTCCGAAGCCGGGCAAACGCCTGCCGCGGATACAAAAAGGCCCAGGCTGGGGAGACCGCCTGGGCCAAAGGATTGCCCCGATTACCGTATCTCGTATGACGACCGGGGCAGGATGGCCCCGGCTGACGAAGGAGCTGCGGTCCGACGGAGCGTAAGCCCGATTCGATTAAAGGGGTGTTAAATCCGCGGGCCCGGATCCAGCCCGGTGTCCGGGGCCTCGAATCATCCTATTGATTTATATAGTTTTTATGAAAGGAAACGTGGTCGATAATGGCGCCGGCCACGTCCACCCCGCACACCCCCTCGACCCCTTCCAGCCCCGGCGTCGAGTTGACCTCCAGCACCAGCGGGCCGCGCGCCGAGCGGATCAGGTCCACGCCGGCCACGCCCAGGCCCAGCGCCTGCGCCGAACGTACCGCCACCGCCTGCTCCTCGGCGCTGGCCTCGGCCGCGAAGCCCTCGCCGCCGCGGTGCAGGTTGGAGCGGAACTCGCCCTCGGCCGCCTGCCGCCGCATCGCCGCCACCACCCGGTCGCCGACCACGAAGCAGCGCAGGTCCGCGCCGCCGGCCTCGGCCACGAACTCCTGGACCAGGAAGCTGGCGTACAACCCGCGCAGGGTCTCGACCACCGCGCGCGAGGCCGATGCCTTCTCGGTCAGCATCACCCCGGCGCCCTGGGTGCCCTCGTTGAGCTTGACCACGTGCGGTGGCGGGCCGAGCAGCGAGAGCAGGTCGGCGGTGTCGTCCGGGTTGTCGCCGAACACGGTGGTCGGCAATCCAATACCCTGCGCGGCCAGCAACTGGTGGCTGCGCAGCTTGTCGCGCGCGCGCAGGATCGCGTCGGACGGGTTGGGGGTGTAGCAGCCCATCAGTTCGAACTGGCGCAGCACCGCGGTGGCGTAGCGGGTGATCGACGCGCCGATCCTGGGGATCACCACGTCGTAGCCGGCCACCGGGCGACCCTTGTAGCGCATGGCGAAGCCGCCGGGCGCGATGCGCATGTAGCAGCGCAGCGGGTCGAGCACGCGCACGCTGTGGCCGCGCGCGCGCGCGGCCTCGACCAGCCGGCGGGTGGAATACAGCGAGGCGTTGCGGGAGAGGATCGCCAGCTTCATCGGCGCGTCACCGGCCGGGGGAGTCCTTGAACGCGAAACGCCGCGGAACGGCTCCGCGGCGTCAGGCGATGGATGGAGCGGGTGATGGGAATCGAACCCACGTTAGCAGCTTGGGAAGCTGCAGTTCTACCATTGAACTACACCCGCGCGGGATCGGCAGTCTATGCGCCGGCGGGGCACCGGCGCAACGCCGCGCGGAGGCGCCGGGCGCGGCGCATCCGCACGGTGGGGCGGCTCAGAAGCTGCCGCCGAGGGTGAGGAACAGGCCGCTGTCGCTGCCGCCCTTCTGGCCGACGGTCGCGCGCGCGCCGAGGTCGGCTTCCAGCCCGAACAGGCCGAAGCGTGCGCCCAGCACCAGCGTGCCGTGGTCGCCGTCGAACTGCGCCGCGGGCACCGCGTACTCCATCCCCGGCAGGGTCTGCAGCTGCGCGAACGCCTCGGCCGGCGCGTCCTCGAACTCGTGGTCCCAGGTCGCGCGCAGGTACGGCTGCCAGCCGCCCGCGTCGTAGCGGGCCTGCCAGCCGAGGCTGCCGACCAGCGAGTCCAGGCTCTGGTCCGGGTAGGCCAGCGCGCTGGAGGACGGGTTGTCCTCGCTGTAGCCGTCCACGTCGATCGTCTGCCAGAGCAGGCCGGCAACCGGACCGTGGCGCAGCGCGCCTTCGCCGAAGTCGTAGCCGCCGTTGACGCCGAAGGCGGTGTTGCTGCCGTCGGCCGAGCCGGCGTGCCGGCGCATCGACGGGCCCATGCGCACGCCGCGGGTCACGTCGTAGTCGAGCGTGGTGTAGCTGAGCTGGGCGTTGACCCAGCTGCGCCCGCCGTACCAGCCGAGGAAGCCGCCGAAGGTGGCGTCGGCCTGGCGGAAGTCGCCACGGTTGCCGCCGAAATCCGCATCCAGGCGGCCATAGCCGAGGAAGCCGCCGGCGACCAGGCCGTCGCCGCTGGCCCAGTCCAGGCCGAACAGGCCCGCCGGCGCCAGGCCGTCGAAGAGGTCGGCATGGTCATGGCGCAGGTAGTCGCCGCGCAGCCCGCCCCACCAGCGCAGGCCCGCCGCTTCCGGCGCCTCTGCCAGGTGGAAGGCCACCTGGTCGGCGCGGCTGCGGCCGACGATCCTGGCCGAGTGCGGCAGGATCCCGATCAGCTGCGGACCTTCCAGCACCGAGATCGCATAGTCGGCCAGGATCGCGTGCGCGGCCGCGCTGGGATGCACGCCGTCGGCGAACAGGTAGGTGCTGGCCGCGTCCGGCGCCACCAGCGAGGACGGATTGCAGGTCAGCGAACTGCCGTCCGGCGGCAGGCAGGCGGTCTGGGTGACATTGCGCAGGCCATAGGTGGCCGGGCTGGCCACCACTTCGCGCAGCATGCTGAAGGTGTCCAGCGGGATCACCCGGTAACCGTTCTGCGCCAGCGCGCCGTACATGGCGGCATTGTAGGTAGTGGCCAGCTGGGTCAGCGCCGCCTGCCCCGCCGGGCCGGCGGCGATCGCGTTGGGGGTGATGCCCATGTCCGGCAGGCTCGGCACCAGGATGTAGCGCGCGCCGGCCGCGTCCAGGGTGCCGACGATCTGGACCACGCCACCGACCGCGGTGGCGATGGTCTGCTGCGGCGGCGCGCCGGCGCCGGCGATCGCGAAGATATCGTTGGCGCCGGTCCACACCGTGTACAGCGTGCCCGGGTCGGCCCTGCCGCCGTTGGCCGCCAGGTAGCGGCCGACCTGGGCCACGGTCGATTCGGCCGCGCCGTTCTGCACCGTCACCCGCGAGCCGCCCTGGGCGTAGTTGTCGCCCCCCTGGTTGGCGGTGCGGCCGTCGCCGTCGTAGCGCTCGGCCACGTACTCGGCCCAGACCCAGGCCGGGTTGGTGGTGAACTTGCCGGTGATCGGGCGCACCGCCGGCGGCAACTGGTTCTGGAAGTGGCCCGAGTCAGTGAGGCTGTCGCCGAAGAACACGGCGCCTTTGAACTCCCCCGCAAGGGCCGGAGCGGCCGCGAGGGCCAGGGCAACGGCGAGAGTCGAGCGGAGTGGGCGGGGAGCGGACATTGAATCTCCTTTGGGGTGGCTTTCGGGGCCATCTGGCCAGACTGCGCCGGACGTACGGCTACGCATGGTTGCCATGGTCCGCCCATACCGATCCGCGTTCACGCTGCGCTGCGGCAAGCGGCCGCGGTCGCGGCGAAGCCTCCGGTGCGACAATGCGCGCATGGACATCGCATTGAACGGGGAGCCGCGCACCCTCCAGGCCGGCACGACGGTGACGGGGCTGCTGCAAGCCGAAGGTCTGGCCGGGCGCCGGGTCGCGGTCGAGGTGAACGGCGAGATCGTGCCGCGCGGAGCGCACGCCGGCCGCGAACTGCATGCCGGCGACGTGGTCGAGATCGTGCACGCCCTGGGCGGTGGCTGAACACCGACCCGGCGGCAGCGCCTCGCACAGGCGAGGCGCCTCTGCACGACGATGCCGTCGGGCGTCGAGGCACCCGCCGGTGCCTCCCGCCAAGCGGCGGTCAGGCGATCAGTACCGCCCGACCACGTTGAGGAAGAAGCCCTGGTGGTCGTAGTCGAAGTTGGTGAGGTCGTCGCTGAAACGGGTGAAGTTGTAGCCGACGCCCACCCGGAAGTTGCGGCCCAGGTCGCGATCCACGCCCGCCAGGAAGCCGGACTTGGCGCCGCCGTCGTCCACGTCCAGCCAGCGGTACTCGCCGAGCGCATGCCATTGCCCGCCGATGTCGTAACGCACCTGGCCGGCGGCAAAGGTGGTGGCGGAATCCGCCCACGCGCCCACCAATCGGCCCATGCGCACCTCGCCTTCGCGTCGCGCCAGCTTGGCGGCGAGCTCCCAGCGGTCGTCGGCCTTGAACACGCCCTCCATCGACAGCACCTGGCTGCGCTGGTCGTAGTCGGCCACGTTGACGCCCTCCTGTGACAACGCGGACACGTCGTACAGGTAGGTGTAGCGGCCGAACATCGCCCAGCGGGTGCCGTCCCACGGACGCCAGGCGAAACCGAGATTGCCCTCCACGAACTTCGCGCCCGCGGCGGCCAGCAACTCGTCACGGGTGCGCGAATAGTTGAGCCGCCCGGCGATGCGGAAGCTCTCGCTGAGCTTGTGGGCCAGGCGGTTGCTGCTCACCCATTGCTCGCGCCGTTCGGCGCCGGTGTCGCGCCGCCATTCCAGCTTGCTCTGCCACTGGGTGGCGTTGGAGGTGCGGCCGCCATTGACGCTGACCGCCTCGCGATCCACGCCTCCCACTGTCGTGTCCAGCTCGGCCTGTTGCAAGGTGAAGCCCATGTTCCAGCCCAGGGCCGGGTAGAAATCCATGCCGAAGGTACGCGCCAGCCCGGATTCGCTGGGGGATTTCAGCCACTGGCTCTCGTTGTACAGGTTGACCTGGTTGGACAGCCGCCAGCGCTGGCCGATGGTCCAGCCTCCGTCGGCACGGTTGTTGAAAAGCGGGTCGTACGGGCTGCGGTCGGTGCTGTGGGTGTAGGCCGTATAGATCGAATGCTCCGTGCCCAGCCGGTACTCGGCGTTGACCTGGGCCGCGTCGCCGCGATCGCCGTGCGTGGCTTCCGCACCCACGCTGGACAGGTTGCCGAACAGGTACTTGCCGCCCGCGGTGACCGCGTCGTTGTCGGCATAGCGTCCGCCGTCGTCATCCAACGTCTTCTGCGCGGTGCCATACAGTTCCACGCTGGAACCGAAGCGCTGCTTGTACTGCAGGGCGGCCAACACCCCCGCGGCGGCGCCGCTGGCGCGCTGCTCCTCGACCCGGCGAAGTTCGGCGCCGAGGGTGGAGAAATCGCTCACCCGCCATTCCGCGGTGGCCTGGGCCTGGGTCAGCGCTTCGGGCCCGCGCTCGGTACGGCTGTAGCGGGTGTAGAGATTGAAGCCGGGCGAGAACTGGCCCAGCACTTCCGCGCCGTACTCCTCGACGTCCTGGCCGATGTCGAAACGCGACACGGAGAAACCGGCATCGACCTGCCGCCACCAGGCGCCCGCCGACCAGTCCAGCTCGGTCCAGCCCTGCTCCCTGAAGTTGGCGCGCGCCTCCACCGCGCGGGCATCGCCCTTGCGCGCGGCCGACACCGGATTGATGCGGGTGAAGCTCAGGCCGCCATTGCTGGAGAAGAACACCGGCGCGCTGGTGGACTCGGTGCGGCTGTGCTCGAGCTTGAGGTAGGTGCCGTTCCCCGCCTGCAGGGTGAGGTCCGCTCCGGCCAGGGTGTAGTCGTCGCCGGCCCGGTTCTCGTCGACATAGGTACCGCCGATGGCGACATGGTCGCCGAACCAGTGCTTGCCACGCACGCCGGCGGCCACGTCGTCGGCGTCGAAGCCCTGCGGCACGTACTCGTAGTCCACCAGCAACACCTGCGACAGGCCGTCGAGCGGCATGTCACGGGTCAGCGAAGGCACGTTCTCGCGGGTCACCACCGCCAGCGGGCGGGTCAGCAGGATGCGGCCCTGCATGGCGTCGATTTCATAGTCGGCGCCTTCGACCAGGTCGACGCGCTGCTCGGTACGTCCGGTGGTCGGGTCGCGCACTTCCAGCACCACGCGTTCCGAACCCGGCAACACGTCGGTGTGCCTGAGGTAGTACAGGCTGCCGCCGGTGCCCAGGAATTCGCTGTGGCCGGGCGCGGTCTGCGCCTCCGAGCCGAACACCTTCAGCTGGCTGCCCGCCTCGCCCAGCACGGTGCTGCGCCGGCTGCGCCAGCCCAGCGCGCCGCCGTACAGCGAGCGCGAGTACTGGCCGTACTCGGTGCCGGTGACGCCGGTGTTGAAGTTGCCCCACAACGCCTGGCTCTTGTCCCAATCCACCCGCACGTACAGGCGCCCCATCGTGTCGATGTCGCGGTAGGTGCTGGAATCGTCGCCATAGACCGGGTAGTACCGGTCGGGGTCGAGACGGCGGAATATGTCCTGCGGATCGGCTTTCCAGAACCCGCTGAACAGGTTGCCGACCTCGCGCTCCTGGGTGTCGGCCTGCGCGGTGACCAGATACTTGCCGCGCACCTTGCCCTTCAGGTAGAAGGCCAGGCGGCCATCGACCACCAAGTCCCTCTCGAAATGGTCGTCGCCCGCCAGCGGCTCGATGGAGCCGGATACGCTGTTGCCGGACAGGGTGAAATCCGCCAACGCCATCGCGAACATGTACTTGCCGCTGACATCGACATCCAGCGTGCGCGTGACCGGCGCGGACAGGCCGTGGCCGTTCATCTCGATCTCGAAGCGATGCTGCCCCACCGGCTCCAGGAACTCGGCGACCAGCTTGCGCTCGGTGTCCAGCGGGAAGCTGCGCCCGTTGATGCGGACACTGGCGTTGTCCGGCAGGTTGTGCCCCTGGATGCGGATGCGCGAGCCGTAGACCGGGATGTTCTGCACGCGCAGGCCGTTGCCGTCGAACACGTCGTCGACCAGGCTGCGCGCTTCGGCCTCGTCGCTGCCCAAGCTCTGGCCCAGCTTGCGCTCGGTGGCGCTGCGCAGGGCCTGGCCGCCACGCTGGGCTTCGTCCGGCGCTACCAGCTGCATGCGGCGCGGCCAGGTTTCGTCGAACGCGCCATCCGCGCCCCAGGCGCGCACGACGTAAAGCAGCTCGTCGCCCGCGCGCACCCTGGCATCGGCCGGTAGCACGCCATCCCACTCGACGTCGGCCACCGCCGCCACCGGCAGCGGGATCGTGGCCAGTGGCGCAACCAGATCACTGTCGTTGGCGCGGAACACCCGCACCTCGGCTCGTTCGATGAACGCACTGTAGTTGCTGTAACTGAAGAAGCGTACCGGCCTAGTGATGCGGCTGCCGTCGAACGCGACCAGCGAGGTGGCCGAGACATCCAGCTGCGGCTGGCCCAGGTTGGGATCCTCGGTGGCCCACACCACCCCGCCGCCCGGCATCTGCACCGACCACTTGCCAACCGCCACGGCCTTGCCCGGCTGCACGGCTTCCACCGTCACCCGGCGATCGGACTGCAGTGCCTGCGTCGTTTCCGGCGCTTCCACGGTCTGCGGTTGCCGTTTGCCGCGCGTGCGCACCTGCATCAGCAGCTCGCCCTGCGCGGCCACGCAGCCTGCGCTGGTGCAGTCGACGCCGGCGGCATCGGCAGTCTGCTCCTGCGCAACGGCCGCTTGCATGACCAGGGCGGACAGGATGCCAATCAGGGCGCAGTCCAGCGCTTTCATCTTCATCGTCGTCTTCATCACTGCTCCCCCTGATGGCTCTGCGGGCCAACGGGAGCTGTCGGGTCGTCGTCCACCTCCACCCGCAACCGGCTTCGCGCCTCCGCGCTCAACAGGCTGGCGATGGCCTCATGGACCGCGTTGGCGCGACGCAGGCCCAGCGCCAGGTTGTAGGCATCGGAGCCACGGCGGTCGGCATGGCCAACCACGCCGACCGTGCCGCCGCCCAGCCTCTCGATATCGGCGGCGATCCTCTCGATCACCGGGGCGAACTCGGGCTTGATCGCGGACTTGTCGGTATCGAACAGCACCGTGCCCAGCAGCGGCGACTGGCCCAGCGACAGCAGGGTGCTGCGCGGATCGGCCAGGTCGGTGCGCAAGCTGACCGTCACGGCCTGCGCCAGTTCAGGATCCAGGGCCGCCAGCAGCGCTTCGCGCACCGCCTTGGCGCGGTCGTAGGCCAGCGCCTGGGAACCGCCGTTGGCCGATATCACCACTTCGCCGGCACCGTGCTGGCGCACCTGCGCGGCCATCTGCTCGATGACGGGCAGGTACGGTGCGCGCAACGCGGCGCTGCCCGGGTCGAACATCACCTCACCCAGCTCCAGCTCCACCTCCTGGCGCCCCTCGTCAGCCACGCCTGGCGGCAACTTCACGCCGAAGTCGAAGCGCACCGGCAAGCCCGGCGTCACCCGGCGCAACTGCGGGTTGTCGGTGGTGAGCGCACTGCCCGGCGGCAGCGTGGCCGGATCGACCTTCAGCATGAAGTTGCGGCCCCGCTCCCAGCGCCCTCCTTCGATGCCGGCCAGGTGGTAGCGGCCGAACTGGTCGGTTTCCACCAGCAGGCCTTCCAGCGAAGCGATGCGCACACCCGGGATGCCGCGCTCATCGACACCCTCGTTCCGGATGACGTAGTCCACGCGGTAGCCGTCCGCCATCCGGCTGATCCTGCGGGCCACGCTAGGCGCCGCAGCGGTCAGGCCCTTGGCGGCCTTGCCGGTGCGTTCCACCGTGGTGCCGCCGGCGGCGTCCATGCGCACGCTCACGCCTTCGTCGCTGGTCAGCACGAAGCCATCGGTGAAGTCCAGCGAGGCCAGCGTCTGGCTTACCACCACGCGATGGGCCACAGCCGGATCGGCATCCGATTCGCGTCCGGCGATGGCACCGATGGCGATGCCATGCAGCAGCGGCGAACTGGCGTCCGCCTCCGGCTGCGGGCCATTGCCGCGATCCACCGTGGTCGAGTTGGCGACATACGCGCCCGGAGCGAAGCCGCCCTGCACCCGCACGCCACTCAGCGCCGCGCTGTCCTGCCAGCCATCGCCGTCGCGGTCGTCGAACACCGTACCCAGGATCAGCGACTCGTCCAGCATCGGATCGCCGGTCAACTGCACGTCGGCCGTGGCCACGTTCGAGGCCGGCTCTCCGCTGTCGCGCACCAGCGCGCTGTTGCTGTGGATGCCCGGGCGGACGCCCGCGCCCACGCGCAGCAGGTAGGCCACCGTCGCGGTGTGGCCGGCCGGGATGTCGATCTGGTCGATGTCGAGCGGATGCTGGTTGACCAGGCGGCCGGCATTGTCCGCATCCCGCACCACCAGCGAACCTTCGACGTAGCTGAAGCCGGCCGGCGGGGTGTCGACGATGACGCCATTGACCAGCGGTGTGGTGCCGGTGTTCTGGATCGACAGCGTGTAGCGCACCAGGTCGCCGACCTTCACGTCGCGCGGGCTGGCGGTCTTGACCATCCGCAGCTGCATCGGATCCGGCTCGACCGCCATCATCGCGTTGCCCTGCGCGGTCACGGTGAACGACACGCTGCCGCCCATCAGCGCGGTCGCGCTCGCCTCCACCCTGTTGTCCAGGCTGCCGCCGGCGCGGTTGGCGTCGGCCACCGTCACCGTGTGGTCGTAGCTGGCGCAGGTCGCCGTCTCGCCGGGCGCCAGCGTGGTCGGCACGCAGGCCAGCAGGGTCGGCGCGTAGCCGTCCAGGGTGTCCTCGACCGCCACATCGGCCAGGGTCACGTTGCCGGTATTGGTCGCCGTCACCGCATAGGTGATCACGTCGCCGATGTTGGCCATGCCGGGCGTGGCGCCGTCCACGCTCAGCACCGCCGTCTTGGCGGTGACGATGGCCGGGTGCTGCGCGATGGGCGTGGTCACCTCGGCCGGTTCGCTGCTGATCGGCTGGGCGGATGCGCCGGGCGGCGTCGCCGTGGCAGTGGCCACGTTGTGCACGCTGCCCACATCCACGTCGGCCTGCGTCACGGTGTAGGCGCCCGTGCAGGTCGTCGACGCGGCCGCGGCCAGCATCGTCACCGGGCATGCTGCCGGCGCGTCCAGCAGCGCATCGTTCACCTGGATGTCGCTGAGCGTCACGTTGCCGGTGTTCGTCACCACGAACCGGTAGGCGATCGCGTCGCCCACGCCATGGCTGCCTTCCACCGCCGTCTTCACTACCGTCAGGCCCGGCAGCTGGGTGATCGGCGTATCCACGTCACCCGGCGTGGGCGTCGGCACCGGCGACGGGGTCGGATTGCCCGGGGTCGCCGGCGGCGTACCACTGGCCGTGGCACTGTTGTGCACGTTGCCCGCATCCACATCCGCGGCCGTCACCGTGTAGCTCGCCGTACAGGTCATGCCTGTGCCCGGCGCCAGCGTCGTCGCCGGACAGGTGACAGCGCTCAGGCCCGGCAACGGGTCGGTCACCGCCACATCGCTCAGGGTCACGTCGCCAGTGTTGGTCACCAGGAACGCGTAGGCGATCGTGCTGCCCTGCGCGTAGGGGCTGGTCGAGGTTACGCTCTTGCCGATGCTCAGGCCGGGGGCTTGGGCAATCGGTGTATCCACCTGGCCCGGTGTCGGGGCATTGATCGGCGTGGGGGTCGGGTTGGCTGTCGTCACCGGCGGCGTGCCGCGGGCCATCGCGCTGTTGTGCACGTTGCCCGCTTCCACGTCGGCGGCCGTCACCGTGTAGCTCGCCGTGCAGGTCATGCCTGTGCCCGGCGCCAGCGTCGTCGCCGGACAGGTGACAGCGCTCAGGCCCGGCAACGGGTCGGTCACCGCCACATCGCTCAGGGTCACGTCGCCAGTGTTGGTCACCAGGAACGCGTAGGCGATGGTGCTGCCTGCCGTATAAGGGCCGGTCGAGGTCACGCTCTTGGCGATGCTCAGGCCAGGGGCCTGCGCGATCGGTGTATCCACTTCGCTCGGCGTCGGCGTGTTGATCGGCGCCGGGGCCGGGTTGGTCGGCGTCGCCGGCGGCGTGCCGCGGGCCATCGCGCTGTTGTGCACGTTGCCCGCTTCCACGTCGGCGGCCGTCACCGTGTAGCTCGCCGTACAGGTCATGTCCGCGCCCGACGCCAGCGTCGTCGCCGGACAGGCGACCGCGCTCAGGCCCGGCAACGGATCGGTCACCGCCACATCGCTCAGGGTGACGTCACCGGTGTTGGTCACCAGGAACGCATAGCTGATCGTGCTGCCTGCCGTATAAGGGCCGGCCGAGGTCACGCTCTTGCCGATGCTCAGGCCAGGGGCCTGTGCGATCGGCGTGTTCACTTCGCTCGGCGTCGGCGTGTCCACCGGCGTCGGCGTCGGATTGCCCGGCGTCACCGGCGGCGTGCCCTGGGCCGTGACGCTGTTGTGCACGTTGCCCGCGTCCACATCCGCGGCCGTCACCGTGTAGCTCGCCGTGCAGGTCATGTCCGCGCTTGGCGCCAGCGTCGTCGCCGGACAGGCGACCGCGCTCAGGCCCGGCAACGGGTCGGTCACCGCCACATTGCTCAGGGTGACGTCGCCGGTGTTGGTCACCAGGAACGCATAGGCGATCGTGCTGCCTGCCGTATACGGACCGGTCGAGGTCACGCTCTTGGCGATCGTCAGCGACGGCGCCTGCGCGATCGGCGTATCCACTTCGCCAGGCGTCGGCGTGTCCACCGGCGTCGGCGTCGGATTGCCCGGCGTCACCGGCGGCGTACCACTGGCCGTGGCGCTGTTGTGCACGTTGCCCGCGTCCACATCCGCGGCCGTGACCGTGTGGCTGCCGGTGCAGGTGGTCGAAGCCGTGGGTGCCAGCGTCGTGGCCGCACAGACGGCGGCCGCGTCCAGCTGCCCATCGTGCACCACGATGCCGCTCAGGTTCACGTCGCCCGTATTCGTCACCACGAACTGGTAGTCGATCACGTCGCCCACGGTGTATGGACCGGCCGAGGTCACCGACTTGACGATGGTCAGCCCCGGGTTCTGTACGGTCGGCGTGTCCACCTCGCTCGGTGTCGGCGTATCCACCGGCGTCGGCGTCGGATTGCCCGGCGTCGCCGGCGGCGTACCACTGGCCGTCGCACTGTTGTGCACGTTGCCGACCGCCACTTCCGCCGCGGTCACTGTGTGGCTGCCCGTGCAGGTGGTCGAAGCCGTCGGCGCCAGCGCCGTGGCCGCACAGACGGCGGCCGCGTCCAGCTGCGCATCGTGCACCACGATGCCGCTCAGGTTCACGTCGCCCGTATTCGTCACCACGAACTGGTAGTCGATCACGTCGCCCACGGCGTATGGACCGGCCGAGGTCACCGACTTGACGATGGTCAGCCCCGGGTTCTGCGCGGTTTCGATGTCCACCTCGCTCGGCGGACTGTCCACGGCGGCACCCGTGGGAGGCGTACCCGTCGCGGTGGCGCTGTTATGCACCAGGCCGACAGCCACTTCCGCGGCCGTCACCGTGTGGCTGCCGGTGCAGGTGGTTTCCGCATCCGGGGCCAGCGTGGTCACGGGGCAGTTCGCCGCCGCATCCAGCCGCGCGTCGTTCACCAAAATGCCGGTCAACGCAACGTTGCCTGTGTTCTTCACCAGGAAGGCGTAGTCGATCACGTCGCCCTGCGTGTATGGCCCGCTCGACGATTCGCTCTTGGTGACGGTGAGCTTGGGATCGGGGGTCACGAACGTCACATGGAACGCACAGTCCTCCGTCACCGGGCTGACGCTCCAGGTGTAGTTGCCGCCGCTGGGGCCGGTCAGCGTGCCAGGGCAGGTATTTGCTCCGGTCGGCGTGCTGATGACCGGCACCTGGCCGGGTGTACCGGGGGTGATGCTGAAGCTGGTGCCTTGGCCTTCCTCCACCACCTGTGGGGTAACGGGGGTCATGCTGCCGCCGACGATGGAGGGCGTGACCATCCAGACTTTGGCAAAGACCGCGGTGACGGAGAGGTCCTGCGTGCCCATCCTCACGTGGCACTGGTCGCCACCGACGGACGTGCAATCGCCGGGCGTGATCCAGTGCTTGAAGATGGAACCGGAATCGGCGACCGCGCTCAGGTACGCCTCCTGGTCCCTGCCCAGAAGCTGGGCGCGGCAAGCCGTGCCGCCCGGTGAGGCGCATGCGAGCGTGCCGGGCACCGCCGTGACCTTGCCGGTACCCGCGCCCGTGGTGTTGACCGTGAGCGTGTGCTGCTGGTCGCTGACCGGGGTGCTCAGGCCATCGGTGTTGTTGGCCGCCACGCTGTCGGACATGCCGGCGGGCGGAGCCACGTTGACGACGGTCACCACGGGCGTGCCTGCCGCCGTGGCGGTGATGCCGGTGACGGTATAGACCAGGCTCTGGCCTACGGGCAGGCTGCCGGTGGTCGAGATGGGGCCGGTCCCGCTAGCCGCGCCGCAGGTGGCCGTGCTGCCAGGGGCCGGGGCACAGGTCCAGGCTGCCGTGCCGCTCACGCCCGTCAGTATCTGGGTGACGGCCGCACCATTGACGTCGATCGGGCCGTTGTTGGTGACGGTGACCGTGTAGGCGACCGGATTGCCCTGCAGGTAGGACGGCACGCCGCCATTGCCGACAGTGATGCCCATGTCCACCAGGGAGGTGGCGGCGCCGACGATGTTGGTCTTGACCAGCGGGCCGATGAACGGGCTGACCGTATTGGCGCGAATGTCGTAGTCACCGTTGTTGATGACCGCCAGCGCGGCATTCGTCTGGTTGGTTTCGGCATTTGCCGGCACCGTGAAGGTGACGTTGAAGCTGCCTCCGTCACCGGCCACCAGGTCACCCACCGGGCATTCGATGTATGCACCGCGCAACGGATTGGTCGTGGCCGGCTGGACAGCCGAGCAACTGGCCGGATAGCTGCCCGACACGAAGGTCAGCGCCTTGCTGTCCTCGGTGAACGGCGCCGCCAGGCGCACCATCGAACCCAGCGCATAGACGCCGGTGTTGTTGACGTAGTTGTAGGTATAGGTGACCTGCTCGCCAGGCTTGGTGGTGGACGGTCCGGCGGCGGCCACGGTCAGGCCCGGCATCTTGGAGCCGACCACGTCGAGATAGACCTGGGCCGTATGGGCGGCCGCGCTTGGCGAACAGTTGGCGACGAATATCTTCAGCAGGACCTGGTCACCCACGTCCAGTTGGCCGTTGCCGGGCGCGATGTCGAAGCCCTGCCAATTGGTGAACTTGTAGTCTCCGAAGTTCTGCCACGGAATGCCGGGCTGGTTGGCGTAGTTGAAAGTCTGGAAGAGCTGCCTGTTCTTGGTCAGGTTGACCACTTCCACGAAGAAGTACGGCTGCTCGTGCTTGGCGTGATTCGGATCGTTCAGTACCGGCGCCATCGCGAAGCGGATGTGCACCTTGCCGTCCACCGGATCGACGTCGGACAACGCCATGGTGACGGTCTGTTCGATCGAGGAACCCTTCAGGCTGCCACTGCCGCCGACACGGGCCGACACATTGCCCGAGAACGGATACCTCGGCCCGTTGCTGCCCGTGTTCGCCGCGGTGCCGGCACTGGTCAGCACCTGCGTCCGATAGACGTTCGTGTCGCCCGCGCCGCCCCTGTCCGCCCCCGTCTTGGTCAGGTCCAGTTGGTTCGGCAACCCCACCAGGCCGCTGCTGGTTGGCGGCACCGACGGGAGGCCGGAACCGGAACGGTTGTAGTCCTTGATGGTCCAGCTGGAGAAATTGCCGGTTTCGAACCCACCGTTCTGGACCTGCGCCTGCGCCACGGGTGCGAACAGCAGCAGGGTGGCCATGGCAGCGGCGGAACTGCCGCGCGGCCAGCCGGCGCGCAATGCCCGCGTTGCGCCGGCGGCGCGCATGATCCAGGTGGCGGTAGTTGCTGAGGGGCGGAAAACGTTCATGAGCGATCTCGATGACTCAGGTGCAGCCGTGAAGGTGTGATTGGCCAATCCCGTGGCCGGGGCCTCCCCGGCCCGAATCGCCATTGCATTGCCGGCCGCGCATGTGGCGCAGCCGTTGCCTCAATGGTGGTGGTGCCCCAGCGCGCGTCGTGCGTCGTCCACCGGGTGCACGGTGATGCCGTTGGGCAGCACCATCTCCCCCGGCTGCTGGCCCGGCCTGCAGTCGCCCAACCGGCGCCCTTGGAACGCCACCGGGCCGACGTTGCTCTGCGGAGACTTGGGGTAGGCGAAGCTGTAGGTCCCGCTGTACATCGCTTGCGGGTCACCCGACAGCTTCACCTGCATTCGCCGGACCCGGCCCTCGGTCTCGCATACGGTGTTGACCTCGTACCCCTGGCCGGCTTCCCCTGCGATCTTGATCTCGCTGCAGCCTTCCTTCGCCGGCAGGAGGAAGAACGGGATGACCCGCTCGGCATCGCGATTGGTGCACTGCTGCACCGTCACCGGCCCCTGCTGCATGCCGCCCAGCCCATCCGGGGCATGGGGTTGCATCGTCACTTCCCACAGCCCTGCCTTGCGCTGTGGCAGGTCGGCATAGGGATCGGCGCGCCCGTCACCCGCAGGCGCACCTTGCGTCGCAAGGGACGCATTCGGCAGCAAGGCGAACAAGCCCCACGCCGCGCATTTCAGGTATCGCATCACCCCAACCCCACTGCTTCGACCATTGGCACAATCCGCTTGCCCCATAAAACTTCCGCGCGCGCGAAGCCGTCCTAGGCGACAGCCAGGGACACGGAGGATGGACAAGGAGGCAGACGCGAGGCCGCCGGGATGGCGCCTCCCCTCTGTTACGTCTGACACAAAATATTAGTGATCAACTTCACATATCGCAAGCAAAACCTTCACTCCTTCTTAATACTTGCCTTCCTTAGCCCATAGGAACCTATCGGCCGCGACCGCCATCCGCTTGACTGCGCAAGAGGCATTCGCGAATCCAAGATCGCGCCCGGCATTGCGCGTGTCCTGGCGCCGGTACGGCGCAGCCGACGAGGCACTCAGCCCTCGTCCGCCCGAAGCCAACCAACCTTCCGAAGGCAAGAGCCATGCCACCGAATGCATCGCTGTCCCTCGTGCTGGCGCGATGGGCGATAATCGGCGCATGAATGCACACGCCCCCACCGATCCACTGGTCATCGCCGGGAGGACCTATTCCTCGCGGCTGCTGACCGGCACCGGCAAGTTCAAGGATATGGAAGAGACCCGGCTGGCCACCGAAGCCGCAGGCGCGCAGATCGTCACCGTGGCCATCCGCCGCAGCAACATCGGCCAGAACCCCGGCGAGCCCAACCTGCTCGACGTGTTGCCGCCGGAGCGCTACACGATCCTGCCCAACACCGCCGGCTGCTACACCGCCGAGGACGCGGTGCGCACCTGCCGCCTGGCGCGCGAGTTGCTCGACGGCCACACCTTGGTGAAGCTCGAAGTGCTGGGTGACCAGCGCACCCTGTACCCGGACGTGGTGCAGACGCTCAAGGCCGCCGAACTGCTGGTGGCCGACGGCTTCGACGTGATGGTCTACACCAGCGACGACCCGATCCTGGCCCGCCAGCTCGAGCAGATCGGCTGCTGCGCGGTGATGCCGCTGGCCGCGCCGATCGGCTCGGGCCTGGGCATCCAGAACCGCTACACGCTGCTGGAGATCATCGAGAACGCCAAGGTTCCGGTGCTGGTTGACGCCGGCGTGGGCACCGCCTCCGACGCGGCCATCGCCATGGAGCTGGGCTGCGACGGCGTGCTGATGAACACCGCCATCGCCGGCGCCAGGGACCCGGTGCTGATGGCCAGCGCCATGCGCAAGGCGGTCGAGGCCGGGCGCGAGGCGTTCCTGGCCGGGCGCATCCCGCGCAAGCGCTACGCCAGCGCGTCCTCGCCGGTGGACGGGCTGATCGCCTGACGATGACCGACCCGTTCGCCAGCGACGGGGCCAAGGCCCCGCCCAAGCCCTACACCGCCAGCGAAGGCCGCCGCGAGATCCGCAGCTTCGTCCTGCGCCAGGGCCGCTTCACCCCGGCCCAGCAGCGCGCCTTCGACGAGGCCTGGCCGCGTTTCGGCCTGGACTACGCCGGCGCCCCGCGCGACCTCGATGCCGCCTTCGGCCGCGCCGCGCCGAAGGTGCTGGAGATCGGCTTCGGCAACGGCGAGGCGCTGCGCTTCGCCGCGCGCCAGGATCCGGCGCGCGACTACATCGGCCTGGAGGTCCACGCCCCCGGCGTAGGCCGGCTGCTCAACGCCCTGGCCGCCGACGGCAGCGACCACGTGCGCGTGTACCACCACGACGCGGTCGAGGTGCTGCGGCACGAGATCGCCGACGGCGCCCTGGACGAAATCCGGATCTACTTCCCCGACCCCTGGCACAAGAAGCGCCACAACAAGCGCCGCCTGGTGCAGCCGGAGTTCGCCGCGCTGCTGGTGCGCAAGCTGCGCCCCGGCGGGCGCCTGCACCTGGCCACCGACTGGGAGCCCTATGCCGAGCACATGTGGGACGTGCTCGAGGCCACGCCGGGGCTGGCCAACCACGCCGGCCCGCGCGGCCACGTGCCGCGCCCGGAATGGCGGCCGGAGACCCACTTCGAGCGCCGCGGCGTGAAACTGGGCCACGGCGTCTGGGACCTGCTCTACGACCGGATCGACGACCACGCCGCGGCAACGGCGCTAAACTCGCCGGCAACATGAGCGTCGCGCCGCCGCCCGAACCCGAACCCGCCGCCACCGGCCGCGCACGCCGCTCCGCCTACGCCTCGCCATAAGGACCCCGGCGCGCAATGGAATCCGGCCTGACCCTGACCAACGACATGCGCCTGGTGCTCGGGCTGGTCGGGTTCACGATGGCCATGTTCCTGTTCGAGCGCATCCGCGCCGACCTGGTCGCGCTGGTGGTGCTGGTGGTGCTGGGCATCACCGGGCTGATCGCGCCGGAGGAGATCTTCAGCGGCTTCTCCGGCAACGCGGTGATGAGCATCATCGCCACCATGATCCTGGGCGCCGGGCTGGACCGCACCGGCGCGCTCAACCGCCTGGCCGGCTGGCTGCTGCGCCGCGGCCACGGCAAGGAGCAGCGCCTGCTGGCCCTGACCGGCCTGATCGCCGGCCTGAACTCGTCCTTCATGCAGAACCCGTCGGTGATGGCGCTGTACCTGCCGGTGGCCGCGCGGCTGTCCTCGCGCAGCGGCCTGGCGATGTCGCGGCTGCTGCTGCCGCTGGCCGCGGCGATCGTGATGGGCGCGGCGCTGACCATGGTCGGCAACTCGCCACTGATCCTGCTCAACGACCTGCTGCTCTCGGCCAACAACAACCTGCCCTCGGGCATGGCCACGCTCGAGCAGCTGCCGATGTTCGCGCCGGCGCCGGTGGGCGTGGTGCTGCTGGCCGCCGCGCTGCTGTACTTCCGCTTCTACGGCAACCGCAAGCTGGCCGAACTGGAGGACGGCGGCGGCGAGAACCCGACCCCGGCCAGCACCGAGAGCTACTTCGCCCGCACCTACGGCATCGAGGGCGACGTGTTCGAGCTGGTGGTCAGTGCCGAGAGCCCGCTGGTGGGCATGGCGGTGGCCGAGGCCGAGTCGATGCACGACGCGCCGCTGCTGCTCGCGCTGAAGACCGGCAACGACACCCGCCTGGCGCCGTCGGCGGACATGCGCATCTGGGTCGGCAGCGTGCTCGGGGTGATGGGCCCGCGCCAGCAGGTGGCCGACTTCGCCCAGAACCACTTCCTGCGCATGTCATCGCGGCTGCGCAACCTGGGCGACCTGTTCAACCCGGCCCGCGCCGGCATCTCCGAGGCGGTAGTGCCGCCGACCTCGCGCTTCATCGGCAAGAGCGCACGCGACCTGCGCCTGCGCCACCAGTCCGGGATCAGCCTGCTGGCGATCAACCGCGACAAGCAGGTGATCCGCGAGGACGTGCGCTCGGTGCCGCTGCGCGCCGGCGACATGCTGGTGTTCCACAGCATCTGGCAGGACCTGGCGCGCGCGGCCGAGAGCCGCGACTTCGCCGTGGTCACCGACTATCCCAAGGGCGAGCAGCGCCCGCACAAGTTCAAGATCGCGATGGCGATCTTCGCCGTCACTATAGTGATAGCCCTGACCGGCAAGCTGCCGGTGGCGCTGACCCTGATGACCGGGGTGGCCGGGATGCTGCTGGCCGGGGTGCTGAAGATGGACGAGGCCTATGCGGCGATCAGCTGGAAGACGGTGTTCCTCACCGCCGGCCTGATCCCGCTGGGCTGGGCGATGGACAGCAGCGGCGCGGCGGCGTGGATCGCCGGCAACACCCTGGAGCGGCTGCCGGACGGCACCCCGCCGTGGGCGCTGCAGATCGTGGTCGCGCTGCTGACCACCGCGTTCTCGCTGGTGGTCAGCCATGTCGGCGCGACCATCATCATGGTGCCGATCGCGATCAACCTGGCGCTGGCGGTGGGCGGCGACCCCACCGCGTTCGCGCTGATCGCCGCGCTGTCGGCGTCCAACAACCTGATGACCGCCTCCAACCCGGTGATGTCGATGATCACCGGCCCGGCCAACTACTCCGCGCGCGACCTGTGGCGCATCGGCGGACCGCTGTCGCTGATCTATGCGGTGATCGCGGTGACGGTGGTGAACCTGATGTTCTGGGGCGGGCGCTGAGCCGGCAGTGCGCATTGCTGTAGGAGCCGGGCTTGCCCGCGACGCGACGCCATCGGTACAGGCAACGCCCTCGTGGTTCCGACGCCCGTGTCGCCGACTGAAGTCAGCTCCTACAGGAGAGCGGCTGCGCCACGGCTGTTGTGTAGGAGCCGGGTTCAGCCGGCGACACGACGCCATCGGCACAGGCGACGCCCTCGTGGTCCCGACGCCCGTGTCGCCGACTGAAGTCAGCTCCTACAGGAGAGCGGCTGCGCCGGGGTGTTGTAGGAGCCGGGTTCAGCCGGCGACACGATGACTTCGGCACAGGCGACGCCCTCGGGATCCCGACGCCCGTGTCGCCAGCAAGCTGGGCTCCTACACAGGCGGATCTGCCAGCCAGACCTGGCCGTCGCGCACTTCCACCGCCACCGACCGCAGCATGTCGCCGCGGCAGGGGCCGGCCACGCACTGGCCGCCTTCCAGCTCGAACGAGGCGCCATGCGCGGCGCAGACCAGCAGGCCATCGCGGCTCTTCAGGAACTGCCCCGGCGCCCAGTCCAGCCGGCGTCCGGCATGCGGGCAGACGTTCAGCCAGGCTCGCACCGCGTCGCCGTGGCGGTACACGATCAGCGATTCGGCATCGTCGCCCAGCTGCACCTCGGCCTCGACCAGTGCACCATCGGCCAATGCCTCGAAACTGAGCAGCGGCCCAACGTTTAACGATCCCATCACAACCTCGCCGGCGCCGGCGCCGATACTGGGCGCCTGCCCGCCATTCTGGCACGTGGACTCACATGCACGCCCGTTCCTTCCGCTTCGATCCGGCCCAGCTGCACGGCCGGCTACATGGCCTGTTCGTCTCTCCGCGCAAGCCGCGCACGCCGTTGCTGCGCGTGCTGCTGGGCCTGGTCGGGCTGGTGCTGCTGGCGGTGCTGGTGTTCTTCGGGCTGTTCATCGGCGCGGCGATGCTCGCCGCGGGGCTGGCCTGGCGCCTGCTGCGCAAGCGCGAGGCGCGCCCGGCCGCACCGGACAACGTGGTCGAAGCCGAGTACCGCGTGCTGCGCAAACCGGAACTGCCGTCGCAGCGCTGACCCTCGGGGCTGCGGCCCGCTGCGCGTAGACTGTGCGGCCCCACGACCCGGGCCGAACCGTGACCGACGCGCACTCCTCCGACGTGATCCCCGCCCCGCCCGTGCCGCGCGTTCGCGTGCGCGGCGGCGGCCGCTTCCCGGTCCGCCGCATCTACTGCGTCGGCCGCAACTTCGCCGACCATGCCCGCGAGATGGGCGCCGACGCCCCGGCCTCGAAGGCCGAGCGCGGCACGCCGGTGTTCTTCATGAAGCCGGCCGACGCCATCGTCACCGGCGAGGCAGTGCCCTATCCGTCCGCCACCGCCGACCTGCACCACGAGGTGGAGCTGGTGGTGGCGATCGGCCGCGACGCGCCGCCCGGCGTGCTGCCGGTCGCGCAGGCGCAGGCGCTGGTGTTCGGCTACACGGTCGGCCTGGACCTGACCCGGCGCGACCTGCAGGCCGCGGCCAAGGCCAAGGGCCTGCCCTGGGACACGGCCAAGGGCTTCGACCACTCGGCCCCGCTCGGCGAACTGGTGCCGGCGGCCGAGGCCGGCGAACTGGGCGCGCGCGCGCTCGAACTGGAGGTCAACGGCCAGCCGCGCCAGCGCGCGCCGCTGTCGGACCTGATCTGGGACGTGCCGGAGATCCTGCACGAGCTGTCGAAACTGTATGCGCTGCGTGCCGGCGACCTGGTGTTCATGGGCACGCCGGCCGGCGTGGCCGCGCTGCAACCGGGCGACCATTACGTGGCGCGCCTGGAGGGCATCGCCACCCTGCGCGGCAGGATCGAGGCCTGAACCATCCGCCATGCCTCCGGGTTAGGCTAGGCGCGCACCCGCGCCGGGTGCCGGACACCAGGAGCACTGCATGGGCATGATCAGCGAGTTCAAGGAATTCGCCATGCGCGGCAACGCGATGGACCTCGCCTTGGGCGTGGTCATCGGCGCCGCCTTCGGCAAGATCGTCACCGCACTGGTCGACAACGTGATCATGCCGCCGATCGGGCTGCTGATCGGCGGGGTCGACTTCTCCGACTGGTCGTGGACGCTGAAGCAGGCCACGGTCGACGCGGCCGGCAACGCGGTGCCGGAGGTGAGCATCGGCATCGGTGTGTTCATCAACGCGATCATCCAGTTCGTGATCATCGCCTTCGCCATCTTCATGGTGGTCAAGGCCATGAACCGCCTCTCGCGCAAGGAGGCGCCGCCGCCGGCCGCGCCGACCGAAGAGGTGCTGCTGCTGCGCGACATCCGCGACTCGCTCCAGCGCTGATCGCGAACCACGCGTGCGCTCCCGTGACCATGCGCACGGGAGCGCACGGCAGTCCTTTGCTAGGCTCCGGGGTTTGTGCTCCGGAGTCCGTATGCGCCTCGCCCTGCTCGCCGCCGCCTTGCTGCTCGCCGCATCCTCGGCGACGGCCGCCGACACCCGCATCCCCGCCAAGGCCCTGGAACAGGCCGCGCAGCTGCGCGAGCGCGCCCTGGCCGACGACACCGGCTGGAAGGTCACCGAATCGCTGACCACCGAGGTCGGCCCGCGCCTGGCCGGCAGCGAGGCCGACGCGCGCGCGGTGGCCTGGGCCAAGGCCAAGTTCGCCGAACTGGGCTTCGACCGGGTGTGGACCGAACCGGTGACCTTCCCGAAATGGGTCCGCCGCAGCGAGAGCGCCGAGGTGCTCGGCCCGCACGCGCAGCCGCTGGCGGTCACCGCGCTGGGCGGCAGCCCCGGCGGCACCGTCGAAGGCGAGATCGTGCGTTTCGCCGACCTGGCCGCATTGCAGGCCGCGCCGGAAGGTTCGCTGGCCGGCAAGATCGCCTTCGTCGATTACCAGATGACGGCCTCGCGCGACGGCAGCGGCTACGCCCAGGGCGGCGCGATCCGCTCCCGCGGCCCGTCGGCGGCGATCCGCAAGGGCGCCAGCGGCTTCCTGATGCGCTCGGCCGGCACCGACAACCACCGCGTGCCGCACACCGGCATCACCCGCTACGACGAAGGCCTGACCCCGGTGCCGTCTGCGGCGCTGAGCATCCCCGATGCCGACCAGCTCGGGCGCCTGCTCGCGCGCGGGCCGGTGAAGGTGCGGCTGGCGATCGATGCCGGCTGGGACGGCGAATACACCTCGCAAAATGTCATTGGCGAGATCACCGGGCGCAGCAGGCCCGACGAGGTCGTGCTGATCGGCGCGCACCTGGATTCCTGGGACCTGGGCACCGGCGCGATCGACGACGCGGCCGGCGTCGGCATCACCATGGCCGCGGCCAACCTGATCCGGCAGCTGCCGCAGCGTCCGGCGCGCAGCATCCGCGTGCTCGCCTACGCCAACGAGGAACAGGGCCTGCACGGCGGCAAGGCCTACGCCGAACGCCACGCCGCCAATGCCGGCAGGCACCTGCTGGCCGCCGAAAGCGACTTCGGCGCCGGCCGCATCTACGCCTTCAACACCGGCGCGCCGGAACACGCGCGCGCGGCCACCCGGCAGATCGCCGAAGCGCTGGCGCCGCTGGGCATCGAGTACGCACCCGGCAAGGGCGGTCCCGGCCCGGACATCGGCCCGCTGGCGGCCAAGGGCGTGACCTGGGCCTGGCTGGCGCAGGACGGCAGCGACTACTTCCACCTGCACCACACCGCCGACGACACGCTCGACAAGATCGACCCGGCCGCGCTGGCGCAGAACGTGGCCGCGTACGCGGTGTTCGCCTACTTGGCCGCCGAGGCCGAGGGCGACTTCGGCAGCCAGGCCAAGCCGGCGCCGTAACGCGGGGAAACGTGCATGCGACCGGCGGCTATGCCGGTCGCACGCCGCAGGTATTCCAGACACTGCGCAGGCGAGCGGGTAGGCTCCCTTCCACGCCGGGGAAGAGGAACCTGCCGAAATGCCGCGCACGTTGGGCTCCATACTGATCCTGTTGTCGTTCCTGCACTGCGCGCCGGCGCGCGCACTGCCACCTCCGCCACTGTTGCTCGAGTCGCCCAACGGTCGCATCGCCTTCACCCTGGCGATGGGTGTCGACAGCGTGCCGACCTACGCGGTGGAGCGCGACGGACGCGTGGTGATCGCGCCGTCGCCGCTTGGCGTGCAGTTCGACGAAGACGACCGCATCGACCGCGGGCTGCGCATCGTGGACGTGCGCCACGGCGAGTCCGACGGCACCTATGAACTGGTCGCCGGCAAGACCCGCCAGGTGCGCGAGCGCTACCGGCAGATGGACGTGGACCTGGCCGATCCGCAGGGCCGCACCCTCGGCGTGGTCGTGCGCGCCTACGACGACGGCATCGCCCTGCGCTACCGCCTGCCGCTGCCGGCGCAGGGCGACCTGGTGGTGAAGGAGGACCTCACCGGCTTCCTGTTCCCGCGCGACTACGCCTGCTGGGCGCTCAACCTCGGCCGCTTCGGCACCAGCCACGAAGGCGAGTACGACCCGGTCGACGCTTCGAAGCTGCGCCCGCACCACCTGCTGGAACTGCCGCTGGTCTGCCGCACCGGCGAGGGCGACGTGACCTTCGCCATCGCCGAGGCCGACCTGGACCGCTATGCCGGCCTGTACCTGAGCGGCCGCGGCGACGGCCGCCTCGGCGTGGAAGCGAAGCTGTCGCCGCGCCTGGACACGCCGGACCTCGCCGTGCGTCTGCCGCGCGGCGAGGTCGCGCGCGAGGGCCACCTGACGCCGTGGCGGGTGCTGATGCTCGGCGACAGTCCCGGCGCGCTGATCGAGTCGAACCTGGTCTCCAGCCTCAACCCGCCAACGGCCATAGCCGACACCTCGTGGATCCGGCCGGGCAAGACCGCCTGGGACTGGTGGTCCGGCGGCCTGGCGCCCGACGTGCCCGACGTGCCCGACGTGCCCGACGCCGGCATGAACACCGCGACGATCCGGCGCTACATCGACCACGCCGCGGCGCTGGGACTGGAGTACATGCTGATCGACGACGGCTGGTACGTCGGCAGCACCGGCAACGGCCGCTACCACCCCGACGCCGACATCACCCGCCCGATACCGCAGCTGGACCTGCCGGCGCTGGTCGACCACGCGCGCCAGCGCGGCGTCGGGATCTGGCTGTGGGCGCACTGGAAGTCGCTGCAGCCGCGCATGGACGAGGTGTTCGCCCGCTACCGCGACATGGGCATCCGCGGGGTCAAGGTCGACTTCATGGACCGCGACGACCAGGAGATGGTGGCGTTCTTCCACCGCATGCTGGAAAGCGCGGCCCGGCACCGGCTGATGCTCAACCTGCACGGCGCCTACCGGCCGACCGGGCTCAACCGCACCTGGCCGAACTTCCTGACCCAGGAGGGCGTGCTCGGCGCCGAGTACAACAAGTGGAGCCGGCGGGCCACGCCCGCGCACAACGTCACCCTGCCGTTCACGCGTATGCTGCTCGGGCCGATGGACTACACGCCGGGCGGCTTCCGCAACGTGACGCCGGAACGGTTCCAGGTTTCCTTCGCCGGCCCGCAGGTGATGGGCACGCGCGCGCACCAGCTGGCGATGTTCGTCGTCTACGAAAGCGCGCTGCAGGTGGTCGCCGACAGCCCGGACGCCTATGTGGACGCGAACGGCGTCCTCGCCCCCGGCGCCGACTTCATCGCCGCCGTGCCGGCCAGCTGGGACGAGACCCGGGTGCTGGCCGGCGAGATCGGCGAGTACGTCGTGGTCGCGCGCCGCAGCGGCCGCGACTGGTACCTCGGCGCGATGACCAACGAGCGGCCGCGCACGCTGGAGGTGCCGCTGGATTTCCTGCCGGCGGCCGACTACCGCGCCACGCTGTGGCTGGACGGCGATGCGCCCACGCAGGTGCGGCGCGAGGAGCGGCGCATCGATGCGGACAACCGCATGCTCACCCTGCCATTGTCGGGCAGCGGTGGCGCGGCCGTGCGCCTGGCGCCACCGTCGCCGCGCATCGCCGCGACGGCAACGGCGGGCGATGCGCACTAGCGGCACCGGCCGTGCCGCCTCCCGGCGGTGAGGGCACTCAGCGCACCGCGCGCACCAGCCATACTCCGCGCGGCAGTCCCTGCCCGGGCTGCCAGGCGCGGATCAGCGCCGCGTCGGTGAACCCCACCCGTCGCAGCGTACCGACCAGGTCCCAACCGAAGTGGTGGAAGCAGGGCACTCCGCCCCCGCGCGGATCGCCGTGGTATTCGGCCTCGGCGAAGAATTCGACGCTCCCGTCGTCGCGCACGCGCGCGATGGTCTCGCTGTGCGCCTGGTGCTCGTAGAACGGCACGCTGAAGACCAGCACGCCACCGGGCCGCAGGACGCGGGCGAACTCGGCCAGCGCGGCTTCATAGCGAGGCACATGCTCGAGCACGTCCAGGCTCGCCACGGCGTCCAGTTCGGCGTCGCCGAAGTCCAGCGCAGTCACGTCGCGGTGGTGTATCCATGCCGGCACACCGTGGCGCAGCAGCCAGGCTGCCATGCGCAACCGCCGGGCCCATCCGGTGGCGAACTCGCTGCCTTCCAGCCGTGGAACCTGCCGGCGCAGCGCCACGAACAGCGGGCTGGCCTGCTCGCTGAGGTAGACCCGGCTGGCGCCCCGGGCCCCGTGGTCGGCCAACGCCTGGAGCAGCACCATGGCCGCGGCCCGCTGCCTGGCATTGCAATCGCACGCCAGGCAGCGCAGGCCTTCGCGCGGATCGGACGAGGCGCCGGCGGCGGCGAAGCCACGCCCGCTGCCGCACAGTCCACAATCGCCCGCCAGCACCGCATTCCCCGTCGGGATCGCCACCGCATCTTCGACGGCATGTACGGCGGAGGCACTGCCCTGCCATTCCTGCAGTGAGCGCCAAGCCCTCATCGGCCGCGACAAGCCCACTGCGACAGGAACACGGCCGTGGCCGCGGCCACGTTGAGGCTCTCGACCGCGCCGCTGCCGGGGATCGACAGGCGCCGGTCGCAGGCCGCGGCCAGTGCCGCGTCCATGCCTTCGCCCTCGGCGCCCATGACGTAGACCAGCCGCGCCGGCAGTGCGGTCGCGAACAGATCCCCGCCACCACGCACGACCGTGGCGGCCAGTTCGAAGCCGGCGCCGTGCAACCGCGCGATCGCCTCCGGCGCCGGGAGCAAGCGCACCAGCGGCACCGCTTCGGCACCGCCCTCGGCCACCCGCGCGGCCGCACCCGACAGCGCCAGGGTCGAGCCGGCGGGCAGCAGCACCGCCGCGCCGAAGTGCGCGGCCGAGCGCAGGATCGCACCGAAGTTGTGCGGATTGCCGACTCCGTCCAGCCAGAGCGCCAGCGCCGGCGAAGCCGGCGCCAGCCCGTGCAACCATGCATCCAGCGGCTGCGGCTCGACCTTCAGCACGTCGGCGACCACGCCCTCGTGGTGGGTGCTGGCGGCCAGCCGCTCCAGGTCGCCCTCCTCCACCACCCGGTAGCCGACCCGCTGCCGCACGCACCAGGCCAGCAGCGGCTTGAGTGCGGCGATGCGCGATTCCAGCAGCCAGACCTTGCGGATCGCCTCCGGCCGGCGCCGGAACACCGCATCGATCGCGTTCAGTCCGTACAGCCGCAGTTCGTGGCGCGCGGCCGCCGCCGGCGTGTGCGGATCGCGCGGCGCCGACGTCCCGCGCGCGGGACGCGGCGTCGGCGGGCGCGGCCCGCGTGGCGGCCGCTTGTCCCAGGGACCGGCCATGTCAGCGGCGCTGCTTCCAGAAGTCGGCGTTGCGGATGCCCAGCGCGTCCGGGTCGAACACCGGCTCCAGGCCCAGCTTCTTCTGCCGCTCGTAGTCGCGCAGCGCCAGCAGCGCCGGCTTCTGCAGCAGGAAGATGGCGACGATGTTCAGCCACGCCATCAGGCCCACGCCGATGTCGCCCAGGGTCCAGGCCATCTCCGCGGTGCGCACCGTGCCGTAGATGGTCATGGCGACGATGCCCAAGCGCAGCGCCAGCGTGGCCAGCGGCCGCACCTTGTGGCCGTTGACGTAGGTCAGGTTGGTCTCGGCCATGTAGTAGTAGGCCATGATCGTGGTGAAGGCGAAGAAGAACAGCGCCGCCGCCACGAAGCCCGCGCCCCAACCCGGCAATACCGACTCGATGCCGGCCTGGGCGAAACCGGCGCCGGCGGCCACGCCAGGCAACGCCTGCTGCAGCAGCGTGCCGTCCGGCAGGACCACGTTGTACATCCCGGTGGACAGCACCAGGAACGCGGTGGCGGTGCACACCAGCATGGTGTCGAAGTAGATCGCCCAGGCCTGCACATAGCCCTGCTTGGCCGGGTGCGAGACCTCGGCCGCGGCCGCCGCGTGCGGACCGGTGCCCTGGCCGGCCTCGTTGGCGTAGATGCCGCGCTTGACGCCCCACTCCACCGCCAGGCCGAGCATCGCGCCGAAACCGGCGTGCAGGCCGAACGCGCTCTCGAAGATGGTGCGGAACATGGTCGGCAGGAAGTCGAGGTTCAGCAGCATCACCACCACGGCCATCAGGATGTAGCCGACGGCCATGAACGGCACCACGACCTCGGCGACCAGCGCGATGCGCTTGAGGCCGCCGAAGATGATCGCCGCCAGCATCAGGCCGACCACGACGCCGATGCCGAGCTTGAACGCGAATGCCGCCTGCATGCCCAGCCACTGGCCGGACAGGTCCGGGCAGACGTTGGTGCTGTTGCAGAAGTTGCTGGCGCTGTCGGCGATGGCGTTGGCCTGCACGCCGGGCATCAGGAAGCCGGTGGCGACGATGGTCGCCAGCGCGAACGTCCAGGCGTACCACTTCAGGCCCAGGCCCTTCTCGATGTAGTAGGCCGGGCCGCCGCGGTAGCGGCCCTCGTTGTCCTTCTCCTTGTAGATCTGCGCCAGGCAGCACTCGACGAACGAGGTCGAGGCGCCGAGGAAGCCCATCACCCACATCCAGAAGATCGAACCGGGACCGCCGAAGGCGATCGCCGTGGCCACGCCGGCGATGTTGCCGATGCCGATGCGCCCGGACATCGACAGCGCCAGCGCCTGGAACGAGGACACGCCGGCCTCGGACTTCTGCCCGCTGAAGGTCAGCCGGGTCATCTCGACGAAGCCACGCACCTGCATGAAGCGGGTGCGGAAGGAGAACCACAGGCCGGCGCCCAGGCACAGCGCGATCAGCGCCTTGCTCCAGATGATGCCGTTCAACCAGACGAAAATTGCTTCCACGGGGACGGGTCTCCGGCCGTTGCTGGATCGGGGAATGGGGAATCGCGGCGGCACGGGCCGTCGCGCAGGTGACGGAAAGATAACCGCTAGCGCGGCGGATGCGCAGCGCCCGGTGCTCCGGCGGTCCTCCCGGCGCGCGGCGCCGGCGCGCGACTTACGGGGCGTCGCCGCCGTTGCGGGAGCCGGTCTTGCCGTCGGCACAGGCGACGCCCTAGCAGTCCCGACGCCCGGGTCGCGGTCATGCCCGCTCCTACAACGGCCAGAGCCGGCCGAACAGCCTCAGGTCGTGCAGCCCGTCCGGCTTGAGGACGGCGCCGCGGCGCAGCCCCTCCTCCCGGAAGCCGTTCTTCTCCAGCACCCGGGCCGAGGCCGGGTTGGCGTCCAGCACGTTCGCCTCCACCCGGCGCAGCCCCAGCGCCGGCACCAACCAGTCCAGGTAGGCGGCGACCACCCGCGTCATCCAGCCCTGTCCCCAGTGCGCGCGTCCCAGCCAGTAGCCCAGCTCGGCGCCGTGGGCACGCTCGCCGCGGCCGACGCGCGCGCCGATCCCGCCGCAGGCCTCGCCGCCGATCTCGATCGCCAGCACCGGCTGGTCCAGGTCGACCACGCGCCCGGCGAGGAACGCCTCGCCGTCGGCACGCGTGTACGGATGCGGAAAGCGGTCGCTCAGGCCGCGCGGCACCAGCGGATCATCGGCATGCCGCAGCAGCGCCTCGAGGTCGTCCTGGCGCCAGGCCCGCAGCACGAAGCCCTCCCCCGCCAGGGCGAAAAAGGGGTCAGAGTGAATTTTCCCGCGTGGAAGGCCGGGTTCCTGGCCAGGGTCGGCGGAAAATTCACTCTGACCCCTTTTTTGCTTCTCCTCAGTCATGCCCGGTGACCGGGGGCGTGGCCGCTTCCAGACGCTCCAGTTCGTGGGCAACCGCCTCGGGAGAACGCGTGTACGGCGCCAGCAGCGCGTAGAACGCCGGTACCACGTACAGCGACAGCAGGGTGGAGAAGCTCACGCCGAACATCACCACGATGCCGATCGTGGCGCGGCTGGCCGAACCCGGGCCGCCGGCCGCCACCAGCGGGATCGCGCCGGCCACCGTAGCCACCGAGGTCATCAGGATCGGGCGCAGGCGCACCCGCGCCGAGCCGGCGATCGCCGAGGCCACGCTGGCGCCCTGGTCGCGCAGCTGGTTGGCGAACTCCACGATCAGGATGCCGTTCTTGGCCGCCAGGCCGATCAGCATGACGATGCCGATCTGGCTGAACAGGTTGAGCGTACCGCCGGTGAGCCACAGCCCGATCAGCGCACCCAGCACCGCCAGCGGCACGGTGAGCATGATGATCACCGGATGCAGGAAGCTCTCGAACTGCGCGGCCAGCACCAGGTAGACGATCAGCAGCGCCAGGGCGAAGGTCAGCACGACCGCGCCGCCGGCCTCCTGGTACTCGCGCGACTCGCCCTTCCAGTCGACCTGGGCGTAGTCGGGCAGCTCCTCGGCCACCATCTCGCGGGTCCATTCCAGCGCCTCGCCCATCGAGTAGCCCGGCGCCAGGCCCGCGCTGATCGTGATCGCGCGCAGCCGGTTGAAGCGGTTGAGGCTGCCCGGCTCGGCCAGCTCGGACAGGGTGACCAGGTTGGACAGCGGCACCAGCTCGCCACCGCCGCCGCGCACGTAGGTCCGCGCCAGGTCCGAGGGATCCACGCGCTTCTCGCGGCCGGCCTGGAGCATCACCTCGTACTCCTCGCCGTCGTCCACGTAGGTGGTCACCCGGCGCGAGCCCATCATCGTTTCCAGGGTGCGGCCGATCTCCTGCACCGACACGCCCAGGTCGGCGGCGCGGTCGCGGTCGATGTTCACCCGCATCTGCGGCCGGGTCTCCTTGTAGTCCGAGTCCGGGTCCTGGATGCCGGGGTTGCCCTCCATCCGCTGCAGGACGCGGTCGCGCCACTGCGCCAGCTCGGCGTAGTCCGGTCCGCCCAGCACCAGCTGGTAGCGCTGGCCGCGGCTGCCGACCAGGCCGCCGGCCACGTTCACGCGCGCCTGCACGCCCGGCAGCTTGGCGAACTCGCCGCGCAGCTGGCCGACCACCTCGTCGGTGGTGGCCTTGCGCTCGTGCCAGTCCTGCAGGAACACCACCACCTGGCCGGTGTGCATGTCCTCGCTGCCGCCCCAGCCGCGCGGCACGCGCGAGTTGGCGCGCTCGATCGGCTGGCCGGGGCCGACCTGGGACAGGACGACCTCCTCGACCTGCTGCATCTGCCGCACCGTGTAGTCGAAGCCGGCCCCCTCCGGGCCGTCGACCATGACGAAGAAGCGGCCGCGGTCCTCGGTCGGGGCCAGCTCGCTGGGCACGCGCAGGCCGAGCACGACGATCGCCAGCGCGCACAGGGCCATGGCCGCCAACAGCAGGAGCAGGAGGCGCCTGCCGGGCAGCGCCACCATCCGCTCCACGTGGCGGCCGTAGCCGTCGCTGACCCGGGTGAGCGTGCGGTGGGTCCAGGCGTTGAGCCCGCGCGGCTTGGTGTGCGGCCGCACCAGCTTGGACGACATCATCGGGGTGAGCGTCAGCGCGACGAAGGCCGATATCGCCACTGCCGCGGCCAGCGCCACCGACAGCTCGCGGAACAGGCGTCCGGTATTGCCCTCCATGAAGCCCACCGGCAGGAACACCGCCACCAGCACGGCGGTGGTGGCGATCACCGCGAAGGCCACCTGCTTGGTGCCCCGGCGCGCGGCGACCAGCGGCGGCTCGCCCAGGTCGGCACGGCGCTGGATGTTCTCCAGCACCACGATCGCGTCGTCGACCACAAGACCAATGCACAGCACCAGCGCCAGCAGGGTCAGCAGGTTGATCGAGAAGCCGAACGCGTACAGGGCGATGAACGCCGACACCAGGCACACCGGCACGGTGACCGCCGGGATCAGCGCCGCGCGCAGGCTGCCCAGGAACAGCCAGATCACCAGGAACACCAGGAACATGGCCTCGGCCAGGGTCCAGTACACGCGCTCGATCGAGGCCTCGATGAAGGTGGTGCTGTCGAAGGCGACGAAGATGTCGGTGCCCTCGGGCAAGGTCTGCTGGATCACCGCGGCCTCGGCGCGCGCCGCCCGGGCCACGTCCAGCGCGTTGGCGGTGGAGGTGCGGACGATGCCCAGGCCCACGTTCGGCACCCCGTTGCTGCGCAGGTAGGAGCGGCGCTCCTCCGGGCCCAGCTCGACCCGGGCCACGTCGCCGAGCCGGACCACGTAGCCGTCGGCGCCCTTGCGCAGCGGCAGCTGCGCGAACTGTTCCGGCTGCCGGTAGCCGCGCTCCACGCGCAGGGTGAAGTCGCGGTTCTCCGATTCGATCCGCCCGGCCGGCAGCTCCACGTTCTCGGCGCGCAGCGCGCTTTCGACGTCGGCGGTGGTGATCCCGCGCGCGGCCATCGCGTCGCGGTCCAGCCAGATCCGCATCGCGTAGCGCTGGCCGCCGCCGAGCTGGACCCGGGCCACGCCGTCCAGCGAGGACAGCCGGTCGAGGATGTAGCGGTCGGCGTAGTCGGTCAGCTCCATCGTGTCCATCACGGTGGAGCGCATGTTGAGCCAGATGATGACGTCGGCGTCGGCCTCGACCTTGGCGATCTCCGGCGGGTCGGCCTCGTCGGGCAGGCGGTCCATGACCCGGCTCACGCGGTCGCGCACGTCGTTGGCCGCCGCCTCGATGTCGCGGGTCAGGTTGAATTCGATGGTGACGTCGGAGCGGCCGTTGCGGCTCTGCGACTGGATGGTCTTGATGCCCTCGATCCCGGCCAGGCCGTCCTCGAGGATCTGGGTGACCCGGGTCTCGACCACCGCCGCCGAGGAGCCCGGGTAGGTGACCTGCACCGACACGATCGGCGGGTCGATGTTGGGCAGCTCGCGCAGGGTCAGGCGCAGGAACGACATCACCCCCAGCACCACCAGCAGCAGGCTGACCACCACCGCGAAGACGGGGCGCTTGATCGACAGGTCGGACAGTTTCATGGCTCAGTTCCGCGCCGGGACCACGGCGTCCTCGCCGGGGGCGTCGTCCTTGGCCGGCGTGCGCGCCGGCCGGGCCTCGACCTCGGCCACGACCACGCCCGGCCGCAGCTTGCCGGTGCCGTCGACCACGATCCGGTCGCCGGCCTTGAGTCCCTCGACGATCTCGGCCAGGCCGTCGCGGCGCACGCCGGCCCGGACCGCCGCCTGCTCGACCTTGCCGTCGGCGTCGACCCGGTAGACGAACGACTCGCGCCCGACCTGCACGACCGCGATCTCCGGCACCACCAGCGCCTGGCGCTCGGGGCGGAACAGGCGCACGTCCAGCAGCATGCCCGGGCGCAGCTTGCCCTCGGGGTTGTCGAAATTCGCACGCACCGTCACCGCGCGCGTGGTGGGATCCACGCGGGCATCGACCACCTCGACTTCGCCGGTGAACTGTTCCCCCGGCCAAGCCGTCGTGCCGGCAGTCACGCGCGCACCGGGCACCATCGCCGACAGCGCCGCTTCGGGCACCTGGAAGTCCACGTACACGCGCGACAGGTCGTCGAGCGTGGCGATCACCGAATTGGGCGTGAGCAGGGCGCCGGGGCTGATCTGGCGGATGCCGAGCACGCCGGAGAACGGCGCGCGCACGTGGCGATCGCGGATGTCCGAGCGCATCTGCCGGACCCGGGCCGCGGCGACGTCGCGCAGCGCGCGCTGCGCGTCCAGGGTGGAGCGGGCCACCAGTTGCTGGTCGGCCAGGCCCTGCAGGCGCCGGTACTGCTGCTCGGCCTCGGCCAGGGTGGATTCGGCCTCGCCCAGGGCGGCCTCCTGCGCGTCCACGCGCAGGGTCACCAGCGGCTGGCCGGCCTGCACATGCTGGCCGCTCTCGAAGTGCACCTGGTCGACGATCTCGCTGATCTTGGCGGTCAGGGTCACCGATTCGCGGGCGTGGGCGGTGCCCAGCGCCTGCACGGTGTCGCTCCAGGCCACCGGCTGGACCACGCCCATGGTCACCGGGATCGCCGATGGCGCCGACGGCCCCGCGGCCGGCTCGCCCTTGCAGGCCGCCAGCCCGAGGACACCCGCCAGGACTACCGCCCGGGCCAGGAAAGGTGACGCCATCGATCGCCTCGCTGCATTCATGCACAAACCGCCGAGTCTAGCGAGCGATTGTTAACGTTCGTATGTGCCGTTGGTTGACTTGGCGCTCCGGCCGCTCAGTCGAGCTTCAGCGCGGCCAGCACCTGCGCGACCTGCGCCTCGACCGGGGTCGCGGCCGCTTCCAGGTGGATCTCCGGCTGCTCGGGCACCTCGTAGGGCGAATCGATGCCGGTGAAGTTGGGGATCAGCCCCGCCCGGGCCTTGCGGTACAGGCCCTTCACGTCACGCGCCTCGGCCACCGCCAACGGAACGTCGACGTACACCTCGATGAACTCGCCCGGCGCGAACCGCTCGCGCGCCATCCGCCGCTCGGCGCGGAACGGCGAGATGAAGCTGACCAGCACGATCAGCCCGGCGTCGGCCATCAGCCTGGCCACCTCGGCCACGCGGCGGATGTTCTCGACCCGGTCCTCGTCGGTGAAGCCCAGGTCGCGGTTCAGGCCGTGGCGGACGTTGTCGCCGTCCAGCACGAAGGTGTGGTAGCCGAGCGCGTGCAGGCGCTTGTCGACCAGGTTGGCCACGGTCGACTTGCCGGCGCCGGACAGGCCGGTGAACCACAGCACCTTCGGCACCTGGCCCTTGATCCGCGCCCGCGCCGCCTTGTCCACGTCCAGGTGCTGCCAGTGCACGTTGTCGGCCCGGCGCAGGGCGAAGTCCAGGGTGCCGGCGGCGACGGTATCGTTGCTCTGGCGGTCGATCAGGACGAAGCCGCCCAGGGCGCGGTTCTGCGCGTAGGGGGCGAACGCGACCGGCTCCTCCAGGCTGAGGTTGCAGTAGCCGACCTCGTTCAGTTCCAGGCGCTTGGCCGCCAGGTGCTCCTGGGTGTTCACGTCGACCCGGTGCTTGATCTCGCTGACGCTGGCGGCCACCGTGCGCGCGCCCACCTTCAGCCAGTACGGGCGGCCGGGCAGCAGCGGCGCGTCGCTCATCCACAGCACGTGGGCGGCGAACTGGTCGGCCACCGCGGGCGGGTCGCCGGCGGCGGCGATCACGTCGCCGCGGCTGACGTCGACCTCGTCGGCCAGGGTCAGGGTCACCGCCTGCCCGGCGAAGGCGCGTTCGCGCGGACCGTCCGGGCCGAGCACCGCGGCCACCGTCGAGCGCCGCGCCGACGGCAGCACCACCACCTCGTCGCCGGGCGCCACCTCGCCGGCGGCGATCGTGCCGGCGAAGCCGCGGAAGTCCTGGTTGGGCCGGTTGACCCACTGCACCGGCAGGCGCAGGCCGCTGGCGGTCTCACCGCTTTCCACCGGCACCGTCTCCAGGTGCTCCAGCAGCGCCGGGCCCTCGTACCACGGCGTGTTCGGCGAGCGCTGCAGCAGGTTGTCGCCTTCCAGCGCCGACAGCGGGATCGCCTGGACATTCGCTATGCCCAACTGCGCGGCCAGCGCCCGGTAGCCCTCGGCGATGGCCTCGAACACCCCGCGGTCGTAGCCGACCAGGTCCATCTTGTTCACTGCCAGGACCACGCGCGGGATGCCCAGCAGCGAGACGATGTAGCTGTGCCGGCGGGTCTGCGCCAGCAGCCCCTTGCGCGCGTCGACCAGCACCACCGCCAGGTCGGCGGTGGAGGCGCCGGTGGCCATGTTGCGGGTGTACTGCTCGTGGCCCGGGCAGTCGGCGACGATGAACTTGCGCTTCTCGGTGTCGAAGTAGCGGTAGGCCACGTCGATGGTGATGCCCTGCTCGCGCTCGGCGGCCAGGCCGTCGAGCAGCAGCGCGTAGTCGATGCGCTCGCCCTGGGTGCCGTGGCGGCGGCTGTCGGCTTCGAGCGCGGCCAGCTGGTCGTCGAACAGGCGCCTGCTCTCGACCAGCAGGCGGCCGATCAGGGTGCTCTTGCCGTCGTCGACGCTGCCGCAGGTGATGAAGCGCAGCAGCGGCTTGTCCTCGTGCGCCTTGAGGTAGGCGGCGATGTCGGCGTCCGTGCCCATCAGAAGTACCCCTCCAGCTTCTTCTTCTCCATCGACGCGGTCGGGTCGTGGTCGATGACCCGCCCTTGGCGCTCGGAACTGGTGGCCACCAGCATCTCAGCGATGATCTTCTCCAGCGAGTCGGCCTGCGACTCGATCGCCCCGGTCAGCGGGTAGCAGCCCAGGGTGCGGAAGCGGACCTTGCGCAGCTGCGGGACCTCGCCCGGCTTCAGCGGCAGGCGCTCGTCGTCGACCAGGATCAGCGCGCCGTCGCGCTCGACCACCGGGCGTTCGGCGGCGAGGTACAGCGGCACCACCGGGATGTTCTCGCGGTAGATGTAGAGCCACACGTCCAGCTCGGTCCAGTTGGACAGCGGGAACGCGCGCACGCTCTCGCCCTTGCGGATGCGGGCGTTGTACAGGTTCCACAGTTCCGGGCGCTGGCGCTTGGGATCCCAGCGGTGGTGCTCGTTGCGGAACGAGAACACCCGCTCCTTGGCCCGCGACTTCTCCTCGTCGCGGCGCGCGCCGCCGATGGCCGCGTCGAACCGCCACAGGTCCAGCGCTTGCTTCAGGCCCTGGGTCTTCATCACGTCGGTGTGCACGCTGGCGCCGTGGCTGACCGGGCCGATGCCCTGGGCGACGCCGTCGGGGTTGATGTGGACCCGCAGCTCCACCCCGGTCTCGGCCGCACGGCGGTCGCGGAAGGCGATCATCTCGCGGAACTTCCAGCGCGTGTCCACGTGCAGCAGCGGGATCGGCGGCGGCGCCGGGGCGAAGGCCTTGAGCAGCAGGTGCAGCAGCACCGAACTGTCCTTGCCGACCGAATACAGCAGCACCGGGTTGCGGAACTCGGCGGCGACCTCGCGCAGGATGTGGATGCTTTCCGCCTCCAGGCGGTCGAGGTGGGACAGGCGGTCGGCGGGGCTCATCGAGTCGGGGGTCTTGGCGGGCGGAGGGCCGGCGGGCCTTCCGACGGCGGACGCGGCGGGTCCGGGTGCGTGTTCCGGGCCGTCCGGGACGGCGAATGTTCCGGCCGGCGGCCCGGGCGACGAAATAATCCCAGAGCATAAGCGAATAACCACAAGCCGTTTCAGCTGCGCTTTGCAAGTTCCTAACATCGGCAATCCGTCGAATCGACGTTCGCCGAGCCTGTCAGGATGACCGCTGCGCCCACCGCGCTGCCCCCCAGCCCGCTCAACGAGGACCGCAAGGTCCTGCTGGCGCGACTGGTCGAGGGCCTGGACGGCCCCTCGCTGTGGTGGCTGTCCGGCTACACCGCCGGGTTGGCCCAGGTGCAGGCGCCGCCGCAGCTGGCGGTGCTGCCCGGCGGCGCGACCGCACCGACGGCGCAGGCCGGCCAGCGGCTCACCGTGCTCTACGGCAGCCAGACCGGCAACGCCCGCCGCGAGGCCGAGAAACTGGCGCAGGCCGCCGAGGCCGGTGGGCTGGCCGTGCGCCTGGTCCGCGCCGACACCTACCCGACCCGCGAACTGGCCGGCGAACGCCTGCTCTATCTGGTCATCAGCACCCAGGGCGAGGGCGACCCGCCGGATGACTCGATCGGCTTCACCGAGTTCCTGCTGGGCAAGCGCGCGCCGAAGCTGCCGGAGCTGAAGTTCGCCGTGCTCGGCCTGGGCGACACCAGCTACGCCGACTTCTGCGGCATCGCCCGCAAGCTCGACGCGCGCCTGGCCGAGCTCGGTGCCCAGCGCGTGGCCGACGTCGGCCAGGCCGACCTGGACATCGACACCGTCGCCGGCCCCTGGCGCGAGCACGCGCTGGCCCAGGCCCGGGAGCTGCTCAAGGCCGCCCCCGTGCCGGCCGCCCCCCACCTGGCCACGGTCACCCCGCTGCGCCCGGCCGCGGCCTGGTCGCACGAGCGGCCGTTCCCGGCCGAGGTGCTGGCCAACCAGCGCGTCAGTGGCCGCGAGTTCAAGGGCCAGGGCTTCCAGCAGTACGGCCGCGGCGACAAGGACGTGCGCCACCTCGAGCTGTCGCTGGAGGGCTCGGGCCTGGCCTACGAGCCGGGCGACGCGCTCGGCATCCGCCACCGCAACCCGCCGGCGCTGGTCGAGGCGATGCTGCAGGCGACCCGCCTGGACGGCAATACCGCTGTCACCTCCGGCGAGCAGACTCTGTCCCTGTCCGAGTGGCTGGCGACCCGCCGCGAGCTGACCCGGCTGTCGCGCCCGTTCCTGGCCGCGCACGCCGAGCGTTCCGGAGCGGCGGCGCTGAAGCAGCTGCTCGACCCGACCCAGTCCGCCGGCCTGGCCGCGCTGCTGGCCGACCATCAACTGGTGGACGTGCTGCGCCGCTGGCCGGCGGATTGGGACCACGACGCGCTGCTCGCCGCGCTGCGCCCGCAGGCCCAGCGCCTGTACTCGATCGCCTCCAGCCGCAAGCGCGTGGGCGAAGAGGCGCACCTGACCGTGGACGTGCTCGGCTACCACGCCCACGGCCACGACCATGGCGGCGCCGCCAGCGGCTTCCTCGCCGCGCTGGAGGAAGGCGCCCAGGTCCCGGCCTACATCGAGCCGAACGAGCGCTTCCGCGTTCCCGCCGACGGGTCGCGCGACATCGTGATGATCGGCCCCGGCACCGGCGTGGCCCCATTCCGCGGCTTCGTCCAGGAGCGGGCCGAGACCGGCGCGGCCGGCCGCAACTGGCTGTTCTTCGGCGCCCAGCATTTCGATACCGGCTTCCTGTACCAGGTCGAATGGCAGGAGGCCCTGCGTCGCCGGGAACTGCACCGCCTCGACCTGGCCTTCTCCCGCGACCAGGCCGCCAAGGTCTACGTACAGGACCGCCTGCGCGAGCGCGGCGCCGAGCTGTACGCCTGGCTGCAGGGCGGCGCCCACCTGTACGTGTGCGGCGCCATCGCCATGGGCAAGGACGTGCACGCCGCGCTGCTGGACATCGTGGCCGCGCACCGCGGCGGCAACGCCGAGGCCGCCGCCGAATACGTCACCGCACTGCAGACCGAGGGCCGCTACAGCCGCGACGTCTACTGACGCCGCGGCCCAGCCACCGCCATGAGCACGACCACGCATTCCGTCGAAGACATCAAGGCCGAGAGCCACCGCCTGCGCGGCTCGCTGCTGGAGAGCCTGGCCGACCCGGTCACCGGCGCGCTGCGCGAGGACGACCAGACCCTGATCAAGTACCACGGCAGCTACCAGCAGGACGATCGCGACATCCGCGACGAGCGCCGGCGGCAGAAGCTGGAACCGGCCTACCAGTTCATGATCCGCACCCGCACCCCGGGCGGCGTGGTCACGCCCGAGCAGTGGCTGAAGCTGGATGCCGTGGCCACCCGCTTCGCCAACCACTCGCTGCGCATCACCACCCGCCAGGCGTTCCAGTTCCATGGCGTGATCAAACGCGAGCTGAAGGCGACGATGCAGGCGATCAACGCCGCGCTGATCGACACCCTGGCCGCCTGCGGCGACGTCAACCGCAACGTCCAGGTCGCCGCCAACCCGCTGCTGTCGAAGGCCCACACCGACCTGCACGGCGATGCCGCCGCCACTTCCGAGCACCTGCTGCCCAACACCCGCGCCTATTACGAGATCTGGCTGGACGAGGAGCGCGTGGCCGGCAGCGGCGAGGAGGAGGAGCCGGTCTACGGCGACAAGTACCTGCCGCGCAAGTTCAAGATCGGCTTCGCCCTGCCGCCGGTCAACGACGTCGACGTGTACGCCAACGACCTGGGCTTCATCGGCGTGCTCGACGACAACGGCAAGCTGGCCGGCTACGACGTCACCATCGGCGGCGGCATGGGCTCGACCCATGGCGATGCCGAGACCTATCCGCGACTGGCCAACAACATCGGCTTCATCCCGCGGCAGGCGCTGCTGGACGTGGCCACCGCGGTGGTTACCACCCAGCGCGACTTCGGCAACCGCGTGCTGCGCAAGCGCGCGCGCTTCAAGTACACCATCGACGACCACGGCCTGGACTTCGTCGTCGCCGAGATCGAGCGCCGCGCCGGGGTGAAGTTCGCCGCGCCGCGCGCGGCCGCCTTCGCGCACAACGGCGACCGCTACGGCTGGGTCGAGGGCGAGGACGGCCGCTGGCACCTGACCCTGTCGCTGCCGGCCGGGCGCATCGCCGACCGCCCCGGCGCGCCGCACCTGACCGGCCTGCGCGAGATCGCCAACGTGCACCGCGGCGATTTCCGCATGACCGGCAACCAGAACCTGGTGATCGCCGGGGTACCCGCCGGCGAGCGCAAGCGGATCGACGCGCTGGTCCGCGACCACGGCCTGGACGCCGGCAACCGCGCCCCGACCGCGCTGGCCCGCGCGGCCATGGCCTGCGTGGCGCTGCCGACCTGCGGCCTGGCCATGGCCGAAGCCGAGCGCTACCTGCCGGACTTCGCGGCCCGACTCGAACCGCTGCTGGACAGGCACGGCCTGCGCGAGGCGCCGATCCTGCTGCGCATCTCCGGCTGTCCGAACGGCTGCTCGCGCCCCTACCTGGGCGAGATCGCCCTGGTCGGCAAGGCGCCGGGCCGCTACAACCTGATGCTCGGCGCCGACCACCGCGGCCAGCGCCTGAACACCCTGTACCGCGAGAACATCACCGAGGCCGAGATCGTCGAGGCTCTGGACCCGCTGCTGGCGCGCTACGCCGCCGAGCGCCAGCCCGGCGAAGGCTTCGGCGATTTCCTGCACAGCGCAGGCCTCGTCGCGTTGCCGTCCTATCCCACCCATGTCCAGGTCGACGCGGCGTCCGCCGCGCTCGGCGAGGCCGCCTGACCCATGCCACTGCAGCACCGCGTCCGGAGTTCATGATGAGCCTGACCGCCCCCACCACCCAGCAGGAAGCTGCCACCAGCACCGAGGCCGCGCCCGTGCGCGACCTGGCCGCACTCAACGCCTGGCTGGAAACGCTCGATGCCGAACGCCGCGTCGAATGGGCGCTGACCCACGGCCACGGCAACCCGGCGCTGTCCTCCAGCTTCGGCGCGCAGTCGGCGGTGGCCTTGCACCTGCTCACGCAGCAGAAGCCGGACATCCCGGTGATCCTGATCGACACCGGCTATCTGTTCCCGGAGACCTACCGCTTCGCCGACGAACTGACCGAGCGCCTGCAGCTCAACCTCAGAATCTATCGTCCGCTGGTCAGCCGCGCCTGGATGGAGGCGCGCCACGGCCGCCTGTGGGAGCAGGGCATGACCGGCCTGGACAACTACAACCAGCTGCGCAAGGTCGAGCCGATGCGCCGCGCATTGGACGAACTGGGCGTGGGCACCTGGCTCACCGGCCTGCGCCGCAACCAGTCGGCCAGCCGCGCCGACACCCCGATCGTGCAGCAGCGCGGCGAGCGGCTGAAGGTCAGCCCGATCGCCGACTGGAGCGACCGCGACGTGTGGCAATACCTGAAGAAGCACAACCTGCCCTACCACCCGCTGTGGCACGAGGGCTACGTCTCGATCGGCGACTTCCACACCACCACCCGCTGGGAACCAGGCATGCGCGACGAGGACACCCGCTTCTTCGGGCTCAAGCGCGAGTGCGGGATCCACGAGGACATCTGATCGCGTCGCGATCGCCGGGCCGCGTCTTGCCCTATCTTCGCAAGCACGGGTGACCGGTCCGCGTGGGCCGCGCCACCCGCCTGTGGCGCACCGGGACGACAGGCCGATGAAGCACGAGAACGAGATCGTCGATGCGCACCGGGTGCTCAGGGCCCTGTGCGGCGTGCTGGCGGCGACGGGCCTGCTGGTGGCCGGGATCGGCCTGGTGAAGTACGCGCTCGCAGGCGACTGGATCGAAGTCCTTTTCCGGCTCGGCCCGCTCTTCGGCAGCGGGTTCTTCGGGTACTTCGCGATCACCGGCAGGCTTCCGCTCCCGGACAGGTCCGCCGCTTCCCGCTCGGACGACGGGACGTAGCGACGCGGGCATCCGAATATGATGGCGAACCTTCTTCGGCAGATTCCGTCCATGTCCGCGGCCTCCCCGTTCCGCCGACGGATCGCGTTGCTCCTGGTCCTGTCCACGATGCTGCCGCTGGCCGGCTGTTCGTCGATGGGCACCCTGCGGGCATTCCTGGGCGGCACGGTCGTGGTCACCGATGCGGAGCTGCAGCAGCGTTTCGACCGGCGCTTCCCGCGCGACTTCGAGCTCGGGGGCGGCATCGCGACGCTGACCCTGGAACAGCCGCAGTCCAGGCTCCAGGACGACCAGTTGTGGCTGGCCTTCGACGTACAGGCCACGGTCGCCGGGCTGCGCGTGGGGCCGCGCGGCCACTTCGCCCTCGTCTCCGGACTGCGCTTCGACCCCGACAGCCAGGCCCTGTACCTGCACGAGCCCAGGCTCACCCGGCTGGACCTGCCGCGGATGCCGGGCCTGCCGGCCGGCGAGGAACTGCTCGCGCTCGGCGACGCGCTGCTGGCCGAGTACGCGCGCAACGAACCGGTCTACGTGCTGAGCGAGCGGCGCCAGTCGCAGGTGCCGCTCGGGCGCAGCGTCTACCGGGTCGACATCGAAAACGGCCGCATCGTCATCGGCGTCACGCGCTGAGCGCTCCTTCCAGGAACCGGTGTTGCCGGCGACATCCCGCGCTGGCAAACGCGGCTCCTGCATCAGACTGGCGGCATGCTTACCGGTACTGCTTCTCCTCGACGAACTGCGAACCGGCCAGCCGGTTGATCGCGTTCTTGATGCCTATCCGCTCGCCGTTGCGCGCGGCCACCGCGCGCGCCAGCTCGATGAACTCCCCGCCGAAATCCTGCGCGGCCTCCTTGGCCCGCAGCGCGTCCTGCACGTCCCACATGCGCTCGTTCACCACGCGCAGCTGCACCTTCAGGTCCGCCAGCTCCGCCGAACCGGCCGCCAGCCCTTCCCACAGCGGCAGCAGTCCCTCCAGCTCCACCACCACGTTGCGGCGCTTGGCCTCGTCGCCGATCCGCTCGGCCTTGATCTCGAGGATGGTGATCTTGTCGATGAGCTCCCCGACCGAAACGGGAACCATGATCGTGTTCATGCCGGCGTCCTGGTGGCCTATTGCAGGGGCGGAGTTTACCGGCCCGGGTCGGCGGCTCCCAGATCGGCGGCCCGGGCCGGCCCGCTGCCGGTGCGGCGCTGCCTTCGGTCGTCGCTGCCGAGGAAGCACGCCATGCGCTGCAGCTCGTCATCGAGCGCATTGCGGAATGCGGTGCCTTTCGGCGTCGCGCCGACGTAGCCGAAGTCGGGTTGCAACCGTCCCTCGCGCACTACGAGGTTGGCCCAGCCGACGACGTGCTCGCGCCACAGCATGGGCAGGGCGTAGTAGCCGAGCCTGCGCTTCGGTTCGGGCGTGTAGGCCTCGAACCGGTACGTCCAATCCCAAAGCAGCGTGAAACGGCGGCGGTCCCAGACCACCGGATCGAAGGGGGCGAGCAGGCGCAGCGCGGCATCGGGTGCATGGCGGCGCGAGGCCGGGTCCTCGTCGGCGGGCCAGTACCAGACCGTGCCGTCGATGCGGTGGCTGGCGAGCCGCTCGCGCGCCAGGCGCAGGGCCGCCCGGGTCTGCACCGACAGCTGCGGAGCGCCGTAGTCGAGCAGGCGGACCAGGTAAGTCAGGCTCGCCGCCGGCAGCGGCGCATACTTGCGCACCACCAGTTCCACCAGCGCGGCGGCGCAACGCGCGCGGCCCGCCGGGCTGTCGTCGGCCGGCGGATGCGCCGCCACCTCGTATATGCGCGTGCCGCTTTCGCGCCGCTGCACGCGCAGCATCCCGCGGTAGTGCATGCCGTCGAGCAGGTGGGTACTGGCGTTGCTGGATCCGCCCCAGTAGTTCGTGACCCGGCCATGCGCGAAATGCCGCTGCACGTCGCGCGGATGCACCGGCCCGTGCTCTCGCACGAAGGCCAGCACGTCGGCGGCCCTGCGGCGGGTCCCGGCATCCCAGGCACGGCTGGGCCGGCGCGGGTGCATCAGGCCCAGGTGCTCGCGCGGCAGGAAGCCGTAGTTGACCAGGCAGTCCTCCTCCACCGCGAGCCGGGGATAGCGGCGCTCCAGGTCGCCGGCGCAGTAGTCCCTGACGCGGTGGCGCAGGGTCAGATCCTGCGCGCGCGCCGGGGCACGGATGGGATCGGCCTGCACGAAGCCCAGCCGCTGGATCGCGCGCGGCAGCGTGGTCGGGGCGAAGAGGGTGCGCGCCACCGCATAGCGGCGCAATGCGTCGAGGGTCGGTGCGGACATGTGGACCATTGCAGCACAGCGCCGGGCGACACGCCGCAGCGTCTAAAAGGGGTCCGTCTAATAAGGGGTCAGAGTCAATTAATCGTGATTAATTGACTCTGACCCCTTTTAAGCAAAGGCGCCTCAGCTGGTGATGGTCTGGGTCAGCGATTCCCAGGTCGGCGGCTCGGGCCAGTCCGGGTCCTGGTTGCCGTCGAGGACGCGGCGCAGGTCGCGCTTGTCGATCTGCGGGGCCAGCACGTTGACCAGTTCCAGCGCGTAGTCGCGCAGCACCCGCTCGCGCGGCAGCACCGCCCAGGCGATGCACTCGCTGATCTCCTTCGGCGCCGGCCAGCCGCGCAGGTCGGTGTCGCTGGTGCTCACCGCCATCTCGGCCAGCAGGCCCACGCCCAGGCCGGCGCGCACGTAGGTCTTGATCAGGTCGGCGTCCAGCGCGGTCAGGGCCAGGTTCGGCTCCAGGCCGACGCCGGTGAAGGCGCGCTGCAGCGAGGACTCCGGGCGGGTCGAGGACTCGTAGCTGATCAGCGGGTGGCGCGACAGCTCCTGGATGTCCGGCGCCCGGCCGGCGCGGTCCAGTTCGTGACCGCGCGGCACCAGCGCCAGCCGCCGCCAGCGGTACAGCGGCACCGCCACCCCGCCCTGCGGCTCGCCGCCGGCGGTGCTGACCACGGCCATGTCGGCTTCGCCGCTGCTCAGCAGGTCCAGCGCCGCGCCCTCGGTCGACTGCTGCAGGTGCACGCTGACTTGCGGGAACTCGCGCTTGATCCGCGCGATCGCCGGCGGCAACACGAAGCGGGCCTGGGTATGGGTGGTGGTGATGGTCAGCTGGCCGTGGCTCTCGCGGCGCTGGTTGGCGGCGTAGGCACGGATGTTGGCGGTCTCGGCCAGGATCACCCGGGCCCGCTCCAGCACCTCGCTGCCGGCCGGGGTGATCGCCTCCAGGCTGCGGCCCTTGCGCACGAACAGCAGGAAGCCCAGCTCGTCCTCCAGCTGCTTGAGTTGCTTGGACAGCCCCGGCTGGGTCGCGTGCACGCGCGCCGCGGCCAGGGTGATGTTGAGCCCGGCATCGGCGATGGCGACGAGGTAGCGCAGCTGGGTAAGCGTCATTCGGTAGGAGCCGGGCGACCACGGGGCCGGACGGAGGGATCAGGCCATGGACTGTAGTCAGGAATCCATGGCCGATCTTATAACCCGAATGCATGAGCAAGGTCCGGCAAGTTATTTCCTGCGGTTATGAGCCGGCGCTACGGTCGGTTTCCCCGACTTCTCCCGCCCCGCCGTGAGCCAGCCGTCCGCCCCCGCCAGCGCGAGCTTCGATCTGCCTCCGGGCGGCGTCGCCCTGGTCGGCGCCGGCCCGGGCGACCCCGGCCTGCTGACCCTGCATGCGCTGCGTGCGCTGGAATCGGCCGAGGTGGTCCTGTACGACCGCCTGGTCGGGGCCGGCGTGCTGGCCCTGGCCAATCCCGGGGCGCTGCTGCAGGAAGTCGGCAAGTCCGCCGGCCGCCACAGCATGTCCCAGGAAGAGATCCACGCCCTGATGCTGGCGCACGCCCGCGCCGGGCGCCGCGTGGTCCGGCTCAAGGGCGGCGACCCGTTCGTGTTCGGCCGCGGCGGCGAGGAACTGGAGTTCCTGCGCGCGCACGCGATCCCGTTCCGGGTCGTGCCCGGCATCACCGCGGCGGTGGCCTGCGCGGCGTACGCCGGCATCCCGCTGACCCACCGCGACCACGCCCAGTCGGTGCGCCTGCTGACCGCGCACTACCGCGACTCGGTCGACACCCTGGACTGGGACGCGCTGGCGCAGGAACGCCAGACCCTGGCGGTCTACATGGGCGTGGCCGGGCTGGAGCGGCTGCGCGAGCGCCTGCTGGCCGCCGGCCGCGACCCGGCCACGCCGTTCGCCCTGGTCGAGAACGGCTCGCGCCCGGAACAGCGGGTGGTCACCGGCACCCTGGACGACCTGGCCGATACCGCGTCGGCGCACGGCGTGGCCTCGCCTGCGCTGCTGATCCTGGGCGAGGTCGCCGCGCTGGCCACGCAGCTGCACTGGTTCGGCGCCGCGCCGTTCGGCCCGCCGACGGCTGAACCGGCCTTGGCCCGGGCCGCCTGAATCCCGCGTACTTCCACCACTTCCCCGACTTCCAGGAACCACGGAACGCCCCATGGCCATCTACGACAGCATCCTCGACACCATCGGCCGCACCCCGGTCGTCAAGCTGCACCGCGTCGCGCCCTCGCACGTGGAGCTGTACGCCAAGGTCGAGGCGTTCAACCCGGCCGGCTCGGTCAAGGACCGCCTCGCCATCGCGATCGTGCTCGACGCCGAGGCCAAGGGCCTGCTCAAGCCCGGCGACACGATCATCGAGGCGACTTCCGGCAACACCGGCGTGGCCCTGGCCGCGGTGGCCGCCGCGCGCGGCTACAAGTTCGTGGCGACCATGGTCGAGACCTTCTCGATCGAGCGCCGCAAGCTGATCCGCGCCTACGGCGGCAAGGTCATCCTGACCCCGGCGGCCGAGCGCGGCAGCGGCATGGTGCGCAAGGCCGAGGAACTGGCGAAGAAGCACGGCTGGTTCCTGGCCCGCCAGTTCGAGAACCCGGCCAACCCGGCCTACCACCGCCAGACCACCGCCGCCGAGATCCTGCGCGACTTCGCCGGCCGCCGCCTGGACCACTTCGTCACCGGCTGGGGTACCGGCGGCACCCTGACCGGCGTGGGCGAAGTGCTGCGCGTGGCCCGCCCAGAGGTGAAGATCACCGCGGCCGAGCCGGCCAACGCCTCGCTGCTGGCCGGCAACGAGTGGAAGCCACACAAGGTGCAGGGCTGGACCCCGGACTTCATCCCGGCCGTGCTCAACCGCGAGGTGGCCGACCAGATCCTGGGCATCGCCGACGAGGACGCGATCGCGACCTCGCGCCGGCTGGCGGCCGAGGAAGGCATCTTCGTCGGCATCTCCGCTGGCGCCACCGTCGCCGCCGCGCTGAAGGTGGCGGCCGACGCGCCGGCCGGCTCGGTGCTGCTGGCGGTGCTGCCGGACACCGGCGAGCGCTACTTCTCCACGCCGCTGTTCGAGGGCGTCAACGAGGGCTCGGACGACGAGTGGCTGGCGTCGCTGGGCTGAACCTTCCCTGGAGCGGTACCGGGCGGCACGCAAGTGCCGCCTTTTTTGTTCGTCATCCCCGCGGAGCCGAGGCGGCCGCTTTTTTTCTTCGCCGATTCGAGGGATACGCCCGCAACGCAACAGCAATGGCAATGGCAACGGCGACAGCAACATCAACAGCAACATCAACAGCCAGAGCGCCGGGCGTGCCCGGCTTCGGGCTGAGCCGCGGCAGGCCAGGTGTGTTGCGGTCGTCTCGGCGGCACATCCCTGTGCCGACTCGCCGACGCGGCCATCCCTGGCCGCTGCCGCAACACACCTGGCCTGCCACGTCTTCGGCGCGCGTCCAGGTCGTGGCTTCGTCATCGCCAACGGCCTGCCGGCTCCGTTCGTCGCCCGACGACCTGCTCTTGTGTAGGAGCCGGGCTTGCCCGCGTCGCGACGCCGTAGGCACAGGCGACACCTTCATGATTCCGACGCCCGTGTCGCCGACTGAAGTCAGCTCCTACAGAAGAGCGGCGGCGGCGCGGCTGTTGTAGGAGCCGGGTTCAGCCGGCAACCCGACGCCGTCGGCACAGGCGTCGTCCTCCGCTGTTCGATGCCCGCACGACGGCCTCCGGTCGCGGGAGCCAATGAGCCTTTCGGGGCCTGGTGCTTCCATGCCAGCCAATAGAAGCCGCGACCTGGAAGCCACCCGAGGCCGAAGCGATGCTCTTGCCTGACAGGCGACGGCTTCACGCCAAGCCAATGCCCTGCCTCGCAGTGGCAGCGGCCATCGACCGCAGAAACCGGGTTGCCTTCCCACGCAGTTGGGCGAAGAACCTTCTTTTTTTTCCTACAAGCAAAAGGAGGGCCAGGCGGGCGCTCAGCGCGCCGCCATGAACGCCTCGATCTCGTCGGCCGAGCGCGCCAGGCCGTCGGTCAGCACCCGGTGGCCGTCGCCGGTGACCAGCACGTCGTCCTCGGTGCGGATGCCGATGCCGCGCCATTTGGCCGCCACCGACTTGTCGTCGGCGCCCACATACAGGCCCGGCTCGATGGTCAGGACCATGCCCGGCTCCAGCAGTCGCGGCTCGCCGTCGATCCGGTAGTCGCCCACGTCGTGCACGTCCAAGCCCAACCAGTGTCCGCTCTTGTGCCGGTAGAAGCGCTTGTAGTGCTCTTCGGCGATGTTCTTCTCCAGCGAGCCCTTGAGCAGCCCAAGCCGCAGCAGGCCCTCGGTCAGGGCCTCCACCGCCGCGCCATGGATCGCCGAATAGGCCACCCCCGGGCGGGCGCAGGCCAGGGCCGCGGCCTGCGCGGCGCCGACCAGGTCGTGCAGCGCCCGCTGCTCCTTGCCGAAGCGGCCGTTGACCGGGAAGGTGCGGGTGATGTCGGCGGCGTAGTTGCGGTATTCGGCGCCGGCGTCGATCAGGACCAGGTCGCCATCCTTCGCCTGCGCACTGTTGGCCACGTAGTGCAGCACGCAGCCGTTGGCGCCGGCGCCGACGATGCTGCCGTAGGCCGGACAGGCGTCGGCGGCGCGGAACACGCGCTCGACCTCGGCCTGCAGCTCGTACTCGTGGATGCCCGGGCGCGCGGCGCGCATCGCCGCCTGGTGCGCGTGCACGCTGATGTCGGCGGCGCGCTGCATCAGCCGGATCTCGTCCTTGGACTTGAACAGGCGCTGCTCGTGCAGCAGGTGGCCCAGTTCCAGGAACTCGTGCGGCGGCTGCGCGCCGTGCCGGACCTGGGCGCGAACGCGGTTGACCCAGCCGATCAGCTTGAGGTCGAACTCGGCGTCGCGGCCGAAGTGGTAGTAGACCCGCGAACGGCCTTCCAGCAGGCCGGGCAGGATCTCGTCGAGGTCGTCGATCGGGTAGGCGTCATCCATGCCGTAGTCGGCGACGGCGCCTTCCTGGCCGGCTCGCGGCCCGTCCCAGCCCTCGCGCTCGGGATCGCGCTCGCGGCAGAACAGCAGCGCCTCGCCGTGCTTGCGGCCTGGCACCAGCACCAGCACCGCCTCCGGCTCGGGGAAGCCGCACAGGTACCCGAAGTCCGAGTCCTGCCGGTACGGGTAGTGGGTGTCATGGCTGCGCACCCGCACCGGCGCGGCCGGCAGCACCAGGATCGCGTCGTCGCCGGCCATGCGCATCAGCTGGCGGCGGCGGCGCGCGTACTCGCCCGCGGAGATGCCGGTAAGCGAGCGCAACATGTCAGTTCAGGGTGCGGCGGTGGCGCGGGCCGAGCACGCAGTCGCCGTGCAGCAGCAGCGCGGCGACGCGGACGAACTCCTCCAGCTCGGACAGGGCGGACTCGTCCTCCTCCTCGTCCTCGTCGATCTCCTGCACGCTGGCCCCGGCCAGGCGGGCCAGGTCCTGCAGTGCCTCGGCGCCCTCCTCCGACAGCGGCGGCTGCGCGCCGGCGGCCAGGCCGAAGCCGCCGAGGAAGCTGCGGCACCAGTCGAACAGGCCCTGCGCCCGCTGGCGCAGCGGCTGGTCGTCGTCGCCCAGCAGCAACTGGAAGGAGAATTCGCCGTCGGCCAGCTGGGTCGCGGTGGCCTGGCGCAGGCGGTCCAGCGCGCTGCCGGAGGGCGGCGCCGGCGCCGCCGGATCGGCCAGCACCCGCGCCAGCCAGGCGGCCGTATCCTCGCCGCCGCCGGCGAGCCAGCCGCAGAGACTGCCGTGCAATTCCGGGACGGTCGCGCCCAGTTCCAGCGCGCGGCTGGCTTCGGCGACCTCATCGGCGGTGGGGAGTTGGGGCATGCGGATCCGGGAAGTGCGACGGAGGACCCGGCCGATTGTAGCAACCGCAACCCTCGCCACCGCTTGTCGGCGTTCCCCGGCCATGCCTACACTCGCGTGGATCGCCCATCACGACCCGCATCCCATGCCGTCCGACGTCGCTGCGCGATACCGCAAGACAGGACCCCGCCGGACCGGCTGCCGATGACTGCCGCACTCATGGCCATCGCCGCGGGACTGACGATAGCGGTCCTGCTGCTGCTTTGGCGCTGGCGCAACAGCCACCTGCGGCAACACGAAGCGCTGCGGGCGCGCGAGGAACACCTGACGGTGGCGCTGTGGGGCTCGGGCGAGCAGTTCTGGGACTTCGACCTGGCCCGGCGCGAACTGCACCTGCTGCACGCCGACGAGTCCGAACCGCACCTCGGGCTCGGCCTGACCGTGACCAGCCGGTTGGCCTCGCTGCCGCTGGTCCACCCGCACGACCGCCCCAGCCTGCGCCGGCGCCTGCGCGCGCACCTGCGCGGCCGCGACCCGCTGTTCACCTCCGAGCACCGGGTCGATCCGGACGGCGACGGTAACTGGGTCTGGATCCGTGTCCACGGCCGCACCGTCGAGCGCGACGCCCGCGGCCACCCGCGGCGCCTGGCCGGCACCGCGCGCGACACCACCGCCAACCGCCACGCCGAGGCCGAGCGGCGCATCGCCAGCGAGGTGCTGCGCAGCATGAGCGAGGCGGTGGCGGTGCTGGACCGCGAGCTGCATTTCGTCGCGGTCAACCCGGCCTTCAGCCAGATCACCGGCTACAGCGACGTGGAGGCGCTGGGCCGCCCTTTCACCATGCTCGACAGCGACCACAGCGAGGGCCGCGGCAGCACACTGGGCCAGGACCTGGGGCGCCAGCACTGGCAGGGCAACGTCTGGATGACCCGCCGCGACGGCGAGGAGATCCTCTGCCACGTCAAGCACAACGCCATCCCCGACGCCGGCGGCGAGATCAATTTCCACGTGGTGGTGCTGAGCGACATCACCGAGCAGAAGCGCGCCGAACAGGAACTGCGCTACCTGGCCAACTACGACGCGCTGACCAGCCTGCCCAACCGCTCGCTGCTGTCCGAGCGCCTGGCCCGGGCGATCGTGCGGGCGCGTCGCGAGGGCGGCCACGTGGCCGTGCTGTTCCTGGACCTGGACCGGTTCAAGGACGTCAACGACTCGCTCGGCCACGCCACCGGCGACCGGGTCCTGCGCGCGGCAGCCGAGCGGGTGCAGCACGCGGTGGGCCCGCAGCACACGGTCGCGCGCCTCGGCGGCGACGAGTTCACCGTGGTCCTGGAAGGGCTGGCCACCGCGCAGGAGGCCGAGCACGTGGCGCAGCGGGTGATCGAGTCGTTCTCGCTGCCGCTGACCCTGGACGAGCACCACGAGATCACCGTGTCGCCGTCGATCGGCATCAGCCTGTTCCCCGACCACGCGCAGGTGCCGACCGAACTGCTCAAGCACGCCGACACCGCGATGTACCAGGCCAAGGCCGCCGGCCGCCGCACCTGGCAGGTGTACTCGGCCAGCATGGACGAGGCCACCCGCCGCCGCGCCACCCTGGCCGGCCTGCTGCGCCGGGTGGTCGAGCGCGACGAGCTGACCCTGGTCTACCAGCCGCGCTATTCGCTGCACGAGCAGCGGGTGGTCGGCGCCGAGGCACTGCTGCGCTGGCGCCACCCGGAGTTCGGCCTGGTCCCGCCGGACCAGTTCATCCCGCTGGCCGAGGACACCGGGCTGATCCTGGAGATCGGCGAATGGGTGCTCAAGGAAGCCTGCACCACCCTGCGGCAGTGGCAGAGCGCAGGCCTGGACGGCATGCGGATGTCGGTGAATGTCTCGGCGATCCAGCTGCTGCGCGGCGACCTGGCCAGCACCCTGGCCCGGATCCTGGCCGAGACCGGGGTGGCCTCCGGCCAGCTGGAGCTGGAACTGACCGAGAGCGCGATCATGGCCAACGTCGGCCGCAGTGCCAGCGTGCTGCATGCCTGCCGCGCCCTCGGCGTGGGTGTGGCGGTGGACGATTTCGGCACCGGCTACTCCTCGCTGGCCTACCTGAAGCGGCTGCCGCTGACCACGCTGAAGATCGACCAGGAGTTCGTCGGCGACCTGACCCGCGACCCGGACGACGAGGCCATCACCAGCACGGTGATCGCCATGGGCCACTCGCTTTCGCTGACGGTGGTGGCCGAGGGCGTGGAGACCGCCGGCCAGCTCAAGTTCCTGCGCGACCATGGCTGCGACGAGGTCCAGGGCCATTACATCGCCGCGGCGATGGACCGCGATGCATGCATGGCCTTCCTGTCGCGCCCGGCGATGGTGCCGGCGTAGCCACCCCGGCCGCTGTTCTTGTGAGGCAGGCGGCCTTGCGACACGACGCCGTCGGCACAGGCGACGACCTCACCACCCCGAAGCCCGGGTCGCCAGCAAGCTGGGGTGCTACAGAAGGCGGCCGCGCCAAGTTGCTGTAGGAGCCGGGTTCAGCCGGCGACCCGACGCCGTCGGCACAGGCGACGACCTCCTGATCCCGACGCCCGTGTCGCCGGCAAACTGGGCTCCTACAAGAGCTTGCGCCGCTGCGTCGTAGGAGCCGGGTTTGCCCGCGACCCGAGTGTCGGCGCAAGCCACGCCCCCCGTCATCCCGACGCCCGTGTCGCCAGCGAGCTAGGCTCCTACACGGGGAAACCGCCGCCGTCGCAGGGACCGGTCCTGCCGGCGCACACCGCGCCGGTGCCTCCGGCGGCGGCCGTGACGCCGGCACCGGCACGCGCCGGCCGCGCCGCTTGACCGGGCAACCGGGCGCTGCCTATCGTGGCCGCCATGGACGCCCCCTCCGAAGCCATCGCCCAGCTCCGCGCCCTCGCCGCGCGGGTCGAGGCGCTGGCCGAACGCTGCCAGCGGCTGGCGGACGAGAACCGCAGCCTGCGCCAGCAGCAGGAACAGCTGTTCGCCGAACGCGCCCAGCTGCTCGGCAAGAACGAGCAGGCGCGCTCGCGGGTGGAGGCGATGATCGCGCGGCTGAAGTCGCTGGAGCAGCACACGTGAGCAACCACAGCGAGCCGGTCGGCGTCCGCGTCCTCGACCGCGAGTACACCGTCGGCGTCAGCGCCGAGGAACGCGACGGCCTGCTCGCCGCCGCGCGCCTGCTCGACGCGCGCATGCGCGAAGTGCGCGGCAACAACCGCATGGTCGCACTCGACCGGGTCGCGGTGCTGGCCGCGCTCAACCTGGCCCACGAGCTCCAGCAGCTGCGCCAGGAGCGCGACGCGCAGCAACGCGAACTGGCCGTCACCCTGGAAACGCTGAACCAGCGCCTCGACGGCCTGCTCGGCACCACCGCCGGCTGAATGCGCGACAACCCATAGACGCCGTCTTGCGACGCTGAACCGGGCATTGCCGATTTCTTCTCCCGCACCGACGGACGGGCTAGGCAGTCGCAATGCGGGCGCTATAATCCGCCTGCGTTCTCTGCCGTGTGCGACAGCTGGCAAAACATTCGCCTTGTCCCTTAAAAACGACACCGGGGAAGCGACGACGCCGGGGGTGCATGTCCGCCACGCAGCGGAAAGCCCGATGGTTTCCCAGCTTTCCCACTTGGACCTCGGGTTCAAGGTCGTTTCGCCGCATCGGCATGGTGGAGAATGCCTTTTTTCCGACGACGCCTCCCCCGGGAGGCGTCGTCGTTTCCAAGGGCATCTAAAAAGGGGTCAGGTACATTTTCCTTTGTGGGAAAATGTACCTGACCCCTTTTTAGATGCCCCGATGACCCAGGACCGCGCCACGCTGCGCCGCGAACTGCGCCAACGCCGCCGCGAGTTGCCCGCCGCCGCGCGCATCGCCGCGGCCGAATCGCTGGCGCAGCGGATCCTCGCCCTGCCGTTCCTGCCACGCGAGGGCTACGTCGCCGGCTACTGGGCGCTGGACGGCGAGATCGGCCTGCACGTACTGCAACTGCGCCTGCCGCCCGGGCTGGTGTACTGCCTGCCGGTGCTGCACGGCGACGACACCCTGCGCTTCGCGCCGTGGCGCGCGGGCGATCCGCTGGTGACCAACCGCTACGGCATCCCCGAGCCTGACGTCGAACCGGCCTCGGGACTGCGCGCGGAGGAACTGGCGCTGGCGGTGATGCCGCTGGTGGGTTTCGACGCGCGCGGCCAGCGGCTGGGCATGGGCGGCGGTTGGTATGATCGCAGCTTCGCGTTCCGCAGCGGCCGCGCCGCGCCGCCCTGGCTGGTCGGCGCCGGGTTCGCGGTGCAGCAGGTGCCGGCGCTGGAAGCGGCCGCCTGGGACATCGTGCCGGACGCGATCTGCACCGAGGACGCCACCCTGCTCCGCGCCCCCCACCGCGAGACCGATCCCGCATGAGTCCACGCAAGCGCTACTGGCTGATGAAGTCCGAGCCGGACGCCTTCTCCATCGACGACCTGCAGCGGGTCGGTACCGAGCCGTGGAACGGCGTGCGCAACTACCAGGCACGCAACTTCATGCGCGACGGCATGAAGGTCGGCGACGGCGTGCTGTTCTACCACTCCAACACCGCCGTGCCTGGCATCGTCGGTGTGGCCAGCGTGGCCAGTCCGGCCTACCCGGACGAGACCCAGTTCGACCGCAAGTCGCACTACTTCGATCCCAAGGCGACCCGCGAGCAGCCGCGCTGGTTCCTGGTCGACGTGAAGTTCGAGCGCAAGCTCGAGCGCACCATTCCGCTGGAGGAGATCAAGCAGCACGCCGATGAACTCGGCGAGGCTTTCCCACTGGTCGCGCGCGGCAGCCGCCTGTCGGTGTTCCCCGTGACCGCCGCGCAGTGGAAGCTGCTGCTGTCGCTGGAATGAGCATCACCTCGTCGTTCCGGCGAACGCCGGAAGCGCTTTACAGCAGCCGAAGGGCTGACCAACCAGCGACCTGCCGCACCGGTGGAGACGCGACCCGTCGCCAGCGGAGCGATGGCGCAAAGGCACCGGGTCCCGGCGTTCGCCGGGACGACGGCGGGATAGGATCGCCGGCAACCCAGCACACGAACAACCACAGCAGACTGACCCATGAGCGAAGCGAAGCGCCTGGCCGGCGAGAAGGCCATCGACTACGTCGAGGACGGCATGATCGTCGGCGTCGGCACCGGCTCAACCGTGGCCTACTTCATCGACGCGCTGGGCCGGATCCGGGACCGCATCGCCGGTGCCGTCTCCAGTTCCGAACAGAGCACCGCGCGGCTGAAGGCGCTGGGCATCGAGGTGCTCGACGCCAACGCCGCCGGCCCGCTCAGGCTGTACGTGGACGGCGCCGACGAATGCGACCCGCACAAGCGCCTGATCAAGGGCGGCGGCGCCGCGCTGACCCGCGAGAAGATCATCGCCGAGGCCAGCGAGACCTTCGTCTGCATCGTCGACCCGGCCAAGCGGGTGCCAGTGCTCGGCAGGTTCCCGCTGCCGGTGGAAGTGATCCCGATGGCGCGCAGCCTGGTCGCCCGCCGCATCCTCGGCCTGACCGGCGGCCAGCCGGTATGGCGCGACGGCGTGGTCACCGACAACGGCAACTGGATCCTGGACGTGCACAACCTGTCGATCACCGACCCGGTGGCGCTGGAGACCGAGCTCAACCAGATTCCCGGCGTGGTCAGCGTCGGCCTGTTCGCGCGCCGCCCGGCCGACGTCGTCATCGTCGGTGGCGAGCCGCCGCAGGTGCTGTGACACAGGGAGCGGCAGCCGGGCCGGCCGCCGCTCCTGTTCGTGGGCAGGCGGACCCGCCGCCAACTCCCGGCCCGCAGCCCGACCCGCGCAAGCCGGCTTCAGCCGACGACACAAGCCTCGAAGCCACCGGGAAACAAGCGTCCCGCCACCCGGCCGGCCGGCTTGACCTTGGCGGCGGGTATATCAGAAGGTGCGCCTGCATCTTCCAGAAAGCCCTCGCCATGTCCCGCTCGCTGCGCCTGCTCGCCCTGCCGCTCCTGCTCCTGCTCAGCGCCTGCGCCTCGGCGCGCACGCCTTGGGTGGAACTGGGCGGGGAGCGTTTCCAGGTGGAGATCGCCGACGACGACGACGAGCGCGCGCGCGGGCTGATGTTCCGCGACGTGCTGCCCGAGGGCCACGGCATGCTGTTCATCCACGACCGCCAGGAACCGCAGGCGTACTGGATGAAGAACACCCGGATCGCGCTCGACATCCTCTACTTCGACAACGAGCGGCGGCTGGTGGCGCAGCAGCGCGACGTGCCGCCGTGCTCGGCCGGCGACCGCTGCCCGGCCTACCCCAGCCGCCGCCCGGCGCGCTACGTGCTGGAGCTCAACGCCGGCCAGGCCGCGCGGCTGGGCCTGGAGAACGGCACCGAGCTGCGCTTCGGTCCGGGAATCCCCGACGCGCCCGGCCGCTGAACACCGCTCAACCCGCGCCCGCGCCCGCCGATACCGGAACTGGACGGGACTTGATTGCCGCGCGCGCCAGCCCCAGTCTTGCCGCATGGGGAATCGAAGTATGCAAACGCACCTGCCCGACTGGAACACGCTGGCCACGCTCGACGACGAATCGCTGCCGCTGCTGCCGGCGGCGCTGCTGATCGCCCGCGACGAGTACCCCGACTTGGACCCGCTTCCCTACGAGGCGCTGGTCCAGGCCCATGCCGACCACCTGCGCGAGGAGGTCGCCGCGATCGGCCAGCAGCCACTGAAGATGGCGGCGATCAACCGGCACCTGTTCGAGGAGCTGGGCTACAGCGGCAACCACGACGAGTACTACGACCCGCGCAACAGCTACCTCAACCAGGTGCTGGACCGGCGCCTGGGCAACCCGATCTCGCTGGCGATGGTGCAGATGGAGGTGGCGCGGCGGCTGGACATCCCGCTGGACGGCGTCTCCTTCCCGGGCCACTTCCTGGTGCGCCTGCCGGTGGACGGCGGCCTGCTGGTGATGGACCCGTTCAACGGCGGCCGCCCGCTGGCGGTGGAAGAACTGCGCGAACGGGCCAAACCGCACCTGGGCGAGACCCCGGACGACAGCGTGCTGCTGCAGATCCTCAGCCCGGCGCCGCACCGCGCGATCCTGGTGCGGGTGCTGCGCAACCTGCATGGCCTGTACGCCGAGACCGGACAGTGGGACCGCGCCGCGCGCAGCGCCGACCGGGTGCTGAGGCTGATGCCCACGCAGGCCGAGGCGCTGCGCGACCGCGGCCTGGCCTACCTGGAGCTGGACTACCTCACCGGCGCCCGCCAGGACCTGGGCCGCTACCTGGAGCTGGCGCCGGAGGCGAGCGACGCCGAACAGATCCGCGAGCGGCTGATCGACGCCGGCGGCACGCGCGCGGTGGTGCACTGAGGCTGTGTGGCGGCGGCGGTGGCAGCAGGCCCTCGCGCTTCCGGCGTCCTGCGTCCCGCAAGGCAGGCTCCTGCATCGGTGCCGGGGTGCTGTCGCTGTTGTAGGAGCTGGCTTCAGCCGGCGACACGGCGCCGTCGGCACAGGCGACGCCTTCATGATCCCGACGCCCGTGTCGACCACTGAAGTGGGCTCCTACACGGAAGCGGGTCGCCCTGCCGGTGCATGCAGGGAAGCCGGAGCGCTGTCACTGTCGTAGGAGCTGGCTTCAGCCGGCGACACGGCGCCGTCGGCACAGGCGACGCCTTCATGATCCCGACGCCCGTGTCGACCACTGAGGTGGGCTCCTACACCGGGCAGGCGCAGCGGGCCGGTTACAGCTCGACCATCTCGAAGTCGTCCTTGGTCACGCCGCAGTCCGGGCAGGTCCAGGTGTCGGGGATATCCTCCCAGCGCGTGCCCGGGGCGATGCCTTCCTCGGGCAGTCCATCGGCCTCGTGGTAGATGAAGCCGCAGACCACGCACATCCAGCTGCGGTAGGTGGTGGCGTCGGGTGGGCTCATCGGATAATGCGGGCTTCGGCACGGGCGCGGGACTGCATTGTCCCACCGCCACCGCCGCACCGGAAACCCCGCCGATGAACGCGCAGCCCGGCCCGCCCCCGCGCGGCCTGTACCTGATCACCCCCGACGAAGCCGACACCGCGCGCCTGCTGGCGCGGGTGGCGCCGCTGCTCGGCGAGGGCGTGGCCTGGCTGCAGTACCGCAACAAGGCCGCCGGCGCGGCACTGCGGCGTGAACAGGCGACCGCGCTGCAGGCGCTGTGCGCCGGCGCCGGCGCCGGCGTACCGCTGCTGGTCAACGACGATGCCGCACTGGCCGGCGAAATCGGCGCCGCCGGTGCCCACCTGGGCGAGGACGACGGCGACATCGCCGCCGCGCGTGCGCTGCTCGGCCCGGGCGCGTTGCTCGGCGCGTCGTGCTACGACAGCCTGGAACTGGCCCGGCACGCGGTCGCCACGGGCGCCGGTTACGTCGCCTTCGGCGCTTTTTTCCCCACCGCCAGCAAGGCCACCACCCGCCGGGCCACGCCCGGCCTGCTGCGCGAGGCGGCGGCGCTGGGCGTGCCGCGCGTGGCCATCGGCGGCATCACCCCGGGCAACGCCGGTGCGCTGGTCGCCGCCGGCGCCGACCTGGTCGCGGTGATCGGCGGCGTGTTCGACGCGCCCGACCCGGTTGCCGCCGTGCGCGCCTACCAGCACTGCTTTTTGTAGGAGCGGGCATGACCGCGACGCGACGCCATCGGCACAAGCGACACCCTCGGGACCCCGACGCCCAGGTCGCGGTCATGCCCGCTCCTACAATGTCCCTTTTCGCCGTACAGGAAATCCCCCGATGAACCACGACCGCTCCCATGCCCTGTTTTCCCGCGCGCAGCAGCTGCTGCCGGGCGGGGTCAATTCGCCGGTGCGCGCGTTCAAGTCGGTCGGCGGCGAGCCGTTCTTCGTGCAGCGCGCCGACGGGCCGTACCTGTACGACGTCGACGGCAACCGCCACATCGACTACGTCGGCTCCTGGGGCCCGATGATCGTCGGCCACAACCACCCGGCGGTACGCGCGGCGGTGGAAAAGGCGATCGGCGACGGGCTGTCGTTCGGCGCGCCGTGCCCGGCCGAAGTGACCATGGCCGAGACCATCACCCGACTGGTGCCCTCGTGCGAGATGGTGCGCATGGTCAACTCGGGCACCGAGGCCACGCTGTCGGCGATCCGCCTGGCGCGCGGCGCCACCGGCCGCCAGCGCATCGTCAAGTTCGAGGGCTGCTACCACGGCCACGGCGACTCGTTCCTGGTCAAGGCCGGCAGCGGCATGCTGACCCTGGGCGTGCCGACCTCGCCGGGCGTGCCGGCCGGGCTGAGCGAGCTGACCGCCACCCTCAGCTACAACGACTTCGAGGGCGCGACCCGGCTGTTCGAGGAGATCGGCCACGAGATCGCCGCGCTGATCATCGAGCCGGTGGTGGGCAATGCCAACTGCATCCCGCCTCGCGAAGGCTACCTGCAGCATCTGCGCGAGCTGTGCACGAAGCACGGCGCGCTGCTGATCTTCGACGAAGTGATGACCGGCTTCCGCGTCGCCCTGGGCGGTGCGCAGGCGCACTACGGGATCACCCCGGACCTGACCACCTTCGGCAAGATCATCGGCGGCGGCATGCCGGTGGGTGCCTATGGCGGCCGCCGTGAACTGATGTTGCAGATCGCGCCGGCCGGCCCGATCTACCAGGCCGGCACGCTGTCGGGCAATCCGGTGGCGATGGCCGCCGGCCTGGCGATGCTGGAACTGGTCCAGGCGCCGGGCTTCCACGAGCGCCTGTCCGAGGCCACCGCATCGCTGTGCGAGGGCCTGGAATCGGCCGCGCGCGAGGCCGGCGTACCCGTCACCACCAACCGCGTCGGCGCGATGTTCGGGCTGTTCTTCACCGATCAGAAAGTTGAAACCTACGCCCAGGCGACCGCCTGCGACATCGCCGCGTTCAACCGGTTCTTCCACGCCATGCTCGAGCGCGGGGTGTTCCTGGCGCCGTCAGCGTACGAGGCCGGGTTCCTGTCCAGCGCGCACGACGCGGCGGTGATCGCCGCCACGATCGAGGCCGCGCGCGGCGCGTTCGGGGCCGTCGCCCGCGGATGAGCGCCCGGGCGCGGCCGCGGCTGTTGCTGCTGGACTTCGACGGAGTCCTGGCCCGTTACTCGCACCAGGACCGCATCGCCCACCTGGCCGCCACCGCCGGCTGCGAGCAGGCACGCGTGGCCGAGGTGCTGTTCGCCTCGGGCCTGGAAACCGAGTACGACAGCGGCCGCCTCGACACCGCAACCTACCTGCGCCGGCTCGGCGACGGGCTGGGCCGGCCGATCGACGAGGCCAGCTGGATCGCCTCGCGCGCTGCAGGCAACCGCGCCGATCCGCGCGTGCTCGAGCAGGTGCTGGCAGTGACCGCGCATACGCCGATCGGCGTGCTGAGCAACAACGGCGCGCTGATGGCAGAGGCCATGCGCACGATCGTGGCGCCGTTGTTCCCGGCGCTGGAAGGCCGCGTGCTGTGCAGCGGTGCACTCGGCGTGCGCAAGCCCGACGCGGCGATCTTCGCCAAGGCTCTGGAACGTTTCGAAGTGCCGGCCGCGCAGGTGCTGTTCGTCGACGACGTGTTCGCCAACGTCCAGGGCGCGCGCGCCGCCGGCCTGCAGGCCGACACCGTCGACGACGCCCGTTCGCTGCGCCGGGTGCTGGCGCGCCACGGCCTGGCGCCGGGCGCCGCGCCTCTGTAGGAGCACAGCTTGCTGGCGACATGGGCGTCGGGAACACTGGGCCGTCGCCTGCCGACGGCGTCGGGTCGCCGGCTGAACCCGGCTCCTACAACAGCCGCGGCGCAGTGCTTTTCTGTAGGAGCTGACTTCAGTCGGCGACACGAGCGTCGGGACCACGAGGGCGTCGCCTGTGCCGACGGCGTCGGGTCGCCGGCTGAACCCGGCTCCTACAACAGCAGCGTCACGGCCGCTCTCCTGTAGGAGCTGACTTCAGTCGGCGACACGAGCGTCGGGACCACGAGGGCGTCGCCTGTGCCGGCGGCGTCGGGTCGCCGGCTGAACCCGGCTCCTACAACAGCCACGGCGCAGCCGCTCTTCTGTAGGAGCTGACTTCAGTCGGCGACACGGGCGTTGGAACCACGAGGGCGTCGCCTGTGCCGGCGGTGCCCGTTCGCCGATGAATCGCCTCCTACGGCTGGCGCACGGCGCTCCAGAGCACCTCCGGGCCGATGTCGGCCAGGGTCCTGCAACCGGTGAGCGCCATGGCCACTTCCAGTTCGGCGCGCAGCAGGTGCAGCACATGGGCCACGCCGGGTGCGCCGGCCGCCGCCAACGCATATACGTAAGGGCGTCCAACCAGCACCGCATCGGCACCCAGCGCCAACGCCTTGAGCACGTCGCTGCCGCGCCGCACGCCGCCGTCCAGCAGCACCGGGATCCGCCCGGCCACCGCGGCGGCCACGGCGGGCAACGCGTCGATCGTCGCCGGCAGCGTGTCCAGCGTGCGCCCGCCGTGGTTGGACACGATCAGCCCGGCAATGCCTGCATCGACCGCCGCTTCGGCGTCGGCGGCGGCCAGCACGCCCTTGAGCACGACCGGCAGGCGGGTGATCGAACGCAGCCAGGCCACGTCGTCCCAGGTCGGCGCATGCGCGAGCAGTCCGCTGCCGAACAGTGGACTGCCGCCCGGCGCGCCGGCGCGGTGGGCCGCCGGTGGCGGCATGCCGCGCAGGTTGGCCGCCTCCACGCCGGGCGGCAGCGCGAACCCGGCGCGCTGCTCGCGGTTGCGCACGCCGTTGACCGGCGCATCCACGGTCAGCACCAGCGCGCGGCAGCCGGCCGCCTCGGCGCGCGCGACCAGGGCCGCGGTGAAGTCCCGGTCCGGCTGCAGGTACAGCTGGAACCACAGCGACGTCTGCGCGGCGCGCGCGATCTCTTCCAGGGCGATGCCGGACTCGGTGCTGACCACCATGCCCGCGCGCATCGCCGAGGCGCCGAGCACCGTGGCCAGTTCGCCGTCGCGGTGGGCCAGGGTCTGCAGCGCCACCGGCGCCAGCAGCACCGGATAGTCGAAAGTGTCGCCGAACAGCGTGACCCGGGTGTCGCCACCGTCCAGCGGCCGCAGCACGCGGCCCTGCAGCTTCAGGCGGGCGAAGGCGGCGCTGTTGTCGGCCAGGGTGAGTTCGTCGGCCGCACCACCGCTCAGGTAGGCCCAGGCCGCCCCGCCCATGCGCTCGCGCGCCTCGGCCTCGTAGTCGGCCACCGCCGCGATCCGCGCGGGGATCGACGCCATCGGCGGCAGGGTCATGTCTGCGCCCAGCGCCGCAGCAGGTTGTGGTACACGCCGGTCAGGCGCTGCAGCTCGGGGCTGTCGGGCACCTGCACCGCCAGCGCCTGGATCGCGTCGTCCAGTTCCAGCAGCAGCGCGCGCTGGCTGTCCTCGCGCACCAGGCTCTGGGTCCAGAAGAACGCGGCGTAGCGGGTGCCGCGGGTCACCGGGGTGACCCGGTGCAGGCTGGTGCCGGGGTACAGCAGCATGTGCCCGGCCGGCAGGCGCACGCGGTGCTCGCCGTAGGTGTCCTGCACCATCAGTTCGCCGCCGTCGTATTCGTCCGGATCGCTGAAGAACAGGGTGGAGGAAACATCGCTGCGGATCCGGTGCGGCGTGCCCGGCACGCTGAACACCGCGTTGTCGATGTGGTCGCCGTACTCGCCGCCGCCTTCGTAGCGGTTGAACCGGGGCGGCACCACCTTCAGCGGCAACGCGGCGGCCAAGTAGCGCGGATGGCGCGACAGCGCCTCGAGGATGGCCTCGCCCAGTTGCGCCGCCAGCGGGCTGTCCGATGGCAGCTGCAGGTTGCGCTTGGCCCGCACCGCCTGGTGGCCGGCGGTGGCGCGGCCATCGGTCCATTCGGCCTGCTCGAGCGCCTGCCGGCATTGCCGCAACCGCTGCGGGTCGAGCACGTCGGGGATGGTCAACATCATGTCGTTGCGTGCTCCTCGCCGTCGTCGCGGCCGGATCGGGCCAAGCCTACGTCCGTGCGGACGCGCGGCGGTAGTGGCAGAGGGCGGGACCGGCATCGTCCAGTGGCAATGATAATCTTTATCAAATAAGATGCGCTCTCAACAACACCGTGCCCTTGCCCGATGTCGCCCGGTTTCGGTAGTACCGCCTGCGCACTCGCCAACGGACCGTCGCCGGTCCGGCGCGCACGCGCGTGGCTGTTGCTGGTCGGGTTGCTGCTGGCCGGCCTCGCGACACCCGCGCTGGCGGCCGGTTCTACCCTGCAGGGGTGGGAACAGGGCGGCGCGGTAGCCGGCGAGCAGGCCGCGGCGGCCACGCCCGAGTCCCGATCGCAGCGCCAGCGCAGCCCGGTGGCCGCAACCGCACAGGTACCGCTGCGTCGCCCCGACGCCGACCAAGGCTCCACCGCGCTTGCCGTGGGCGATAGCGCGGTTCCCCAGCATCCGCACGGTCCGGCCCTCAAACCCTTGCGCACCGGCTGGGGCAGCCGGGCGCCGCCCGGCCCGCGCCACAGCTGACTCCGGCCACCCGGCCGACGCACCGCGCAGCCCGGCTGCGCCGCCGCAAGCGGCCAATCGCCATTCCCGCCTCCCCATCCTCCCGAGGAAGATGCCGTGACCTCCCGCACCGCCCGTCCCGCCCGTACCGGGCAGTTCCACACCCGTCCGCTGACCACCGCCCTGCTGCTCGCCCTGGCCCTCCCCGCGGCCGCGGAAACCGCCGCCGACGCCGCCGGCCAGCCCCAGTCGGACACCACCACGTTCGACCCGGTCGAGGTCACCGGCGAGCGGGTGGAACGGGCCTCCTCGCCCAAGTTCACCGCGCCGCTGCTGGACACGCCGCAGACCCTGAGCGTGGTGCCGTCCGATGTGTTCAATGCGCAGGGCGCGCAGAACCTGACCGACGTGCTGCGCAACACCCCCGGCATCAGCTTCAACGCCGGCGAGAACGGCTTCTCGACCAACACCAACAACTTCAGCCTGCGCGGCTTCGACACCAGCGGCAGCATCTTCATCGACGGCGTGCGCGACTCGGGCAACTACGCCCGCGACGTGTTCAACGTCGACCGGGTGGAAGTGGCCAAGGGTCCGGCCGCCGACAACGGCCGCGGCGGCCTGGCCGGCTACGTCAACATGGTCAGCAAGACCCCGCAGCTGGGCTACTTCGCGCGCGGCACCGCCAGCTTCGGCGCCGACGGCACCGATGCCGACAGCCGCCTGCGCGCGACTGTCGACCTGAACAACCAGCTGGGCGAGCACAGCGCCCTGCGCCTGAACCTGATGGCGACCAACGGCGGCGTGCCCGGTCGCGAGCACGCGTCGAACGACGCGGTCGGCATCGCCCCGTCGCTGGCCTTCGGCCTGGGTACCGACACCCGCTTCATCCTGGCCGCCGAGCACGTGAGCCAGAGCGGCCGCCCGGACTGGGGCGTGCCGGGGGCGTTCATCCCCGGCACCATCAACCACAACGCCGACGCCGAACGTGCCAGCACCGACAACTTCTACGGCCTGGCCTCGGACTTCGACGAGAACACCTCCAGTTCGGTCAGCGCCCGCTTCGAGCACGACTTCTCGCCGGCGCTGACCCTGAGCAACTTCACCCGCTGGTCGCAGACCAGCCGCGACGCCGTCTACACGGTCCCGACCAACTACGTGCCGGCCACCCAACTGGTCACCACCCAGGCGCAGGCCTTCCGCCGCGACAACGACGGCATCGCCAACCTGACCAACCTCACCGCCAGGTTCCGGACCGGCGGCTGGGCGCACACCCTGTCGACCGGCCTGGACCTGTCGCGCGAGGAGAGCGAGAGCGACCGCTTCCCGACGCCCAACCAGCCGTCGACCAGCGTGTTCGCCCCGGACTTCCGCCGCGCGACGCTGCGCAGGATCGCTCCGACCCAGAGCAGCCGCGTGCGTATCGACAGCGTGGCCGCCTACGCCTACGACACCATCGAGTTCGGCGAGCGCTGGCAGCTGACCGGCGGCCTGCGCGCCGAGCGCTACGAGGTGAGCATCGACAGCCGCACCATCGCCGGCGCGCCGCAGGGTCCGGACGGCTATGAGGTCAGCGACACCACCGTCAGCGGCAAGCTGGGCCTGGTCTACAAGCCGGCCGAGAACGGCAGCCTCTACGCCTCGGTCAACATGGCCGCGCTGCCGCCGGGCAACTTCCTGTCCAACCCGGACATCTCGCGCGACGGCAACAACGCCTTCCCCGGCCTGGTCGGCCAGAACAACGAGGCGGCCAAGACCCAGCGCGCGGTCAGCCACGAGCTGGGCGTGAAGTGGGACTTCTTCGACGACAAGCTGAGCACGTCCGCCGCGCTGTTCAACACCACCCGGCGCAGCGTGGCCATCACCGGCAGGGAGCCGGGCGTGGCCAGCAGCCCGGAAGTGCTGCGCGGCTACGGCCAGCAGGTGGTGCGCGGCCTGGAACTGAGCGCGACCGGCAGCATCACCGAGGCCTGGACGGTGTTCGCCGGCGCGGTGTTCCTCGACAGCGAGCGCAAGCTCGACGCCTACCTGGACGCGGCCCGCTGCACCGCCGCGCCGACCGACTACCGCGCCAACGCCACGGTCGCCGACTGCGCCGCGATCATCGCCGCCGGCGAGGGCGTGGCCGGCGACGAGCTGGCGTTCACCCCGCGGCGGTCGGCCAGCCTGTGGACCACCTATGCCTTCGGCAACGGCCTGACCGTGGGCGGCGGCCTGCAGTACGTCGGCAATTCCTGGGCCGGCCGGCCCGACGACGCCGACCGCCTGATTCCGAACGGCCGCTGGGGCAAGTTGCCGGGCTACACCGTCGGCAACCTCATGGCGTCGTACGCGTTCAGCGATCGCTTCTCGCTGCGCCTGAACATCGACAACGTCACCGACGAGACCTACGCGACCTCGGGCAACTGGGCGATGTCGCGGGTGTTCCTCGGCCCGCCGCGCAACTACCTGCTCAGCGCCGATTTCCGCTTCTGGTAAGACGGCGGCGCGTCATCCCGCCACGCGCTGCACCCACGCCCCGGATGCGCAAGCATCCGGGGCGTCTTGTTTCTTGCTCTTCGCCCAATCCCGGAGAAGGCAACGCGATTCCCGGGTAGAAGGCAGTTGCCACCGCAGGCGGGGTGTGGGCTTCTGCGCGGCGAAAAGCCGCCGCGCCCGGTGGCTCGGGCTTCCTGCAGGAGCCGGGTTCAGCCGGCGACACGGGCGTCGGGATCGTGAGGGCGTCGCCTGGGCCGACGGCGTCGGGTCGCCGGCTGAACCCGGCTCCTACAGAGCGGCGCGGGCGGCGCAACGACGGCTGTTGCTCGTGGCGGTGAACGGAGCTACGGCCAAGAAGCGCCCCTAAGACGTGGCAGGCCGGGTGTGTTGCGGCAGCGGCCAGGGATGGCCGCGTCGGCGAGTCGGCACACGGATGTGCCGCCGAGACGACCGCAACACACCCGGCCTGCCGCAGCTCAGCCCGAAGCCGAACACCCCACACGCTCTGGCCGTTGCCGTTGCCGCTACGGTGTGGCACATCCCTCGTATCGCGAACAACCCCAGCTTTCCCCGACGCACCGTCAGGCCAGGTGCCCACGCAGGTGCAACGCCAGCGCATCCAGTTGCGCACGGGCTGCCGGCGCGGGCACCCGCTCCGGGTAGATCCGCAGCAAGCCATCGCCCACCTGCCGCGGCTGCACGTGCAGGTGCACGTGCGGTACTTCCTGCCCGCCGGCGTGGCCGTTGGACTGCCACAGGTTGAGTCCCGCCGGGGCGAACGCACGGCCGGCCGCCTGCGCCACGCGCACGGCCATGCGCATCAGCGCGCCGGCGGTGTCCTCGTCCAGTTCGAAGATCGTCTCCACGTGCCGGCGTGGCACCACCAGCACGTGGCCGGGCACGGCCTGGCGCAGGTCCATGAAGGCGATGGCGTGTGCGTCCTCGCAGACGACACTGGCCGGCAAATCGCCGGCCAGGATCGCGCAGAACGGGCAAGCGCCGGCCACCAAGGCCTCAGCGGCCGGCGAACGCGGCCACCGCCGCGCGCAACCTCTGCAACCCCTCGGCCACGTCGGCATCCCCGATGTTCAGCGCCGGCACCAGGCGCAGCACGTCCGGGCCGGCCTGCAGCAGCAGCAGGCCCTGCGCGGCGGCATGGTCGAGGATCTCGCCGGCGCGGCCGGCGAAGGCCGGCTTGAGCACCGCGCCGAGCATCAGCCCGCGGCCGCGCACCTGCTCGAACAGGTCGAACTCCGCGCCGATCGCCAGCAGGCCCTCGCGCAGCGCATGCGACTGCCGCGACACGTTCGCCGCGACCTGCGGCGAGGCGAGCTTGCGCAGCGCGACCCGCGCCACCGCCGCGGCCAGCGGGTTGCCGCCGAAGGTGGTGCCGTGCGCGCCGAACTGCATCGCCTGCGCCACTTTCGGCCCGGCCAGCATCGCCCCGATCGGGAAGCCGCCGCCCAGCGCCTTGGCCAGGGTCACGATGTCCGGCACCACTTCGTCCTGCCAGTGCGCGAACAGGGTGCCGGTGCGGCCCATGCCGGCCTGGATCTCGTCCAGCACCAGCAGCGCGCCGTGGTGGTCGCACAGCTCGCGCACCCGGCGCAGGAAGCCGGACGCGGCCGGCATCACCCCGCCCTCGCCCTGCACCGGCTCGACCATCACCGCGGCCACGTCGCCGGCGGCCATCGCCGTCTCCAGCTGGGTCAGGTCGTTGAAGTCGACGTAGCGGAAGCCGCCGGGCAGCGGCTCGTAGCCTTCCTGGTACTTGGGCTGGGCGGTGGCGGTGACCGCGGCCAGGGTGCGGCCGTGGAAGCTGCCGCGGAAGGTGACGATCACCCGCTGCTGCGGCGGCCGGCCCTGGGCCGTGGCCCACTTGCGCACCAGCTTGATCGCCGCCTCGTTGGCCTCGGTGCCGGAGTTGCACAGGAACACGCGTTCGGCGAAGCGGCTGGCGGTCACCAGTTCCTCGGCCAGGCGCAGCGGCGGTTCGCTGTAGAAGATGTTGCTGGTGTGCCACAGCTTGCCGGCCTGTTCGACCAGCGCCGCGTGCAGGTCCGGGTCGTTGTGGCCCAGGCCGCAGACCGCGATGCCGGCGGCGAAGTCGACGTACTCGCGGCCCTCGCTGTCCCACAGGCGCGCGCCCTGGCCGCGCTCCAGCACCAGCTCGCGCGGGCGGTAGACCGGCAGGTAGTAGCGGGCGAGCGGGAGGACGGGATCGGCGGCGGCCATGGGCGGGTCGTCGGGAAGCGGCGGGAAGGCCGGCATTCTCCCCGATCGCCGCGGCCGCCGCACGGTGGCCGCGGCGGGCGGCCACCGTGCGCGTCCGGGTCAGGGCGAGATCAGGCCGATGTTCAAGGCCAGCAGGCGATCGCCTTCGGCCCCGGCCCGCGCCCGTTGTGCGTGGGCGGCGCCGGCGCCGGCGCGCTGGTCGGCGCGGGCGACCAGCGCCGCGGCGAACCGCATCGACGGATCGTCCGGGCGCAGGGCCAGCGCGCGGTCGATGCGCGCGCTGCCATCCTCCTGCGCCAGCAGGGCACGCAGGGCGGCGGTATCGACCGGGCCGACGCCGGGCATGTCGTAGCTCTGCAGGCGCACGACTTCCTGCAGGGTTTCGAGGAAGTAGCCGGAATCGAACAGCGCCAGCGCCTTCGCGTCGCCGCTCCCGGCCGCGGCGATGCGCGCGTCGAGGCGCGAGGCCAGCTGGCGCGCAATCCGACCATCGCGGCTGGCGTAGATCGCGGCGCGGCGCAGGGTCTCCATCCGCGCGATGACCGGCGTGTCCGCCGCCAGCAGCGCCTCGGTGCGGGTGGCCAGCCGGTCCAGGTCGTAGTCGGCCAGCGGCTGGTTCCAGCGGTCGCCGCCCCAGGCCAGCGACGGCGCGCCGGCGGTGTCGAACGGATCGCACAGCAGCGGCGGGCCGGCCCAGGCCGGCATGGCGAGCAGCAGGGCGGCGGCGAATCCGAAAAGCCACGTTCTGGTCGTTGCGGTCTTCATGCGGAACTCCTCCTGGTGCGGTGGGCCGCGCCGGAACCGGGGCGGCCGCGACACGGATGTGCGCAGCAGGAGGACGGAGGCGACGCCGGTGGTGTTAACCAGCCGGCGATGCCGCGGCGCGGGACCGCTCAGTTTCCGGACGGCTCGGCGTCCAGCAGCGTCGCCACCTCGCCGCGCGCGGCGAAGGCGTCCGGCCATTGCAGCCACCAGCGCTTGATGCCCGGGTACGGCAACGCGTCCCACCACGGCGACAACGCGTGCGCGCCGCGCTCGCGCAGCGCGGCGCGGGTGACCCGCGCGTCGGCGGGCATGAGCGCGGCCATGCGCTCGAACACCGGGCCGTCGGCCAGCTGCGGATAGGCCTGCAGCAGCATCAGCAGGCTGATCGCGTCCTGCGGCCGCGACGCGGCCACCAGCGCGCGCGCCGCATCGCCGTCGGCGGCGGCGCGGCGGCCCTGTGCGTCCAGTTCGCGCAGCGCGGCGAGGAAGTCGACGCTGGCGCCGAGGTCGTAGGGCGTGCCCGGTTCGCCGTGCACGCCGAACTCGACCCGCGCACCCTGCGGCACCAGCACTTCGCGCCAGCCGTTGTCGACCTGGACCCAGCCGCTGCGCACCGTCAGCGAGCCGCTGCCGTCGGGGCGCGCATGCATCACGAACTCGCAGCCCAGGTCGAACAGCTCGCCCGACGGCGAGGACACGCCGAAGGAGCCGGGCGGCGCCCAGATCCGCGCCCACAGGCGGCCGTGCTGCAGCTGCGTGCGGTGGCGGCCGCTGCGGGTCTCGGTCACCACGAAGCGTGAATCCTCGCCGAGCGCCATCTCGCCGATGCGTGCCACGCGCATCCGCACCGTGCCGCCGCGTCCGGTTTCCAGAACACTGCCGGGCGCCAGCGCCGCCGCCGCATCGGCGGCGCGTCCGTCGATGCTCACTGCGCCTTCGACCCGGGTCAGCTGCCATGCCTGCGCGGCCGGCCACTGCAGGCGGTGCACATGCGCGCCGCACAGGCCCAGCGCGATCGCCGCCACCGCGGCGGCACTGGCCAGCGCGACGCGCCAGCGGGACCTGCGTCGGCGCGGTATCGATGCCTGCTGCCCGGCGCCGGACTCCATCCGGGGACGCCCATCCCAGGCCAGTGGCGCCAACAGGCGCTCGAACCGGGCGACCTCGGCATCGACCGGACCGCTGCGGTCCCACAGGTAGTCGTCATCGCGGTTCGGTCCGCCGCTCATGTTCCGGTTCCTCGTGGATTGCCCGCGAGCGCCGCGCGCAGCAGCGCCATGCCGCGATGCAGGTTGACCCGCACACTGCCGGAGGTCAGCCCGGTGCGCGCGGCGATCTCCGGGCCGGTCAGTCCTTCGGCCAGGCGCAGCAGCAGCGTCTCGCGGTACGCCTCCGGCAGCGCCCGGATCGCGTCCAGCAGGCGCTCGGCCTCGACCCGGTCCTCGACGCCGCCGGGCGCCGTCGCCGGTTCGGGCGCCACCCCGGTGAACGGCGTGCGCCGGCGCCTGGCATCCAGCGCCGCGCGCCGGGCGATGCTGACGACCCAGCCCGGGAAGGCCGCGTCCTCGCGCAGCTCGTGCAGGCGCCGCAACGCGGTCTCGAACACGTCCTGGGTCAGGTCGTCGGCATCGGCCCGCTGCACGTAGCCCAGCAGGACGCCGTGCACCACCGGGGCGAAACGGCGGTACAGCCGGTCCATCGCGTCGCCGTCGCCGGCACGCGCCGCCTGCACCATCCCTGCCGTGGCGTCCTCCCGCTCCATCCGTCCGCAGTTTCCGGGTCCCGGAGTCAGGACGCCGGCGCGAGGCCGGGCGTTAACACGGTCCGCGACCGTCCGCGGCCCGTGCCTACCAGCTGCCGGTGTTGGGCATCGACGCCCACGGCTCGGCCGGCGGCAGCGCGCCGCCCTTCTGCAGCAGCTCGATCGAGATCAGGTCCGGGGTGCGGACGAAGGCCATGCGGCCGTCGCGCGGCGGGCGGTTGATGGTCACGCCCAGCGACTGCAGGTGGGCGCAGAGCGCGTAGATGTCGTCGACCTGGAAGGCCAGGTGGCCGAAGTTGCGCGCGTTGCCGTAGTCCTCCGCCGGCGCGCCGTCGGCCGGCGGCCAGTTGTACGTCAGCTCGACTTCCGCCTCCGGGTTCTCCGGCGCGCCGAAATAGACCAGGGTGAAGCGGCCGGCCTCGTTGTCCATGCGCCGGGTCTGCACCAGTCCCAGGCCCTCGGTGAGGAAGCGGCTGGTCCTGTCCAGGTCGTGGACGCGGATCATGGCGTGCAGGTATTTCATGGAAGTCCTCCGTCGCGGGAAAGGGCGCGCGGGCGGTGCGCCCACGCAATGGCCAGCAGGCAGGCGATGATCAGCACGGAGTACTCGGCGCCGTTGCGGCCCAGGCCGACGACGAACCAGCCCGCGGGCGCGTGCACCAGCCAGATGCCGCAGGCATAGATGGCGCTGAAGACCAGCGCGATCGGCGCCACCGCGCGTCCCCAGGCGAACAACGGCGCGGCCGCCAGTTCGAACACGGTGACCAGCCACGCCAGGCCCAGGCCGAACGGGAAGCCGCGCGTCTCCAGGAACGCGCCGAACGGCACCACCCCGTCCGCCGCCACGCGCGCCACGCCGTGGATGAAGATCAATGCCGCCAGTACCCAGCGGACCAGGGCCAGGCCCTGCTGCGCCGGTATCGGTGTGGTCGCCATCGTCGTGTCTCCCGGCGGTCGTCAGGTGGCGGCCAGCATAGCCGGGTCGCCGGGCAGGGCCCGCCGTCCAGGTGGCGGTTTTGCATCCGGCCGGATCCTGACCTGGCGCCTTGCTGTTTGTAGGAGCGGGCATGACCGCGACCCGACGACATCGGCACAGGCGACGCCCTCATGGTTCCGACACCCGGGTCGCGGTCATGCCCGCTCCTACAAACACCGCGATACGACGGCGTCGGCACAGGCAACACCCCCTACCCGTCCAGGAACAGGTCCGGCAGCAGTGGCTGGGAGGGATCGACGGCGTAGCCGGACAGGTCGGTCACGCCGGCCTCGGCCAGCACCTCGTCGTCGATCAGGAAGCGGCCGCTGAAGCCGGGCGCCGGCCGCACCAGCACCGCGTGCGCGGCGTCGGCCATGATCTCCGGGCGGCGGCCGTTGGCGGTGCTCACGCCCGGGATCATGTTCAGCGCGTCGGTGCCGATCAGCGTGCGCGGCCACAGCGCGTTGACCGCCACACCCTGCGCGCCGAACTCGGCGGCCAGGCCCAGGGTCACGAAGCTCATGCCCATCTTGGCCAGGGTGTAGCCGGTGTGCGGGCCCCACCACTTCGGGTCCAGCGACGGCGGCGGCGCCAGGGTCAGGATGTGCGGGTTGGGCGCGGCCAGCAGGTGCGGCAGGCAGGCCTGCGCGCACAGGAAGCTGCCGCGCGCGTTGACCTGCTGCATCAGGTCGAAGCGCTTCATCGGCGTGTCCAGGGTGCCGCGCAGCCAGATCGCGCTGGCGTTGTTGACCAGGATGTCGATCCCGCCGAAGGCGTCGACCGTGGCCGCCACCGCCGCGCGCACCTGGTCTTCCTCGCGGATGTCGCACTTCAGCGCCAAGCCCTGGCCGCCGGCGGCGTTCACCGCCTCGGCCGCGCTGTGGATGGTGCCGGGCAGCCTCGGGTTGGGCACCGAGGACTTGGCGGCGATGGCCACGTTGGCACCGTCGCGCGCCGCGCGCAGGGCGATGGCCAGGCCGATGCCGCGCGAGGCGCCGGTGATGAACAGGGTCTTGCCGGCCAGGGACGTCATGCTTCCACCTCGTTCTCCACCACGGGCGCGTCCTCCGGACACGGAGGCCGCGTGGCATTGTCGGCGCGATCCTCGCCCACGCTCAAGGCTGTGGCCCGCGGCCCTCGTTGTCCTCCCAGCCCAGCAGGCGCCGGGTGACGAAGCGGTAGACCGGCTTGCCGGTGGCGAACCACAGTCCGCGCACCCACGAAGGACGCGCCAGCAGGCGGCGCTCCACCGGCGTGAGCGATCCGCCGCAATAGGTGCGCTTGTGCTTGAGCAGGTGGCGCAGGTCCTCGCGCGCGAGCAGGCGCATCCAGCGCGAACGCGGATCGCCGCGCACGGCCAGCTGGAAGTCGATCAGTGCCGGGGTGCCGTCGTCCAGCACCAGCCAGTTGGCTTCCTTGGCCAGGTCGTTGTGGACGATGCCGCGGCGATGCACCTGCTGCAGCAGGCGGCGCGCGGCATGGAAGTAGGCCGGGTCGCGGTGCGGCGGCCGCTGGTAGAGGACGTGTCCGCCCAGGAAACTGCGGTCCAGCCGCGCGCCGTCCCAGGCGAGCAGGTCGGGGGTCGCCGGCAGCCCGGCCAGCGCACGCAGGGCCGCCGCCTCGCGCCTGGCCAGCGAACGCGCGATGGGCCGCGTCCACCACGGGGACGCCGTCCAATCCCGGCGGATGTAGGCGCGTCCGGCTTCGCGCACCAGCAGGATGGCCCCGAACGTGTCGGATTTCAGCGGCTCGATGGTCTGTTCGTATTCGGGCATCGCGCAATTGTAGGTCCCGCGGCGAGGACACGAGCGGCCGGCGGCCCATGCCGGCCACCGCGAACGGCGAAGCGCCTGCGCGGCTCGCCGCGCTGCGGGGATCCCGGCCGGTGGTTTAGTCGGGATCCATGGGTGGGCCACCTATAATCCACACCCATGGAATCCTCCTGGATGGACGCCGTACTGGCCTGGATCGGGAACCACCCCGTCCTCGCCGGCGCGGTGATCTTCGCCATCGCCTTCTGTGACGCGCTGATCGTGGTCGGCGCGATCGTGCCCGCGTTGCCGCTGCTGTTCGCGGTGGGCGTGCTGATCGGCATGGGCGAGATCTCCGGCCCGTACGCGGTGGCCTGCGCCACCCTGGGCGCGTTCCTCGGCGACGGGCTGAGCTTCTGGGTCGGGCGACGCTGGGGCAACCGGCTGTACGGGGTGTGGCCCTTCAGCCGCTACCCGCAGCTGCTCGGCCGCGGCGAGATCCTGTTCCGGCGCAACGCCTTCACCAGCATCCTGGCGGCCCGCTACGTCGGCGCGGTCCGCCCCTTCGTCCCGGCGATCGCCGGCATGGCGGGGATGCCGCTGCGCCGCTACGCCTTCGCCAGCGGCCTGGCCTGCCTGTCCTGGGGCGTGCTGTTCCTGGCGCCGGGCTGGGTGCTGGGCCGCGCCTACGACGCGGTGGCCGCGGTGGCCGGCCACCTGGTGATCGTGCTCGGCCTGCTGCTGGCGGTGCTGGCGCTGGCCTGGGCCTGGGTGCTCTACACCTACCGCTGGTTCGCCGACCACGCCGACTCGCTGCTGGCGCGCGCGCTGGACTGGTCGCACCGGCACCCGGTGCTGGGCCGGCATTCGGCCGCGGTGTTCGACCCGACCCATCGCGAGTCGGCCTCGCTGGCCCTGCTCGCGGTGCTGCTGCTGGCGATCGGCTGGGCCTGGTTCGCGCTGCTGGTGGCGGTGGTCGGCCACGGCGAGCCGCTGGCGATGGACCTGGCCGTGCACCAGATGATGCTGGCGCTGCGCAATCCGCTGGCCGACTACCCGCTGGCGGCGCTGGCCTCGCTCGGCGACTGGCCGGTGCTGGCCCCGGCCTGCCTGGCGGTGCTGGGGTATTTCCTGTGGCGGCAGCGCTGGATGGCCGCGGCGCACTGGCTGGCCGCGCTGGCCTTCGGCTTGGCCCTGACCTGGCTGCTGGGCAACACCGTCGAGGTGGTGCGTCCGCCCGGGGCCAGCAGCGGCTTCGGCTTCCCCTCGATCGCGGTGACCATGACCACCATCGCGTTCGGCTTCTTCGCGGTGCTGATCGCGCGCGAGTTGCCCGGCCGCGACCGGGTCTGGCCCTACCTGGTCTCGGGCGTGACCGTGGCGGTCATTGGTTTTGCCCGCCTGTACCTGGGCGCGCACTGGCTCAGCGACGTGGTCGGCGGGATGCTGCTGGGCATCGTCTGGCTGCTGGTGCTGGGGATCGCCTACCGGCGGCGCTTCAACCGCTCGTTCTGGGTCAAGCCGGTGGCGTGGATCTTCTACGGCACCTTCGTCGTGGCGGCGCTGTGGTACGCGCCGCGCAACATCGAGGCCAAGCTCGACAAGTTCGAACCGCCGCCGCCACTGCCGGTCGTGCAGGACCTGGAGGACTGGTGGAGCCACGAATGGATGCTGCAGCCGGCGCGGCGCAACGAGTTCGACGACGCGTTGCGCTGGCCGCTGGACGTGCAGGTGGCCGGCCCGCTGGCGCCGCTGCGCGCGCGGCTGGAGGCGGACGGCTGGCGGGTGCAGCCGCAGGCGCGCTGGGAGCAGGCGATCAGCCTGTTCGACACCGACAGCGAGCCGGCGCAGGTGCCGGTGCTGCCGGCCACCCTGGAGGCGCGCACCGAGGCCCTGCTGATGGTCCGCGATGAAGCGGGCGGCGACCTGCGCCACGTGTTGCGGCTGTGGCCCACCCCGGTGCACCTGCAGCCGGGCGGCGTGCCGCTGTGGGTGGGCACCGCGCAGACCCTGCAGTTCCGGCACGATTTCGGGCTGCTGGTGACATGGCGCCCGCTGTCGGGTGCCGACCCGGCGCTGGAACAGGTGCTGGCCCCGCTGCGCGACCTGCCGCACGCGGTCGCACCGCACCCGGAATCGGGGCTGCCGGTGCTGCGCGTGCGCAGCGACGGCATCGAATAGCCGGCGCCGGCTATTCCTCGTCCAGCCACTCCAGTACCCGGTCCAGGCGCCGGTGCGGATCGTCCTCCTGCAGCAGCGCCAGGCGCTGCTCGTCGGTGACCGGCAGCAGCTCGGCCAGGCGCCAGCCGACCCAGGACGCATCCTCGAGCTGGCGCAGGTTGGCGCTGGCATGCCCCAAAACGGGATGCACGCCGCCGACCTTCTCCAGCAGCTCGCCCAGCAGCGTGGCCAGCATCGCGTGCTGCGGCTGCAGCGGCGCGGCGGCCGGTCCGTCGCACCACTGCACTTCGCCGACCAGCAAGCCGTTGTCGCGCACCCGCGTGCGCGCCACGCGGAAGCGGCGCACGCCGCGCACCTGCAGGGTCAGCAGGCCGTTGCGGTCGTTGCCGAAGTCCTCGATCCGCGCCTCCACGCCGAACGCCGCCGGCGTCGCCGGCACGCCGACCTCCTCGCCCTCCAGGATCAGGCAGACGCCGAAGCCGCGGCCGCTACGGCCGCACTCGGCGACCAGGTCCAGGTAGCGGCGCTCGAACACGCGCAGGCCCAGCGGCGCGCCGGGCAACAGCACGGTGTGCAGGGGGAACAGCGGCAGCGCTTCGGTGGCGGTCACGGGCATGCGCGGGCGGCGGGTTCTACTTCAGGTTAGCGCGCCGCGCCCGGCCGTGGGTCATGGCGCCGTCAAACGGCGGACCGGCCGGCGAGCATGGCCACGAACCGGCGCGGCGCGCCGTCGAAGCCGCCGTTGGACATGAACACGACATGGTCACCGGGCCGCACCGCCTCGCGCAGCGCGTCCAGCAGCGCGCCGGTGTCGGACGCGGTGCGCGCCTGGCCGCGCACCGCGGCGACCACCTTGCCGGCGTCCCAGGCCAGTTCCGGCCGGTGCAGGAACACCACCGCATCGGCCAGGTCCAGCGACGGCGCCAGCGCCCCGGCGTGCGCGCCCAGCCGCATCGAATTGCTGCGCGGCTCCATCGCCACCACGATCCGCGCATCGCCGACCCTGGCACGCAGGCCCTCCAGCGTGGTGCGGATCGCGGTGGGGTGGTGGGCGAAATCGTCGTACACGGTCACCCCGCCCTGCGTGCCCAGCACCTCCAGCCGGCGCTTGACGCTGGCGAAGCCGGCCAGCGCCGGGATCACCTGCGCCGGCTCCACCCCGACCGCATGCGCGGCGGCCAGCGCGGCCAGCGCGTTCATGACGTTGTGGCGGCCCACCAGCGGCCAGCGCAGCGTGCCCACGTCCTGTCCGCGATGCAGCACGATGAAGGCGCTGCCGTCGGCCTCGAGCAGGCGCGCGCTCCAGTCGAAGCCCGCGCCGCCGTCGGCGCGCGGGATCGCCACCGCCGCATCGTCCAGACCAAAGGTTTCCACCGGCGTCCAGCAGCCCATCGCCAATACTTCGGCCAGGTGCGCGTCCTCGCCGTTGACGAGCAGCCGGCCGCGGCGCGGCACCGTGCGCACCAGGTGGTGGAACTGGCGCTGGATCGCGGCCAGGTCCGGGAAGATATCGGCGTGGTCGTACTCGAGGTTGTTGAGGATCGCCACCGTCGGCCGGTAGTGGACGAACTTGCTGCGCTTGTCGAAGAACGCGGTGTCGTACTCGTCGGCTTCGACCACGAACTCGCGCCCGCCGCCCAGCCGCGCGGAGGTGCCGAAGTCCTCGGCCACCCCGCCGATCAGGAAGCCCGGCTCGCGTCCGGCCGCCTGCAGCAGGAACGCGAGGATGGTCGTGGTGGTGGTCTTGCCGTGGGTGCCGGCCACCGCCAGGGTGGTACGCCCGGGCAGCACGCGCTCGGCCAGCCACTGCGCGCCGGAGGTGTAGCGGCGGCCGTCATCCAGCACCTGCTCGACGGCGGGGTTGCCACGCGAGAGGGCGTTGCCGACGACGACCTCTTCCGCGTCGGCGGAGATATTCTCCGGCAGGTAGCCCTGCCTCAGCTCGATGCCCAGCTGCTCCAGCTGGGTGGACATCGGCGGGTACACCGCCTGGTCGCTGCCCTCGACCTCGAAGCCCAGCTCGCGCGCCAGCGCGGCGACGCCACCCATGAAGGTCCCGGCGATGCCGAGGATGTGGATCTTGCTCATGCGGCGATTGTCGCTGATGCGGTGTGGGTTTGGCAGGCGGGGGCGGAGCAGGAGCGGGAGCGGGAGCAAGGGCAAGGCCAAGGGCGCTGGCTTCGGCCGGGGCCGCCGTGCCCAGGGGGTCTGGCGCATCGCTCCGCTGCGGCGTCCTGCCTCCGAGTCGCGAACGCAGCACATCCCTGTGCTGCTTGCGCCAGACCCCCTGGACACGACGGCCTCGGGAGCTTTGGGGGCATGGCTTCGATTAGTGGAGCAACGGCAACCGCAAAAGCACTCCTCCCCGGCCCTCCCCTTCGCCTGCGGCAAACGGGAGGGAGCAAGCCCGCGACGGCGCCGCTTTCTGTAGGAGCGGGCATGACCGCGACACGGGCGTCGGAATCACGGGGGCGTCGCCTGGACCGACGGCGTCGGGTCGCGGTCATGCCCGCTCCTACAAAAAGCCGTTCGCTGCTCAACGCCTGCGAACGGAGCCACGACCCCAAAGCTCCCGAAGACGTGGCGGGCCGGGAGTATTGCGGCAGCGGCCAGGGATGGCCGCGTCGGCGAGTCGGCACATGGATGTGCCGTCGAGACGACCGCAATACTCCCGGCCCGCCGCGGCTCAGCCCGAAGCCAACCACATCCGGCGCTCTTGACCTTGCGGTTGCGGTTGCGGTTGCGGTTGCGGTTGCCGAAGTTTCGGTCAACAAAAAACGCGCGCCGCCACGAGGGCGACGCGCGTCTGTTTCGACGGATCTTCGGGGGTCAGGAGGCCTTGAGGGCCACCAGGATCCGCGCGGTGATCTCGTCCATGCTGCCGACGCCGTCGATCCGGGTCAGCGTGCCGCGGTTCTCGTAGAAACCGATCACCGGCGCGGTGGAATCGTTGTAGACCTGCAGGCGCTTGCGCACCGACTCGGGGTTGTCGTCGGCGCGGCCTTCGGCCTGCGCACGACCGGCGATGCGCTCGACCAGCAGGTCGGTGCCCACGTCCAGCTGCACCACCGCGTCCAGCGGCTGGCCGATCTTGGCCAGCAGCCCGTCCAGCGCACCGGCCTGGACCAGGTTGCGCGGATAACCGTCGAGGATGAAACCGCCGACCACATCGTCGCGACCCAGCCGCGACTCGAGCATGCCCAGCAGGATCTCGTCGGAGACCAGGTCGCCGCGCGCCATCACTTCCTTGGCCTGCAGCCCCAGCGGCGTGCCGGCGGCCACCTCGGCACGCAGCAGGTCGCCGGTGGAGATGTGGGGGACGCCGAGGGTTTCCTTCAGGCGCGCGGCCTGCGTGCCCTTGCCCGAACCGGGCGGGCCCAGTAGTACCAGTCGCATCGATTGCTCCCTGGAGAAATGTTCCGTGGCGGCCGGGGGCGCTAGACTTCCGTCCCTGCGCACCGCCGCATTGCACCGCACCATCGCGGTGCAGCTTACCCCATCCGGCAGTGCTGTCCCAAGAATGTCCCGCTCCCGAGGAACTTCGACCATGGTCCAAGGCACCCAGTCCGGCACGCTGCTCTACGCCCAGTCCGGCGGCGTCACCGCCGTCATCAACGCCACTGCCAGCGGCGTCATCGCCGAGGCGCGAGCGCGCAAGATCAAGGTCCTGGCAGCCCGCAACGGCATCCTCGGCGCGCTGCGCGAGGAACTGGTCGACACCTCGAAGGAGTCGGCCGCGGCCATCGCCGCGCTGGCCCACACCCCGGGCGGCGCGTTCGGCTCCTGCCGCTACAAGCTCAAGTCGCTGGAAGCGGACCGGGCCAAGTACGAGCGCCTGCTGGACGTGCTCAAGGCGCACGACGTGCGCTGGTTCCTCTACAACGGCGGCAACGACTCGGCCGACACCGCCTGGAAGGTCTCGCAGCTCGCCCAGGCCTTCGGCTACCCGCTGCACTGCATCGGCGTGCCCAAGACCATCGACAACGACTTGGCGGTGACCGATACCTGCCCGGGCTTCGGCTCGGCGGCCAAGTACACCGCCGTGTCCGTGCGCGAAGCCGCGCTGGACGTGGCCGCGATGGCCGAGACCTCGACCAAGGTGTTCGTCTACGAGGCCATGGGTCGCCACGCCGGCTGGCTGGCCGCCGCCGCCGGACTCGCCGGGCAGTCGCCGGACGACGCCCCGCAGATCATCCTGTTCCCCGAGCGCGCCTACGACGAGGCCGCGTTCCTGGCCCAGGTCGACAAGGTGGTGAAGAAGGTCGGCTGGTGCGTGGTGGTGGCCAGCGAGGGCATCCGCGACGCCGACGGGAAATTCGTCGCCGACGCCGGCGGCGGCAAGGACGCCTTCGGCCATGCCCAGCTCGGCGGCGTGTCCTCCTACCTGGCCGGCAAGGTCAAGGACCGGCTCGGCTACAAGGTGCACTGGACCCTGCCCGACTACCTGCAGCGCTCGGCGCGCCACCTCGCCAGCAAGACCGACTGGGAACAGGCACAGGCGGTCGGCAAGGCCGCGGTGCAGTACGCGCTCAAGGGCATGAACGCGGTGATGCCGGTGATCGTGCGCACTTCCTCGACGCCCTACCGCTGGAAGATCGAGCCGGCGCCGCTGCACAAGGTCGCCAACCACGAGAAGACCATGCCGGCCAGCTTCCTGCGCAAGGACGGCTATGGCATCACGGCGAAGGCGCGCGAATACTTGGAGCCGCTGATCCGCGGCGAGGCGCCGCTGCCCTATGGCCGCGACGGCCTGCCGAAGTACGTGACCCTGAAGAACGTGCCGGTGAAGAAGAAGCTGCCGGCCTGGGAAGGCTGAGCGACTAGTCGCCTCCATGGACGAACTGCTGGCGGAACTGACCGCGCTGGAGTCAGAACTGCACCACCCCGGCCGCGCGTTCGCGCGCCCGCGGCTGGAGCGGCTGCTGCATCCGGAGTTCCACGAGGTCGGCAGGTCCGGTCGGCGTTACGCGCGCGAGGTGGTGATCGACTTCCTGGCTTCCGCAGCGGCACGGCCTGCAGTCGTCGCCAGCGGCCATCGCCTGCAGCCGCTGGCCGACGGCTGGGCGCTGCTGCACTACCGTTCCGAGGAAGTCGCCGCGGATGGTGTCCGGCTCAATCCCGCGCTGCGCTGTTCGCTGTGGGCCCGCACCGGCGAAGGCTGGCAGCTGTACTACCACCAGGGCACGCCGGAAGCCGGTTGATCAGCGGCACGGCGTTCCCTCGACCTCCAGCTGCGCGCCGAACTGCGGCAGCGGCCGCATGTCGCCCGCTGCGGCCTGCTTCTGCGCGTCCTGCAGGTAGATCCGCACCTGGCCCTGGCCGTCGCGCTCGAGCGTCTGCTCGACCGGCTGGTGCCAGACCCGAACCACTGCCTGCCGCGAGGGACACGACGCGTCGGGGATCCGGATTGCGTCCTTGAGGACCCAGCCCTGGCTCTCCGAAGGCGCGGCCTCGGCGAAGTCGACGTAGCGGGCGCGCGGCTGGCAAGCCGGCGCCGTCCGCACCGCGTCCAGCCGGTACGGCTGCGCTCGATCGCCGGTGAACACGCCCTCCAGCCGGGTGCAGGCTTCCGGGATGGTGCGCACGGTATGCACCGCGCCGACCGCCTGCGGCGTGCCAGTCCGCTCGCGCTCGGGCGTGTCCGGCTGCGCCAGCAGCGGAGCGGCCACCGCGGCGACAGCCACCAGCACCGCCAGCAGCACGGCCTGGCGGAAGATCTCGGCCTGGCGCCGCTGCGCGCGGGCCACGGCCATGGCCCGGGCCCAGTGTTCGCCGGACGTGGAAGGGGTGATCGGGTTCACGAACCGGGACATCCATCGCATGGGGGAGCCCCGATCCTGTCATCGCCTCCATGAACGCCGTGTGGCCTTCGGGCCGGCGCTGCGGTCATACTCGGCCCACATCCAGGGATGTTGAACACGGTATACGCGCCTCGGTTTCGAGTCCGTTCCAGTGCTTCACGGCTCGCCCGGCGCGGTACCTCTGTTCGTCCATCTCCTGGGCGACATAGACCAACCTTGGGAGGGGTTCATGCTGGAACAATACGGTTTGGCGCTGGCACTGCTGTGCGCTGTCCTCGCAATCCTCTACGGCATCGTGTCCGCGCGCTGGATCCTGGCGCAACCGGCGGGCAACGAGCGCATGCAGCAGATCGCCGCTGCCATCCAGGAAGGCGCGCGCGCCTACCTCAACCGGCAGTACCTGACCATCGCCGTCGCCGGCGCAGCGCTGTTCGTGCTGGTCGGTTTCTTCCTCAACTGGTACACCGCCATCGGCTTCGCAGTGGGCGCGGTGCTGTCCGGCGCGGCCGGCTACATCGGCATGAACGTGTCGGTGCGCGCCAACGTGCGCACCGCCGAGGCGGCGCGCCGCGGCCTCGGCCCGGCGATGGACGTGGCGTTCCGCGGCGGCGCGATCACCGGCATGCTGGTGGTCGGCCTGGGCCTGCTGGGCGTGGCCGGCTACTACTGGCTGTTGCAGCGGCTGGGCCTGAGCCAGACCGACAACCTGCACGCGCTGGTCGGCCTGGCCTTCGGCTCCTCGCTGATCTCGATCTTCGCCCGCCTGGGCGGCGGCATCTTCACCAAGGGCGCCGACGTGGGCGCCGACCTGGTCGGCAAGGTCGAAGCCGGCATCCCCGAGGACGACCCGCGCAACCCGGCGGTGATCGCCGACAACGTCGGCGACAACGTCGGCGACTGCGCCGGCATGGCCGCCGACCTGTTCGAGACCTACGCGGTCACGGTGATCGCGACCATGCTGCTGGGTGGGCTGATGATGGACGAGGCCGGCAGCAACGCGGCGCTGTATCCGCTGGTGCTGGGCGGGGTGTCGATCGTGGCCTCGATCGTCGGCGCGTTCTTCGTCAAGGTGAAGCCTGGCGGTTCGATCATGGGCGCGCTGTACCGGGGCGTGATCGTGTCCGGCGTGCTGGCGGCGATCGCGTTCTGGCCGATCACCACCTCGCTGATGGCCGACAACGCCCACGGCGCCACCGCGATCTACGGCTGCGCGCTGATCGGTCTGGTCCTGACCGGCCTGATCGTGTGGATCACCGAGTACTACACCGGCACCGAGTACGGCCCGGTCAAGCACGTGGCGCAGGCCTCGACCACCGGCCACGGCACCAACATCATCGCCGGCCTGGGCGTATCGATGAAGTCGACCGCGCTGCCGGTGGTCGCGGTGTGCGCGGCGATCTGGAGCGCCCATGCGCTGGGCGGGCTGTACGGCATCGCCATCGCCGCCACCGCCATGCTGTCGATGGCCGGCATGATCGTGGCGCTGGACGCCTACGGCCCGATCACCGACAACGCCGGCGGCATCGCCGAGATGGCCGAGCTGCCGCCGGAGGTACGCAACGTCACCGACCCGCTGGATGCGGTCGGCAACACCACCAAGGCGGTGACCAAGGGCTACGCGATCGGTTCGGCAGCCCTTGCCGCACTCGTCCTGTTCGCCGACTTCACGCACAACCTCGAAGCGAACAACCCCGGTACGGTCTTCAGCTTCGAGCTGTCCGACCCGGCGGTGATCATCGGCCTGTTCATCGGCGGCCTGATCCCCTATCTGTTCGGCGCGATGGCGATGGAGGCCGTGGGCCGTGCCGCGGGCAGCGTGGTGGAGGAAGTCCGCCGACAGTTCCGCGAGATCCCCGGGATCATGGAAGGCACCGGCAAGCCCGATTACAGCAGGGCGGTGGACATGCTGACCAAGTCCGCGATCAAGGAAATGATCGTGCCCTCGCTGCTGCCGGTACTGGTGCCGGTGATCGTCGCCTTCGGCATGAACTGGCTGATGGGCCCCGGCGCGGGCATCAAGGCGCTGGGCGGCCTGCTGATCGGCACGATCGTGACCGGCCTGTTCGTGGCGATCTCGATGACCACTGGCGGCGGCGCCTGGGACAACGCCAAGAAGTACATCGAGGACGGCCACTTCGGCGGCAAGGGCAGCGAGGCGCACAAGGCCGCGGTCACCGGCGACACCGTCGGCGATCCCTACAAGGACACCGCGGGCCCCGCGATCAACCCCCTCATCAAGATCATCAACATCGTCGCGCTGCTACTGGTTCCGCTGCTGTAACTCATTGATACGGAAGGAAGCGAAGCCCCGGCCCTTGCCGGGGCTTCGTCTTTTCCGGGCCCGACGAAAGTCGTTTGTGCGCCGCAGCACCCAAGAGCGTAAAATGCCCGCCCTCTTCAACCGCGTTCCCACGGAGCAGCAAGATGGGCCTCGACCAGGTCAATGCCGGGCGCAACCCGCCGGACGAAATCAACGTCATCATCGAGATCCCGAAGGACTCCGAGCCGGTCAAGTACGAAGTGGACAAGGAAAGCGGCGCGATCTTCGTCGACCGCATCCTCTCCACCCCGATGCGCTACCCGTGCAACTACGGCTACGTGCCCAACACCCTGTGCGGCGACGGCGACCCGGCCGACGTGCTGGTGGTGCTGCCGCTGCCGCTGATCCCCGGCTCGGTGGTGCGCTGCCGCCCGGTCGGCGTGCTGAAGATGACCGATGAGGCCGGCGGCGACGAGAAGATCCTCGCCGTGCCGGTGGCCAAAGTGTTCTCCGGCTATGCCCACGTCGAGGACATCGAGCAGGTCTCGCAGCACTGGCTGGAGCGCATCGGCCACTTCTTCGAGCACTACAAGGACCTGGAGAAGGGCAAGTGGGTCAAGCTCGACGGCTGGGGCAACGCCGAGGAAGCGAAGCGGATCCTGCGCGATTCCATGCAGCGCGCGGCCGACCAGGCCTGACCGCGCCGTGACCGGCGCCGGCCGCATGGCCGGCGCCCTTCCCTTCCGGGCACCCTTTCCAGGCAGCCGCCCGGGAGCCGCGAGCGGGCCCGGATTCCGGCGTCCCGCGCACAGGCAAAGCGGAACTGGCGCACAGATCCGCATGCCCGCCGCACCACGTCCTCCCACCGCACTCAACTTCCGGCCAACCTGACCGATACCGGGACACGAGCGTCCGGCATCCGCCGGTGCACGCCAGTTCCCGAGTCCCCCAGGGAGGTTTACGTGCGCATTCTGTTCGTCGGCGATGAAGCCGTGTTCCCGACCACCCTGGTCGAGCTGGTGTCCGAACTGGGACAGGACTGGGAGGTGGAACGGTCCGACGACGCCGGCAGCGCCATGGCGCGCGTGGCGGCCGTCCCGGTCGACGTGATCCTGGTCGCGCCGTCGCTGCCCGACATGCCGCCGGCCACCCTGCTCGGCCAGGTCCGCACCCTGCGCGCCGAAGCCTCGCGCGTGGCGGTGATCGACGGCAGCCAGAACCCGCCGGCGCGGATCATCGGCCTGGCCCACCGCTTCCTGCCCGCGCCACTCGCACCCGAGCTGCTGCTGGAGGCGATCGGCAGCCTGGAGGAACTGCGCGAGCTGCTCGACAACCCGGCCCTGCGCCAGCGCATCGGCCGGGTCGAACAGCTGCCTTCCCCGCCGCAGCTGTACCTGCGCCTGATGAGCGCGCTGGAAACCGACGAGCACACCAGCGCCGCCGACATCGCCGGCCTGGTCGCCGGCGACCCGGCGATCGCGGCCAAGGTGCTGCAGCTGTGCAACTCGGCCTACTTCTCCAACGGCCGCACCATCACCGACCTGCGCGCCGCGGTGACCCGCCTGGGCATCGCCACCCTGCGCGACCTGGTCCTGGCCAGCGAGGTGTTCTCGCTGCCGGGCGCGGCCGGCATCGACCGTGCCGCCCTGCAGCAGCGCGCGCTGCTGGCCTCGCGGCTGGCCAAGCGCATGCTGCCCGAATCCAGCGCCGAGCTCGGCGCCACCGCCGCGCTGCTGGCCGACATCGGCCTGCTGCTGCCCGGCGTGCGCGACGAACGCCAGCCGGTGGCCGAGGGCGACGAGCGCCCCGGCCATGCCGAAGCCGGCGCCTACCTGCTGGGCCTGTGGGGCCTGCCGATGCCGATCATCGAGGCGGTGGCCTTCCACCGCACGCCGTCGCGCTCGAGCACCCGCAGCTTCTGGGTCACCGGCGCGGTGCACGTGGCGATGGCGCTGGCCGCCGGCGAGGAACCGGACGAGGCCTACCTGGGCCGCACCGGCGCAATGGCGCGACTGGGCGAATGGCGCGACTACGCCGAGTCGCTGACCGCCGTGCCGGTCGCTGCCTGATCCGATCCAACCGCCGCCGCGCCGCGGCTGGCAATCAGCCGTCCAGCAGCGCTTCGGCGCGTCGCGCCACCGGGTCCCACAACGCCCGCTGCGCCTCGATCGCCGCTTCGTGGCGGCGCCATTTCTGCGGATCCGGCGGAGTCAGCGTGTAGCGCGACAGCGGCAGCGCCGCATCCAGGCGGCGGTCCCAGCCGAGTCCGGCCCACCCGCACAGGCGCTCGGCGCCCGCCTGCGGGTCGGCGACGAAAGCCTCGTGCCGGATCGTGGTCCAGCTGCCGGACGGCAACCCCCGCAGGTCGTCGAGCAGCACGCGCGTGGCGCTGGCCCATTGCCGTGCCACCACCTCCTCCAGCGGCCGGCCGCTGCCCTCGCGCCAGCCCGGCGTGAGCAGGAACGACCAGGTCGGCCCCTCCCAGCCAGGCAGCCGCGGATACATGGCGAAATCGCCCGAACGCCAGCCGTCGATCATGCTGCCCAGCACCTGGCGCGGATCCCGGTACAGGAACACGAACCGGGCCTCAGGGAAGATCGCACGCAGGAACGGGATGCGCAGCGAATTCTTCGGCGTCTTCTCCAGCACCCGCACCGGTGCGCCGGCGGCGGCCCGGCCTTCGCGGTCGCGCAGCTGGCGGAACAGACGCTCGCGCAGGGCCGTCGCCACCGCGGCGGTGGCATCTTCGGCGAGCAGCCGGTTGGAATCGTAGCCGCGGGCGGAAGGCGCCAGTCCAAGGATGCCTTCGATCAGCGCGTGGCTCTCGTCGCCCGGCGAATACAGACCCGGCGCGGTGGCCAGGGTCTCGAACAGCAGGGTCGAACCCGAGCGCGGCGGACTGACGATGAACAGCGGCCGCTCGAACAGCGGATCGCGCGCCCCTTCGACCGCCGTGGCCTCCGTGGCGCGCAGCGGCACCGCTGCCGCACCGGCGTGCACGCCGGTGCCCGGGTCGCCATGGCGGTCCATCCGCGATTCGTCGCCCGCCTCGGCCGGCGTGGCCACCGCCATGTCGAACACGTGCGCGGCCAGCGCCTGGAGCAAGCCGAGTTCGTTCTTGAGGCCGATCTGGCCGGCGCCCAGCGCCTCCAGTTCGCCACGGATGCCGTCGAGCAGGCGCCGGTAGCGCGGCAGGCCCTCGTCACCGTCGGCGTATGCGGCCCACAGCGCCTGCCAACGCCTGGCGAAGCGCAGCAGTGCCTGCTGGATCGCCGCCAGGCGCGGATCGGGCACGGCCTCGCCGAGCAGGAACACGATGTGCTCGCGCAGTTCCCACGGCGACATCACCTTCGGCGCGTTGAAACTCTCGAACTCCAGCACTGGCGCTGCCAGACCCGGCCGCGGCGCGATCCGCGCCGGCCGCCAGTCCGGTCCACGCGCGCCCGGCGGGCGCGCCTGCGCCAGCAGGTCCCAGAAGCGTTCGCCGCCGACGGTGTCGGCGACCAGGTGGATGCGGGTGTCGTCGCCGCCGTTGAGCACGCGGTGGCGTCGCCAAGTATCGAAGATCCAGCATTCGCCCGCGGCCATGTTGATCTCGCCCTCGCCGCACTGGAAACGCACCGGGGGCGTGGTCACGATCGGCACGTGCACGCGCATCCGCTCGCGCCAGTAGTAGTTGATGTCCACGTGCGCGCGCACCTCGGCCTGGCCGGACAGGCGCATCAGCCGCGCCCGTCCCCAGATCGCGCCCAGCGCTTCCAGCACCTGCATCAGGTACGGGCACTGCGCCAGCACCGGGGTCGGCCGCATCGGGCCGCCGAGCTCGTCGCTGTCGGGGTCGCCGTGGGTGGTAATCAGGGTCAGTGCGCTGTTGCCGTCATCGCGCTGCGTGCGGCCGCGCCACCAGCGCGTGTCCACCGCAGCCACCTCCGCGGCCAGCGCGGGGGCGTCGAACAGGATGGGCAACTGGAGGAACGGAACCTGCAGCTTCATGGGCGGGCATCGGGGACGGCAGGCGCGCCAGTGTGGCAAAGGTCGTCGTCACGACACAGTGCCGGTCGGCACGGCCCGTTCAGGAAGGTCGGCGGGTCTGCCTAAGGATGCTCAGCCCGATCAGCCGCGACACCACCAGGGCGATGTACATCACCCCGACGAACTGCGCGAGCATGACCAGCGCCCGCGCCTGCGGCCGCACCGGCATGATGTCGCTCAGGCCCACGCCAGAGAGCATGCTGAAGCTCAGCGACAGCAGTTCCATCCAGCTGCGCTGCGTCTCCGGATGCAGCGCGGCGGTGAAGCTGCCCGGATACCAGATCTGGCAGACCGAGAAGGCGAAAGCGAACGCCCAGGCCAGCAAGGTGAAGGTGGCGCCGGCGGCGAACAGCTCGTCGCTGGTCACTTCGTGGTCCTGCAGCATGTAGGCGATCAGGCCCAGCGCGGTGTACAGGTACAGCGCGCCCTCCAGCACCAGGCCGATCGCCAGCAAGCGCCCGTCCCAGAACCCCACCGCCAGCAGGATGAGCACCGCGGCGGGCACCGCCAGGCACCATGCGATCCAGTTGAGCACCGGGCTGCGGTTGACCACCCACAGCGCCAGCGCCAGCACGCCCATGCCGAACACGCTCAGCAGCACCGATCCCCAGGCGATGCCGTCCAGCGCCGGGTAGAGCAGCAGCCCGAGCAGCTGCGCCAGCAGCAGCCACGCCGAGGGATGGCGCCTGGCGTGCACCATCCAGCGCCGGCGCAGGAATACGCGCATGGCTCAGCCGAAGTGGTGGACCAGCGCGTAGTAGACGACGTAGATCCAGCCGAGGATGCCGTGGATGATCACCCACAGCAGCGACTTGTTCGCCGTCCAGGAAATGGTGATGGCCAGGGCCGTGCCGAAGCCCACGCCCGCCTTGACTACGCCGGTGCCGCTCATGGTGTCCGCCCCGTTGCCTGGTAGGGATACTGCGCGAAGATCGCCGCCACCGCCGCGTCGATCTCGGTCGCGCGTTCCTCCGGCGTCTTCCTGGTGACGCGGCCGACCGCCGAGCCGGTCCACACCAGGCGGTTGAGCCCGGCATCGACCAGATCCACGGTCAGGGTGCCCTGCCGGTAGCGGCTGACCTGCGCCTCGTCGTACCACACCGGCACGGCGACATAGCTGCGCGCCCGGTAGCTGTAGTAGTACTGGAAGTCGGTGCGCGGCACCGTGTAGACGTCGGTCTTCTCCTCGACGATGCCCTGGAAATTGACCCGCAGGCCGGGCGACGCCGGATCGTAGGCATAACCCCGCGCGTCCATCTCGCGGCGGATCGCCGCGCGCACGCGTTCGGTGGTGTAGCTGGAGTAACCGTGGGCCTCCATCGCGATGGGCTCGTAGAACGCCCAGCTGCGGTAGCGGCTGAAGTCCGCTTCCGGATCGGTATCGACGCGGACGGTGGGTCCGCTGGCGCAGCCGGCCAGCAGCAGCGCCAGCACGGCCAGCCAGGCCAGAACGGGGGTTCGGATCGTGCGCATGCCGCCTCCCTAGACCGGTAGCCTCTCGAGGGTCGATCAACGCTAGCACGGCCTTGTCTACGCCGCGTGTCCTGTACTGGCGGACACCCCCTCCCGACCGCGGCGGGCCAGGCGGGGAGACGCGCCTGCTCCTGGATGCCGTCATCCCCGCGCAGGCAGGTGGCGCATCTCAGCCGCCGCATGGCGGATCATCCAGTGCAGCCGTGTGCAGGTCGCCGGGGACCGGCCGTCGGGCTGCGGCGCCTCCCGCCTGTGCGGGATGACGGCTGCAGCCCCGACCATTCCTAACTCACCCGGTAGATGTCCCCGCCCTGCTCGCGGAACTGCGCCGACTTCTCCTCCATCCCCGCCGCCAGCGCCGCCTGTTCGTCGACCCCGTGCTCGGCCGCGTAGTCGCGCACGTCCTGGGTGATCTTCATCGAGCAGAAGTGCGGGCCGCACATCGAGCAGAAGTGGGCCAGCTTGTGCGCGTCCTTGGGCAGGGTCTCGTCGTGGAACTCCTTGGCCTTCTCCGGATCCAGGCCGAGGTGGAACTGGTCCTCCCAGCGGAACTCGAAGCGCGCCTTGGACAGCGCGTTGTCGCGCACCTGCGCGCCCGGGTGGCCCTTGGCCAGGTCGGCGGCATGGGCGGCGATCCGGTAGGCCATGATCCCGTCGCGCACGTCCTGGCGGTTGGGCAGGCCCAGGTGTTCCTTGGGGGTGACGTAGCACAGCATCGCCGTGCCGAACCAGCCGATCATCGCCGCGCCGATCGCGCTGGTGATGTGGTCGTAGCCCGGCGCGATGTCGGTGGTCAGCGGCCCGAGCGTGTAGAACGGCGCTTCGCCGCACTCGCGCAGCTGCTTGTCCATGTTCTCCTTGATCAGCTGCATCGGCACGTGGCCGGGGCCTTCGATCATGGTCTGCACGTCGTGCTTCCAGGCGATCTTGGTGAGCTCGCCCAGCGTCTCCAGCTCGCCGAACTGGGCCGCGTCGTTGGCGTCGGCAATGCAGCCCGGGCGCAGGCCGTCGCCCAGCGAGAAGGCCACGTCGTAGGCCTTCATGATTTCGCAGATGTCCTCGAAGTGGGTGTAGAGGAAATTCTCCTTGTGGTGTGCCAGGCACCACTTGGCCAGGATCGAGCCGCCGCGGCTGACGATGCCGGTCACCCGCTTGGCGGTCAGCGGCACGTAGCGCAGCAGCACGCCGGCGTGGATGGTGAAGTAGTCCACGCCCTGCTCGGCCTGTTCGATGAGCGTGTCGCGGAAGATCTCCCAGGTCAGTTCCTCGGCGCGGCCGTCGACCTTCTCCAGCGCCTGGTAGATCGGCACCGTGCCGATCGGCACCGGCGAGTTGCGCACGATCCACTCGCGCGTCTCGTGGATGTGCTTGCCGGTGGACAGGTCCATCACCGTGTCGCCGCCCCAGCGGATCGCCCAGACCAGCTTCTCCACCTCCTCGGCGATGCCGGAAGACACCGCGGAGTTGCCGATGTTGGCGTTGATCTTGGTCAGGAAATTGCGGCCGATGATCATCGGCTCGCTTTCCGGGTGGTTGATGTTGTTGGGCAGGATCGCGCGGCCGCGGGCGATCTCGTCGCGCACGAACTCGGGGGTGATGAGCTTCTGGATGCTGGCGCCGAAGGACTCGCCCGGGTGCTGGGCGAGCAGGCCGGCGTCGCGCACCGCCTCCAGCCGCTGGTTCTCGCGGATCGCCACGAACTCCATCTCGGGGGTGACGATGCCCTTGCGCGCGTAGTGCATCTGGGTGACGTTCGCCCCGGCCCTGGCACGACGCGGCAGCACCCGGCCGGGGAAGCGCACCGCCGCCAGCTTCAGGTCGTGCTCGCGGGCGCGGCCGAACTCGGAGGACAGCGCCGGCAGCAGCTCGGTATCGCCGCGCTCGGCGACCCACTGCGCGCGCAGCGCCGGCAGACCGGCGGCCAGGTCGATCCGTGCCTCCGGGTCGCTGTACGGGCCGGAGGTGTCGTACACGGTGACCGGCGGGTTGTCCTCGCCGCCGAATATGGTCGGGGTGCGGGTCAGCGCGATCTCGCGCATCGGCACGCGCAGGTCCGGGCGCGAGCCTTCGACGTGGATCTTGCGCGAGCCCGGGATCGGCCGGGTCACGGATTCGGAGAGCTGCTCGGTCTGCTGGATCAGCGAGGCAGGAATGGCGTTCATGCTGGGGTGTCCGCTCGGTCGGGAATCGCCGCACCGGAGTGCGGTCCACGGCGATCGGCGCGCGTGCGGGTCGCGACGCGGCCGGTCGCCCGGAGCGGGCGGACACAGGACGGACGGGATCGCACGTGTCGATCGGGCCGAAGGTCCTGCGAAAGCTTCCCTACGCCGGTATCAGCCGGATCAGGTTCCAAGGGACTGTCTCAACCTTCGGCCCGTTGCGGCGCCGGCGGTACCCCCGCTTCCGCCAGCATTAGACCACAGGCGGCGGGTGGCGGGCAGGGCCACCGCCGTGATTCCGGCCGCTTGGAGAAGGTCCGAACAACTCGACTTTTGCCGTCATTCCCGCGCAGGCGGGAATCCAGGGACTTTGCCTTCAACGACTTGAAGGCACTGGATCCGCGCCTGCGCGGGGATGACGGCAGGTGTTCAGATATTCCCTGGCGGCCGGTTCAGGGCGCCAGCGCGCGCACCGCGCGGGCGTGGCTGGATACGATCTCCAGGGTCGAGGCATCACTGTCGAACAGCGAGAACAGGCCCTGCGCCTCCTGCGGCGGGTCGCCGGTGAACGGGTCGCCGGCCTTCCACATCCAGTCGGGGTTGGTGGTGCGGCCGCGGCCGCCCCAGGCCCAGAAATTGGAGCCGGCGATGGCGTCGCCGGCCTGCATCCGCTGCAGCAGCCGGTCGAAGATCGCCGCGTAGAAACGGTCGCGCGCCTGCACCCCGGATTCGGGCGAGAACGCGCCGCCGTCGCGGTTCAGGCCGAACTCCGACAGGACGATCGGCTTGCCCATCTTCCCGGCCACGTCGATGTGCTCGTCGATGTAGGCCAGCGAGGTTGCCAGCCCCGATTCCAGCCGTGCGGCCGGGTCGTCGTGGTCGACCCAGCTCCAGTTCGACGGCCACAGGTGGAAGGTGAGGTAATCCACGTTCGGGGTCCGGTGGGCCTGGACGAACAGGTCGATGTCGCGCAGCGAGCCCATCGCGCCCTCGCTGCCGGTGCTGACCAGCTGCTTCGGCGCCAGGCCACGGATGAGCCCGGCCGTGTCGTGGATCCATTCCCGGTAGGCGGGGAAGTTGGGGTGCCCGTCCTTGTCGCTGCCCGGACGCGGCTCGTTGGCCAGCTGCCAGGACATCACCGTCGGATCGTCCACGTAGGCCACGCCGGTGATGCCGTTGGTGCGGCCGACGACGGTGCGGATCGCATCGCGATACCACGCTTGCGCCTCGGCGATGGCATAGAAGCGCGCCGAGTTCTGCATGAAGCCGTTCCAATCGCCCGTGGTGTCCGGATCGAACACCGGCTCGCCCGTGGCCCAGGACACGTACTGCGACATGCCGCCGGACCACTGCCAGAAGTTGTTGAGGTACAGCACCGCCTTCATGTCGCGGCGGGCCATCTCCGCCAGCAGGTAGTCCAGGCCCTGCAGCAGGTCCTCGTCGTACTTGCCCGGCTCGGACATGATCGCCGGGCTCACCCCGCGCTTGAAGCCGCTGGCCTCGGACATGGCCAGCACGCGCAGGTTGTCGATCCCGGCGGCCTTGAGCTGGTCGAGCTCGGCACGCAGGCGCTCGCGGTCGCCGATGCCGTCGGGGGCGCCGAGGTAGGCCCCGTACCAGAAGTTGGCGCCGGCGAAGCGGTAGGGCTTGCCGTCGAGCACGAAGCGCGCGCCTTCGACCTTCACGAACCCCGACTGTTCGGCCGCCGAGGCGGCGAACGCCGCCAGCAGCAACAGGCATGACACCGCGAGCCGGACGCGGCCGGCAACGAACCATCCAGACATGCGCATGCGTGAGACTCCCCGTCGACGGCCGGTCCGCGATTCCACACGGATCAGGCGGACCATACACGCTGCGGGCGCACATGCGCACCGCGCATATCACCTATTCCGCGCCACGGCGCGGCTCAATAGCCGGCGGCGTGCCCGTCCTTGCGACTCTCCGAGGCGCCGAAATACACGCCGCTGTCCGGGTCGCGCAGGATCGCCTGGTAGCCGCCGAACGGTCCGTCGGCGGACACGATGCGATGGCCCTTGCGCATCAGCGCACGCACCGTCTCGTGCGGGAACCCGGTTTCCAGGTTGACCTCGCCGCCGTCGCTCATCGCCGTGTTCTGCCCGGTCGGCTCGGTCGAACCCTCGTGCTGGATGCGCGGCGCGTCGCCGGCCTCCTGCAGGTTCATGCCGAAGTCGACCAGGTTCATCACGATCTGCACGTGGCCCTGCGGCTGCATCGCCCCGCCCATCACGCCGAAGCTGACCCACGGCTTGCCGTCCTTGGTGATGAACGCCGGGATGATGGTCTGGAACGGGCGCTTGCCCGGCGCGTAGCAGTTCGGATGGCGCGGCTCGGCATCGCAACCGGCCAGAACGAACATCTCGGCGCGGTCCTGCAGGATGAAGCCCAGTCCCGGCGGGGCCATGCCGCTGCCCATGCCGCGGTAGTTGGACTGGATCAGCGAGACCATCATGCCGTCGGCATCGGCCGTGGTCAGGTAGATGGTGTCGCCCTCCTCCAGCTGCCTCGGCGTGCCCGGCTGCACCTCGCGCAGCGCGCGGTCCGGCGAGATCAGTTGGCGACGCTGCGCTGCGTATTCCTTGGACACCAGCCTCGCCACCGGCGCCGGCTGGAACGCGGGGTCGGCGTAGAAGCGGGCACGGTCGGCGAAGGCCAGCTTCTTGGCCTCGACGAACAGGTGCACGTGCTCGGGCGAGCCGAACGGGATCTTCGAGAAGTCGTAGCCCTCCAGCACGTTGAGCATCTGCAGCGCGGCGATGCCCTGGCTGTTGGGCGGCAGCTCCCACACGTCGTAACCGCGGTAGTTGGTCGACACCGGCTCGACCCACTCGCCCTGGTGCGCGGCCAGGTCCTCGTAGGACAGGAAGCCGCCATTGGCCTTGAAATAGGCATCCATGGTGCGGGCGACCTCGCCCTTGTAGAACGCGTCGCGGCCACTCTCGGCGATCTTCTGCAGGGTGTCGGCCAGGGTCGGGTTCTTCCACATCTCGCCCTTGCGCGGGGCGCGGCCGTCGATGGTGAACTGCTCCTTGAAGCCCGGGTACTGCGACAGCCGCGGCACCGAACGTGCCCAGTAGTAGGCGATCACCTCGTGCACCGGGTGGCCTTCGCGGGCATAGCGGATGGTGGGTGCCAGGTTGTCGGCCATCGGCAGGCGGCCGAAGCGGTCATGCAGCGCGAACCAGCCGTCGACCGCTCCGGGCACCGATACCGGCAGCGGTCCGGTGGGCGGGATCTCGGCCAGGCCGCGACGCCGGAACTCGTCCAGGGTCAGCGACTGCGGCGAGCGGCCCGAACCGTTGTAGCCGTAAAGCCGCTTCGTCCTCGGATCCCACACGATCGCGAACAGGTCGCCACCGATGCCGTTCCCGGTCGGCTCCATCAGTCCCAGCGCGGCGTTGGCGGCGATCGCCGCATCCATCGCCGAGCCGCCCTGCCGCATCACGTCCAGTGCAATCTGGGTGGCCAGCGGGTGCGAGGTGGCGGCCATCGCGTGCGGTGCGATCACCTCCGAGCGGGTGGCGAACAGTTCGCCGGTGATGCGGTCGGCGGCGGGGACGGCGGCCGGCAGCAGCAGTGCGGCGCACAGCAGGATACGGAGCATGGACATGGGCGCGGACCGGAACGGGATTTCCGGAAAGATAGCCGATCACGCCACGCCGGCGACCAGACTCCCGTCGCCGGTTGCGCTCAGCCGGCCGGGATCGTCACCAGCGGCGACCCGGCGCCGCCGCCGGTGTCGGCGATCGACAGCATCACCTGGGTGATCAGGAACATCTGCTTGGAAGCCTCGTCGTGGCCGTCGATCCAGTACCAGCGGCCGCGGAACTGCGCCGCCACGTGCGCGTCGGCCGGCGCCGCGATGCCACTGCGGATCCGCACCAGCGACGGCTCCGGCGAAACAGGCACCCCCTCCACTTCGACGCCCTGCGCCAGCTCCATCAGGATCTCGAACATCGAACGCGTCGCGATCGCCAGCTCGTCCGTGTCGTGCGGATAGGTGGCGAACACCACCCGCAGCTCGCCCACGCCGCGCCGGATCCCCAGCCGCTCGGACAGGTATTGCAGGTCGGCCTCCTCCTGCGCGGTCAGCGCCGGACGCACCCGCGCCAGCGCCGAGAACGTCTCCTCCTTCTGCCGCACCCGCACGGCCAGCGCCTGGGTGCGCTGCAGCCGCCGCAGCACGGCCACGACTTCCGCGAAGTCGTCGTCGGCCTTCTGCTCGAACAGCGGCGCGCGGCTGGTGTTGCCCACACCGTTGACCGAGCGCACCGCCAGCGGGAACAGCAGGTCCGAGGCCCAGCCCGCTTCCATCATCGCCAGCACCGCGGCCGGCGGCAGCGGCGCCAGCAGGTGCCGCGAGAAACGGTCGCCGGTCACCGGCGTGTAGGTCACCGTCGGCGTCTCGCGCAGCACCACCGCGCCGCCGACCGAGCCGGCGTCGTTGCCGGTGCCCGGCGAGAGGGCGGCCGTCAGCTCGCCCGAACTCTCGCGCGTGTACTGGCTGATGACCGAACTCACGCCCAGGAACATCGGCGCGTCGCCGTAGCGCAGCGCGACGATGTTGCTCAGCAGCTGCTCCTTCTCGCTCTCGCGCAGGCGCTCGGTGTAGTCCATGCGGTCGATCCCGACCCGCGTCGGCCCCAACCCGGCGCAACCGGCCAGCATCGCCACCAGCAGGCCTGCCGACAGTGCGGCAAGCCGTCCCCTTCCGTCGTGGTATGCCATCGCACGATCCCCGTCCCGGAACCGGTGCCAGACTACGCCAACTCGGTCACGCCGACGCGGCACCGGCCATGGCCCGCCACCGGCCTGCGCACCTCAGTCGACCCCGGGCAGCTGCAACGGCATGGGCCGGGCCGGCGTGAATGCCGAGGCGTCGCCGAACTCGGGCCAGCCCGCGCGCAGGCCCGCCATGACCGCCGGATCCTGGCGGTGGGCCTCGAGCAGCCAGCCGGCGATCGCCGCGCAGGGCACCTGCGCCGATTCGCGGCACAGCAACGGGCCTGGCGGGATCGGTGCGGAACGCCACAGTTCGCGAACCTCTTGCGGGCGCGAGGCGTCGTAGACATCCGCGGCCAGCGCTGCGACGTCGGCCTCGCCGTCGACCAGTGCCTGCAACGCCGCCGCATGCGAACCGGCATAGTGCAACGACGCGAAGTCCGAGGCCGGACGCAGGCCCAGCTCATGCAGCCGCTGCGCCGGGACGAACCCGCCGGACGCCGAATCCCTGCCGACCAGCACCAGGCGCAAGCGTCCGGCCCGGTGCTGCAGCGCTTCGATCGAATCGACCTCGTCGCGCGCCACCAGTACCGCACGGTAACGGTCGGCCTGCGCTGCCGGCACGTCCGGTACCGGCAGCGTGGCGACACCGCCGGGGCCACGCCGCGCCTGGAGATAGCCGTGCAGGTTCGGCACCGCGACATCGACCTGTCCGTCGCGCAAGGCTTCCACCAGCGCGGTCGGCGAAGGCAGCACGCGCACCTGCACCGGATGCTGCCCGCGCCGGGCCAGGTAGTCCGCCAGCGGCTGGACCGCCGCGGCGCGGTCGCGCTGCGGATAGGCGTAGGTCGCGACCACCCACGGAGCGACCTCGCCGGCCGTCGCCGCCACCGAGGCCAGCAGCAGCGCGAGCCCTGCAAGCGAGGTCCTGCCGCGCGGCCTGGAGCGCACGGCGCTCAGACGCCGTCCAGCAGCGCCTTGTCGCGCACCGCGCCCTTGTCGGCGCTGGTCGCCAGCAGCGCGTAGGCCTTCAGCGCGGTGCTGACCTTGCGCGGGCGCGGCTGCGCCGGCTTCCAGCCCTTCGCATCCTGCTCGGCGCGGCGCGCGGCCAGTTCCGCATCGGACACCAGCAGGTCGATGGTCCGCGCCGGAATGTCGATGCGGATGCGGTCGCCGTCGCGGACCAGGCCGATCGCGCCGCCGGCCGCCGCCTCGGGCGAGGCGTGGCCGATCGACAGGCCCGAGGTGCCACCCGAGAAGCGACCGTCGGTCAGCAGCGCGCACTGCTTGCCCAGACCCTTCGACTTCAGGTAGCTGGTCGGATACAGCATCTCCTGCATGCCCGGCCCGCCCTTCGGCCCTTCGTAGCGGATCACCACCACGTCGCCGGCCCGTACCTCGTCGCCGAGGATGCCCTTCACTGCCGCGTCCTGGCTCTCGTACACGCGCGCGTTGCCCTCGAACACGTGGATCGACTCGTCCACGCCGGCGGTCTTCACCACGCAGCCGTCCACCGCGAGGTTGCCGTGGAGCACGGCCAGGCCGCCCTCCTTGGAATAGGCATGCGCCACGTCACGGATGCAGCCTTCGGCGCGGTCGGCATCCAGCGACGGCCAGCGCGTGGCCTGGCTGAAGGCGACCTGGGTCGGGATCCCGGCCGGACCGGCCTTGTAGAAGGTGTGCACCGCCTCGTCGGCGGTGGCGGTCACGTCCCACTTCGCGATCGCCTCGCCCAGGGTCTTCGCGTGCACGGTCGGCACCGACGTGTCGAGCAGGCCGCCGCGCGAAAGCTCGGCCAGGATTGCCATGATCCCGCCGGCACGGTGCACGTCCTCGATGTGGTACTTCTGCGTGTTCGGCGCGACCTTGCACAGCTGCGGCACGCGCTTGGACAGGCGGTCGATGTCGCGCATGCCGAACGGCACCTCGCCCTCCTGCGCGGCGGCCAGCAGGTGCAGGATGGTGTTGGTCGAACCGCCCATCGCGATGTCCAGGGTCATCGCGTTCTCGAACGCGGCGAAGGTGGCGATGCCGCGCGGCAGCGCGCTCGGATCCTCGGCGCCGTACCAGCGGTGGCACAGCTCCACCGCGGTGCGCCCGGCACGCAGGAACAGCTGTTCGCGGTCGGCATGCGTGGCCAGCACCGTGCCGTTGCCCGGCAGCGACAGGCCCAGCGCCTCGGTCAGGCAGTTCATCGAGTTGGCGGTGAACATGCCCGAGCACGAGCCGCAGGTCGGGCAGGCGCTGCGTTCGACCGCGGCGACCTGCTCGTCGGATGCGTTCGGGTCGGCGGCCATCACCATCGCGTCGATCAGGTCGAGCTTGTGGCCGGCCTCCGTGCCATCCGAAAGCCGGGTCTTGCCCGCCTCCATCGGCCCGCCGGAGACGAACACCGTCGGGATGTTGAGCCGCAGCGCGGCCATCAGCATGCCGGGAGTGATCTTGTCGCAGTTGGAGATGCACACCAGCGCATCGGCGCAGTGCGCGTTGACCATGTACTCGACCGCGTCGGCGATCAGCTCGCGGCTGGGCAGCGAATACAGCATGCCGTCGTGGCCCATGGCGATGCCGTCGTCCACCGCGATGGTGTCGAATTCCTTGGCCACGCCGCCGACGCGCTCGATCTCGCGCGCCACCAGCTGGCCCAGGTCCTTCAGGTGCACGTGGCCGGGCACGAACTGGGTGAAGGAATTGGCGATGGCGACGATCGGCTTGTGGAAATCCTCGTCCTGCATGCCGGTGGCGCGCCACAGCGCGCGCGCGCCGGCCATGTTGCGGCCGTGGGTGGAAGTTCGGGAACGGTAGTCGGGCATCGTCGGGAACGCTGGCGGACGCTGGCGCGTGGGGGTGGGATCGGAATGGTCCGGCGCACCTGCGTGCGGCGGACCCTGAATGCAGTGGATTGGCCCGGATTGTGCTGCGATTGTGCAGCGTGTCCACGGTTGCAGTTGCAACAGTAGCGCACGCCCCCGGACCGCTTGACAAGCCGCGAATCCGCGTGCTTTCCTCCGTCTCATGCTGCATCGCCACACGCCACCAACCACCGACCGCAACGCGCCCCACGACGCGGCGTCGCTTGTCGTCCTCGTCCTTATTACCTCGCCACCAGGTGCGGGACGAACCGGCGCGTAAGCAGAAACAGGACGCCAGATTCGCAAAACCCCGCACCGAAAGGCGCGGGGTTTTTTGTTGGCCGCGATCGGCGCCGGAAATTATCAGCAGAAACAAATCGTTTACGGCACATTCCACCGCTTCGCCTTCCACCCCTCACCCATCACGCCACCGCACAGGACCCCGCCATGACCAGCAGCACCTCTCCCCAGGCCGTTATCAAAAGCGTCGCGATCGTCGGCTACGGCAGCCAGGGCCGCGCGCACGCGCTGAACCTGCGCGACTCCGGCTTCGACGTGACCGTCGGCCTGCGTCCGGGCGGTCCGACCGAGGCCAAGGCCCAGGCCGACGGCTTCGTGGTCAAGACGCCCGCCGAGGCGGTGAAGGACGCCGACCTGGTCGCGGTGCTGACCCCGGACATGGTCCAGAAGAAGCTCTACGACGAGGTGCTGGCCGCGAACCTGAAGCCCGGCGCCTGCCTGCTGTTTGCGCACGGCCTCAACGTGCACTTCGGCATGATCGCCCCGCGCGCGGACCTGGACGTGGTCCTGGTCGCGCCCAAAGGCCCGGGCGCGCTGGTCCGCCGCGAGTACGAGATCGGTCGCGGCGTGCCGTGCATCTACGCCGTCCACCAGGACAAGTCCGGCAAGGCCGAGCAGCTGGCGCTGGAATACGCCGCCGGCCTGGGCGGCGCCCGCGCCAACATCATCAAGACCACCTTCAAGGAAGAGACCGAGACCGACCTGTTCGGCGAACAGGCGGTGCTGTGCGGCGGCGCCTCCTCGCTAGTCCAGGCCGGCTTCGAGACCCTGGTCGAGGCCGGCTACCAGCCGGAGATCGCCTACTACGAGGTGCTGCACGAGCTGAAGCTGATCGTCGACCTGTTCTACGAGGGCGGCATCACCCGCATGCTCGAGTTCGTCTCCGAGACCGCCCAGTACGGCGACTACGTCAGCGGCCCGCGGGTAATCGACGCCAGCGTCAAGGCGCGGATGAAGGACGTGCTGACCGACATCCAGAACGGCACCTTCACCAAGAACTGGGTCGCCGAATACGAAGCCGGCCTGCCGAACTACAAGCGCTTCAAGCAGGCCGACCTGGACCACCCGATCGAGCAGGTCGGCAAGCAGTTGCGCGCCAAGATGGTGTGGCTGCAGGCCAATGCCAGCCAGCCCGACACCGACGACACCACGGCGCCGAGGTCCGCCGCCGCATGAACGCCGACGCCCCGACCGCGGCGGCCGGGCTGCGCAATGGCGCGGCCTGGGTCGCGCACGCGCTGGAAGCCGAAGGGGTGGACACGATCTTCGGCTACCCGGGCGGCGCGATCATGCCGTTCTACGACGCGCTGGTGGACTCGGGCCTGCGCCACATCCTGGTCCGCCACGAGCAGGGCGCGGCGCTGGCCGCGAATGGTTATGCCCGCGCCAGCGGCAAGGTCGGCGTGTGCGTGGCCACCTCCGGTCCCGGCGCCTCCAACCTGGTGACCGGGATAGCGGACGCGCTGCTGGACTCGGTGCCGATGGTCTGCATCACCGGCCAGGTCGCCACCCCGCTGCTGGGCACCGACGCGTTCCAGGAACTGGACGTGTTCGGCATGACCATGCCGATCGTCAAGCACAGCTTCCTGGTGCGCCGGGTCGACGACCTGCCGCACGTGCTGCGCGAAGCCTTCCGCCTGGCCCGCGAGGGCCGGCCCGGTCCGGTGCTGATCGACCTGCCCAAGGACGTGCAGGTCGGCGGCGCCACCCACCTGCCGGTGCACGTGCCGGCGCAGGTCGAGCGCGAGCCGGCGCCGGCCGACGCGGCGCTGGCCGAGGCGATCGCCGCGATTGCTTCGGCCGAGAAACCGGTGATCTACGGCGGCGGCGGCATCGGCATCGCCGACGCGGTGGACGAGTTCCGCCAGTTCGTCGAGGCCACCCGCATCCCGACCGTGCTGACCCTGCGCGGCCTGGGCGCGCTGCCGGGCAACCACCCGCAGTTCCTGGGCATGCTGGGCATGCACGGCACCCGCGCGGCGAACATCGCGGTGCAGGAGTCGGACCTGCTGGTGGTGGTCGGCGCGCGTTTCGACGACCGCGCCACCGGCAAGCTGGCCGAGTTCGCGCCGTTCGCCCGGGTGGTCCACCTGGACGCCGACGCCTACGAGATCTCCAAGCTGCGCACCGCCGACGTCGCCCTGCCCGGCGACGTGGCCGTCGGCCTGCGTGCGCTCACGGCCGGCTTGGCGGCTCAGTATCGAGTGGGCTTTCCCGTTGAATCCCGGCACATGGATGTGCCGGCTCTTGCGAAGGACTCGCAGAGTGACTGGCGCCGGCGCTGCGCCAGGAACCGCGAGCGCCACGCCGCCCGCTACGACGCCCCCGGCCAGGACATCTACGCGCCGGCGCTGCTGAAGCGGGTCAGCGAGCTGGTGCCGGACGCGGTGGTCGCCTGCGACGTCGGCCAGCACCAGATGTGGGTCGCGCAGCATTGCCGCTTCACCCACCCGCGCAACCACCTGACTTCCGGCGCGCTGGGCACGATGGGCTTCGGCCTGCCGGCGGCGATGGGCGCGCAATTCGCCTGCCCGGAGCGGCCGGTGGTGCTGGTCTCGGGCGACGGCAGCTTCATGATGAACGTGCAGGAGCTGGTGACGGTGGCGCGCTGCCGGCTGCCGATCAAGATGATCCTGCTGGACAACAGCTCGCTGGGCATGGTCCGGCAGTGGCAGGAGCTGTTCTTCGACAAGCGCTACAGCGAGATCGACCTGTCCGACAACCCGGACTTCGCCGCGCTGGCCCAGGTGTGCGGCATCCCCGCCACCCGGATCGAGAAGCGCGCCGAGGTCGAGGACGCGCTGGCCGCGCTGCTGGCATCGCCCGGCCCGGGCCTGCTGCACGTGGCGATCGACGCGCGCGCCAACGTCTGGCCGCTGGTGCCGCCGAACACCGCCAACAGCACGATGCTGGAGTCCAACCCCAACGAGCAGAAGGCGGAGTCCGCGCATGCGCTACCGGCTTGACCTGGTGCTGAAGCCCGTCGAAGGCGCGCTGGTCCGGGTGATCGGGATGACCGAGCGCCGCGGCTTCGCGCCGCAGGCGATCAGCGGCGGCTCCGACGACGGCGACGGCCGCTGGCACCTGCAGCTGGTGGTCGACGGCGGCCGTCCGGCCGAGACGCTCAAGCGCCAGCTGCAGAAGGTGTACGACTGCGAGTCGGTGGAGATCAGCCCGATCGAAGCCGGCCCGATCGAAGCCAGCCCGCTGGAAGCCGCTGCCGCGGAGGTCGCGCCGTGATCGCGCGCGCGTCCGCTTCCCGCTTCGTCACGGCCGCCCCTGCGGAGGCCGTGGTGCGGAGGTGCCTTCTTCGCCATCGCCCACCCTGCGCGGGCCAGCCGCGGACCGGCGGCGATGCCTGATACCGGCCGCGCCAGCGCCAGCAGCGGAGAACCCGACGTCGGCGACGTCGCTGCGGGCGGTGTCGTGGGCGGCAATGCAAGGCGCGGCGACGCCGGCATGGGCGAGGTCGACGTCGCCGACGTGCTGGCCGCGCAGTCGCGGCTGCGCCGCTACCTGCCGGTCACGCCGATGCACCACGCCGAGCGCTTCGGGGTGATGCTGAAGCTGGAGAACCTGCAGCGCACCGGTTCCTACAAGGTGCGTGGCGCGCTCAACGCGCTGCTGGCCGCGCGCGAGCGCGGCGATCGCCGCCCGGTGATCTGCGCCTCGGCCGGCAACCACGCCCAGGGCCTGGCCTGGGCCGCCTATCGCCTGGGCGTGCAGGCGATCACGGTGATGCCGCACGGCGCGCCGGAGAACAAGATCGCCGGCGTGGCCCACTGGGGCGCGACCGTGCGCCAGCATGGCGACAGCTACGACGAGGCCTATGCCTTCGCCTGCGAGCTGGCCGAGCAGAACGGCTACCGCTTCCTGTCCGCGTTCGACGACCCGGACGTGATCGCCGGCCAGGGCACGGTCGGAATCGAGATCGCCGCGCACGCGCCGGACGTGGTCATCGTCCCGATCGGCGGCGGCGGCCTGGCCTCCGGCGTGGCCCTGGCGCTGAAGGCGCAGGGCGTGCGCGTGGTCGGTGCCCAGGTCGAGGGCGTGGATTCGATGGCCCGCGCGATCCGGGGCGACACCACGCCGCGGGACCCGGCGCGCTCGCTGGCCGACGGCGTGCGGGTCCGGGTGCCCGGCTTCCTCACCCGGCGCCTGTGTGCGCGCCTGCTCGACGACGTGGTCATCGTCCGCGAGGCCGAGCTGCGCGAGACCCTGGTCCGGCTGGCGCTGGAGGAGAACCTGATCGCCGAGGGCGCCGGCGCCCTGGCCCTGGCCGCCGGCCGCCGCGTGGCCGGCCGGCGCAAGTGCGCGGTGGTCTCCGGCGGGAATATCGATGCGGCCACCCTGGCGACCCTGCTCTCCGAGGTGCGGCCGCGGCCACCGCGCAAGCCGCGCCGGCGGGTCGGCGAACTGCCGCCGGAGCAGGCCGACCCCGCCCTTGCACGGAAGGTCGCGGTGGCAAAGTCCCGCCCAGCCGCTACCCTGTCCCCCTCACCCACCATTTCCGTCCCAACGGCGCCGAGCGCGCCGCAGCCAGTCAGCGAAGAGGAGTTCACCTGGTGAACGCGCCCCAGTCCCCAGCCCAAACCCAGGTCTCCCCGGCCCGCATCCGGGTATTCGACACCACCCTGCGCGACGGCGAGCAGTCGCCCGGCTGCAGCATGACCCCGCCGCAGAAGCTGGTGATGGCCCGCGCCCTGGCCGAGCTGGGCGCCGACGTGATCGAGACCGGTTTCCCGGCCAGTTCCCAGTCCGACCGCGAGGCCATGGCCCTGATCGGCCGCGAGCTGCGCACTCCCGTCCTGGCCGTGCTCTCGCGCTGCCTGCGCGCCGACGTCGACATCTCGCTGCAGGCGCTGGAGGCCGCGCAGCGCCCGCGCCTGCACGTGTTCCTATCGACCAGTCCGCTGCACCGCGAGCACAAGCTGCGGATGAGCCGGCAGCAGGTGCTGGACATGGCGGTGGAGAGCATCGCCTACGCGAAGCGGTTCATCGACGACATCGAGTTCTCCACCGAGGACGGCACCCGCACCGAGGAGGACTTCCTGCACGAGGTCGTCGCCGCGGCGATCGCCGCCGGCGCCACCACCATCAACATCCCCGACACGGTCGGCTTCACCACGCCGGAGGAGATCCGCGGCCTGTTCCGGCGCTTGATCACTCAGGTCCCGGGCGCCGGCAACGTGGTCTTCAGCGCGCACTGCCACAACGACCTGGGCCTGGCCGTGGCCAACACCTTGGCCGCGATCGAGGGCGGCGCGCGCCAGGTCGAGTGCACCATCAACGGCATCGGCGAGCGCGCCGGCAACTGCGCGCTGGAGGAGATCGTGATGGCGCTGAAGGTGCGCGGCGCGTTCTTCGAGGCCGACACCGGCATCGACACCCGCCGCCTGGTCCCGACCTCGCAGCTGCTGCAGCGGCTGGTCGGCATGCATGTGCAGCGCAACAAAGCGGTGGTCGGCGCCAACGCCTTCGCCCACGAGTCGGGCATCCACCAGCACGGCATGCTGCGCCACCGCGGCACCTACGAGATCATGCGCCCGCAGGACGTGGGCTGGCCGGACACGCAGATGGTGCTGGGCCGGCACAGCGGCCGCGCCGCGGTCGAGCAGCGCCTGCGCGCGCTGGGCTACTACCTGGAGGAAGGCGAGCTGGACCTGGTGTTCACCGATTTCAAGGCGCTGTGCGAGCAGCAGCGGGTGGTCACCGATGCCGACCTGCAGGCGCTGATGCAGGACACCGGCGATGCCGAGGGCTACCGCCTGGCCTCGATGACGGTCAGCGACCGCGGCCAGCGCGCGCTGGCCACGGTCGAACTGTCCGATCCCGACGGCAACCGCGTGCTGGAGAGCGCCGAGGGCGACGGCCCGGTCGACGCGCTGTTCGCCGCGCTGTCGGCCGCGACCGGCGTGCAGCTGGCGCTGGAGAGCTACCGCGTGCACAGCGTCGGCCTGGGCGCCGACGCGCGCGGCGAGGCCAGCCTCAGCGTGCGCCACGGCGAGACCGAGTACGAGGGCACCGGTACCAGCCGCGACATCATCGAGGCCAGCGCGCTGGCCTGGCTGGACGTGGCCAACCGGCTGCTGCGCCAGCGCCGGGTCGCGCCGGCCGGGGAACAGCTGGCCACCGCCTGAGCGATCCGTGACCCGCATCCCACCGGCCGCGCATGGCCGGTGGTCCAATGGCCGGTCCCGCCCGCTCCTATCAAGCACTCCGCCCCACACTTCCACCATGCATTGCGCAGGCCTGGCGCCTGCGCCCACTGCCGTCAGGAATCGAGCAATGCCCCTCGCCGAAAGCAATCCCGCCGCCGCTCTCACCTTCGATGCCGCCGTGCACCGCGCGCTGTCCCGGCGCCTGTCCGACACGCCGTGGCCGCCCAGCGGCGGACCCGCGACGCATTCGCCGGCACCGGCGACCGGCGACGCGGCCCGGGAAGCGGCCGAAGCACAGGCGGCCGCCGTGCCCGGCTGACGGCCGCGCATGCGGCTCGGCGCCGTGCGCGCCCAACCTGCGTCCTCGACCTTCCCCACTTCCGAACATCGCGAGACCATCCATGCACGCCAACATCGTCGTCCTGCCCGGTGACGGCATCGGCCCGGAGATCGTCGCCGCCACCCTGCCGGTGCTCGAAGCCGTGGCCGCCCGCTTCGGCCACGCGTTCGGCTTCCAGGAACACGACATCGGCGGCATCGCCATCGACCGCCACGGCGAACCGCTGCCGGCCGCGACCCTGGAGGCCGCGCAGCGGGCCGACGCCGTGCTCCTGGGCGCGGTCGGCGGGCCGAAATGGTCCGACCCGAACGCCCGGGTGCGCCCCGAACAGGGCCTGCTGGCGATCCGCAAGGGACTGGGGCTGTTCGCCAACCTGCGTCCGACCCGGCCGCACCCGGCCGCGCTCGGCGCCTCGCCGATCAAGTCGCACCTGCTCGAAGGCGTCGACATCCTGGTCGTGCGCGAGCTGACCGGCGGCATCTACTTCGGCGACAAGACCCGCAGCAACAGCGACGCCACCGACCTGTGCCGCTACACCGTGGCCGAGATCGAGCGCGTGGTGCGCCGGGCGGCCGAGCTGGCGCGCACGCGCCGCGGCCATCTCACCTCCGTGGACAAGGCCAACGTGCTGGAGACCTCGCGCCTGTGGCGCGACGTGGCCAGCCGGGTGGTGCGCGAGGAATTCCCCGACGTGACCCTCGAGCACCAACTGGTCGACTCGATGGCCATGCACCTGCTGTCGCGGCCGCGCGCCTACGACGTGGTCGTCACCGAGAACATGTTCGGCGACATCCTCACCGACGAGGCCTCGATGCTGGCCGGCTCGCTGGGCCTGCTGCCCTCCGCCTCGCTGGGGGCGGGCAAGGTCGGAATCTACGAGCCGATCCATGGCTCGGCGCCCGACATCGCCGGCAAGGGCATCGCCAATCCCTACGCCACCATCCTCAGCGCGGCGCTGCTGCTGCGCCATTCCCTGGGACTGGAGCAGGAAGCGGCCGCGATCGAGGCCGCGGTGTCCGATGCGCTGGACGCACGGGTGTTCACCGCCGACCTGGCCGCGCCCGGGCAGGCGGTGTCGACCACCCAGGCGGCGGCCGCAGTGATCGAGCGCATCCAGGCCAGGGACCTGGCCGCCGCGTCCTGAACCTGCGGCGCGTACCGCCGCGCCGGCATCACGGCGCTGGCCTTGACCTACGCGGTGGATATCCCGCCGACGGTGCCCGGCGCGGACGCGCGACGGCCGCCGCTCAGCCCGCTCCCGTTCCGGGACGGTCGTCTGCGCCCGCCGGCGCGTTCCTGAGCCGCACGATGAATATCTCCCAGGTCACCAGGAACAGCGCGGCGATCACCGGCCCGGCCACGAACCCGGTCAGGCCGAACAGCGCCAGGCCTCCGAGCGTGGACAGCAGCACCAGGTAGTCCGGCATGCGCGTTTCCTTGCCCACCAGGATCGGGCGCAGGAGATTGTCGATCAGCCCGATGACGCCGGCACCGAAGGCGATCACGACCAGGCCCTTCGCCACCGAGCCGGTGGCCAGCAGGTAGATCGCCACCGGCGCCCAGACCAGCCACGCGCCGATCGCCGGCAGCAGCGACAGGAACGCCATCACCACGCCCCACAGCACCGGCCCCGGGATGCCCAGCACCCAGAACATGAGACCGCCCAGCGCGCCCTGGATGGCCGCGACCACCAGGTTGCCCTTGATCGTGGCCTTGACCACGGTGACGAACTTGGCGGCCAACTCGCCTACGTAGGCGCGCTCCATCGGGATCGCCGAGCGGGCCACGCGGATGATGCGGTCGCCGTCCAGGAAGAAGAAGAACAGCAGGTACAGCATCAGCAGGAAGCCGATGGCGACCTGCAGGGTGTTCTGGCCGATGCCCACCGCCCTGGCGAGCAGGAACTGCAGCGCCTGGCCCGCCGCTTCGCTGACCCGTTCCTGGACCGCGCGCAGTTCCTCCGCGCCCAGCCGCTCGAACCATGCCTGCGCCCACGGCGGTATCGCCGCGGCGATCCGCTCCAGGTACCCGCCGATGCCGCCGCTCTCGGCGGCGCGGGCGTAGAAGTGGACGACCTCGTTGGCCAGGGTGATGACGAGGAGCGTGATCGGGACGATCACGATGACCAGGCACATCAACAGCGAGACCAGCGCGGCGAGGCCGGGACGCGCCGGCATGCGCGCCAGCAGCCGGCGATGCACCGGCCAGAACAGGATCGCCAGCGTCGCCGCCCAGAAGATCGCGTGGTAGAACGGACGCAACAGCAACAGGAAGGCGAAGCTGACCGCGATCAGCACGACCGTGAAGGCTCGGTTGTTCATGGCGGACCGGTCCATGTCGTGCCTCCCGTTGCGGAACGCCATTGTGCCTGCGGCATGGCCGGCCTGAAACCGGATGCCGGCCGCCATCCTGTGAGGCAGAAAAAAAAGCGTCGCTTCGGCCGGGGGCCGCCGCCCCCTCGGGGTATGGCTTACCCCTCGGTCGGGCATCCTGCCCTCGACTCGGGGCCGTGGCACATCCCTGTGCCACTTGCGCCATACCCCGAGGAGACGGCGTCCTCGGACAACCCTTGGGTCGCGGCTTCTATTTGCTGACGTAAAAGCATCAGGCCCTGAAAGGCCTCTGGACTCTCGCAGACGCCCATCGTGCGGACGTCGAACAGCGGAGGACGCTGCCTGTGCCGACGGCGTCGGGTCGCCGGCTGAACCCGGCTCCTACAATGGCTGCGCCGCTGTCGCTCTTCTGTAGGAGCCGACTTCAGTCGGCGACACGGGCGTCGGAATCATGAGGGCGTCGCCTGTGCCGACGGCGTCGCGTCGCGGGCAAGCCCGGCTCCTACACAAGAGCAGGTCCTCGGGAGACGAACGGAGCCGGCCAGGCCGTGGCGATGACGAAGCCACAACCCCCAAGCGCCCCGAAGACGTGGCAGGCCGGGTGTGTTGCGGCAGCGGCCATGGATGGCCGCGTCGGCGAGTCGGCACATGGATGTGCCGCCGAGACGACCGCAACACACCCGGCCTGCCGCGGCTCAGTCCGAAGCCGACCACGCTAACGCTCCTGCCGTTGCCGTTGCCGTTGCCGTTGCCGTTGCCGTTGCCGTTGCCGTTGCCGTTGCCGTTGCCGTTGCCGCTATGGTGCCGCGTCGTGCGATGCGGGCCTATTCCCGGATCGGCGAAGGAACTTCTTTGCACCTGCCCAGCCTGGACATCGGGCAGCGCGCCGGGCAGCGGCCGGCCCGGGCGGCCGTTCCGCACGGACGCCATCCGCGATCCCGGCGGACCGCGGATGCTCCGGGCCGCGTGCGCCGGCCCGGCACCGGTGCGCTACTTCCCCGGCAGCGGCTCGAACAGCAGGTCGTGGTAGTCGTAGCTGAAGTCGGCCAGCGGCGAGACCGCCTTCATGGTGATCCGCGCGACCTTGCCTTCGGCGTCCAGCGCGAAGGTGACGTAGGCCGGTTCGATCGAGGCGTCGTCCCAGTCGGCGCGGAAAGTGTCGTACTGCCAGTGGCTCAGCGTGCCGGCCATGCCCGGCGTCTGCCGGAAGTCGATCCGCAGCCTGCCGCCCTGCTCGGCGATGGCGATCGGCCCGTACCACGCATCGGCGTACTCGCCGGCGTAGCCCGCCGCGGGCAGCGACGGCCGCGACGCCTTGCGCGCCGGCTTGCCGGTGACCTCCAGCGCGGCCAGGCCACCTGCGAGGCGCTGGCGGTTCCAGTCCCCGAACGCCGCCACCCAGTCGCGCGGCTCGAAGCCGAGGTGGTGGTCGAGCAGTTCGTAGCCCAGGCCGCGCATCACGTCCACGTCCTCGGAATTGATCATCAGCGCGATGCCCAGGTCGTGTTCCGGCACCAGCACCACGTAGGCCAGCACCCCGAACACCGCGCCGCCGTGCTGCACCACCTTGACGCCGCGGTAGTCCTGCACGCTCCAGCCTAGCCCGTAGCCGGAGAACTGCGGAGTGATGTCGGCGATCGGCGCAGGGAACGGCCGGATCGGAGTCGGCACCTGCGGATTCCACATCTCCCGCGCGTTCGCCTCGCTCCACAGGCGCTTGCCCTCGCCGCCCTTGACCGCACCGTGCGCGAGCTGCACCTGCATCCAGCGCGCGAAGTCGGAGGCGCTCCACGACAGCCCGCCGGCCGGCGCGCCGACCTGGCCGAGGCCTTCGCGTTCCGGCAGCACCTGCTGCTCGCCGAGGCCGCGCAGGCGTGGATCGAGGCGCGCGTGCGGCTGCACGCGGTTGGCGGTGGCGAAGCGGTCGCGCTCGTCGCTGACCGCGGTCGCCATGCCCAGCGGCGCGAAGATGCGCTCGCGCACGAACTGCTCCCACGGCTGCCCGCTGACGTTCGACACCAGTTCTCCGGCCACGATGTAGAGGATGTTGTCGTAGGCGTAGCCGCTGCGGAAGCTGGTCGCCGGCTTGATGTGGCGCAATGCGCGGACGATGTCGGCGCGGCTGCGGGAGGTGCGCGGGATGAACAGCAGGTCGCCCGCGCCCAGGCCCAGGCCGCTGCGGTGGAGCAGCAGGTCGCGCACGGTCATCTCGTGCGTCACCCATGGGTCGTACATGCGGAAATCCGGCAGGTGGTCGATCACCTTGTCGTCCCAGCCGAGCTTGCCGTCGTCCACCAGGATCGCCAGCGCCGCCGCGGTGACCGCCTTGCCGGTGGAACCGGTGGGGAAGATCGTGTCGGCATCCACCGGTTCGGGCGAACCGAGCCTGCGCACGCCATAGCCCCGCGCGTGCACGATCTCCCCGCCCTTGACCACGGCGATGGCCATGCCCGGCACGTCGCGCGAGCGCATGGCCTGCTCGACCCGCTGGTCGAAGCCGGGCGGCATCGTGGCGGCCGCGGCCGTCGCCGCGAACAGCAATGCGCCGGCGGCGGCGCGCAGGACCAACGACCCGATGGTCATGTCCGGTCTCCTCTCAGTAATGCGAAGCGGGCGGCGCCTCACCGCGCGCGGAATGGCGCCACAACAGCCACAGACCCCAGGTCATCAGCGGCAGCACGTAGATCGCCAGGAAATACCAGGTGAGCGTGCCGTATCCCTTGGCGACCAGGTCGACCAGGCCGATCGCGGTGGCCGCGTACACCGCGACCAGCATCACGCCGACGGCCAGCGCCGGGCGCAGCGACCGCGGCATCGGCCGCCGCCTTTCTTCCCAGGCATTCGCCACCCGCTCGTTGATCGCGTGCAGCAGGGCCACGCCGGTGTCCACCAGGGTCAGCATCACCGCGATCTGGAAGGCCCACTCGAACCACGGCGCCTGCAGCTTCGCCAGCAGGAAGGCCGAGGGCAGGGCCTGGTCGGCGATCTCGTGGTAGTAGCCCATCATCGCGATGTAGAACACCACGCCCGGCAGCATGCCCAGCGGCCCGGCCAGCGCACCGGCGGCCAGGGCCTCGCGGCGGCGGCCGAAGTGGCGCACGCAGAACAGGACCGCGGGAATGGTGGCGACGTTGTAGCCGGCGTAGGTCACGCCGGCCATGAACCAATCCCCGTCGACCGCAACCGAGGCGAAGCTGGCTTCGATGCGGTCGCCGAACGCCACCACGCACCAGGCCACGAACACGAAATAGACCAGGTACAGGTAGCCGACCGACGCGACCAGGAACTTCTCGATCGCGGCCGTGCCGAAGAACAGCATGGCGCCGGTGGCGGCGATCATGGCCATCGAGCCGGCCAGCCTCGGCAAGCCGAACAGGCTGAAGGCGATCTCCCCGGCCGCCGCGCCCATCACCGCCATGATGACCAGCATCAGCAGGAAGTAGCCGATCTCGAACGCGAACCAGCCACGGCCGAGCAGCAGCTTGAAGAACGCGCGGTAGTCCCAGGCGCGCGCGATCCGGGCCAGCTCGAAGCTGACCATCAGCACCGCGCTCCACACCAGCATGCTCACCGCCATGCCCAGCAGGCCACCCCAGGGACCGGCCGGCAGGAAGAACTCCACCAGCTCGCGCCCGGTGGCGTAGCCGCCGGCGATCACCGCCGCCTGGAACACGAAGCCAGGCAACAGGTAGCGCTGGAACCAGGTGGAGGCCGGTTTCATGCCAGGCAGGCCTCGACCAGCCGTTCGAACGCATCGCCGCCGCGGATCGGGTCGGCAACCGGCAGGCCCAGGCGCGCGGCGGTTTCCTCGATCACCCGCCCGGCCACGGCGGCGTCCAGGCTGCCGGTGTTGAGGCTCACGCCCGCGCAGCGGATCGCCGGGTTGGTGCGCGCGCCGAGCCGCAGCGCCAGGTCGATGGTGTCCTCGATCGACGGCAGCAGGTAATGGGGATGGCCGAGCACGTTCTCGCGGCCGTGCTCGTGGCACACCACGATCACGTCCGGCTGGCTGCCGTGCAGCAACGCCAGCGACACGCCGGCATAGGCCGGATGCGAGAGCGAACCCTGCCCTTCGATCACGTCCCAGTGCGCGGGGTCGGCGTCGGGCGACAGGATCTCGGCGGCACCCGCGGCGAAGTCGGCGACCACCGCGTCCATCGGGATGCCCTCGCCGGCGATCAGGATCCCGGTCTGCCCGCTGGCGCGGAAATCGACGTCGAGACCGCGCTCGCGGAACGCGCGCACCAGCGCCAGCGCGGTGTACTTCTTGCCCAGCGCGCAGTCGGTGCCGACGGTGAGCAGGCGGCGTCCCGTGCGCCTGTGGCCGCTGGCGACCGGGATTCCCGGCGGCGGCTCGCGCACGTCGATCAGGCGCCGGCCGTGCGCGAACGCGACGCTGCGCAGCGATTCGATTCCGGCCAGCCGCGCGTGCATGCCGCCGACCAGGTCGAGGCCGGCCTGCAGCGCTTCCAGCAGCGGCGGCAGCCATGCCATCGGGATGCGCCCGCCGGGATTGGCGACGCCGATCACCATCGCCCGCGCGCCGGCAAGCCGCGCCTGCGCCGGCGACAGGAACGGCAGTCCCGTGCTCACGGTCGCGCCCGCGCAGGCGAACTCGCCGACGCAGCGCTCGCCCGCCCAGTCGCGCAGGCCGAACGCGGTCTTCGCGTAGCCCGGCTCGGTCGTGTCGCCGAGGAACAGCAGGTAGGGTTGCGGCAGCGCTTCGGCCTCGCGCAACACGGGTACGGCATTGGGCATGCGGTGGGCGCTCGGATCCGGTCGGGGGAGGCGCCACCCGCGGCTGGGCCGCGGACGGCGCCGGCGGTCAGAAGCGGAAATCGAGTTCGATGCCGAAGGTGCGCGGCAGGATCGGCACGGCCACGGTCTGCACGGGTACGCCGGTCAACTCATTGCTGATCCGGGTGACCGAGGACCAGCCGCCCTCGCCGGTGACGTTGTTGACGTAGGCGCGTATTTCCCAGGCGCCCTTGCCGATGCCCGCGTACAGGTCGAGCGCGCTGTAGCTGTCCAGCGGCACCGGCGGGGTCAGCTCCTCCATCAGCACCGTGGACGGATCTCCCGGGGCGGTCACGCGCTGGCGCTGGGTGGTGCCGTTGACCCGATCGCCGACCCAGCGCAGCGCGCCGCCCACCTGGCCGGCCAGGCCGGCGCCGGCGGAGAACCCGTACTCGGCGGTCGCGCTCCAGGACCACTCCGGCACATAGGGAATGCGGTCCCCGGCCAGGCCAGAGTTGAGGACCACGTCGAAACCGGTCTGCGGGACCACCGCGGGCTCGAAGTCGTTGGTCACGGTCGCCTTGTTGTAGACGCCGTTGACCCCGAAATGCAGGCGCTCGGTCGCGCGGAACTGCGTCGACAGCTCGACGCCCTCGCTGGTCGCCTCGCCGCCGTTGACCAGGCCGCCGACACCGTTGAACGACACCCCCACCTGGATGTCCTCCCAGTCGATCCGGTACACGGCCATGTCCAGCAGCACGCGGCGGTCCGCGAACTGCGACTTCAGGCCGATCTCGTAGCTGGTGAGCATCGACGAACCCACGCTCGGCGGCATGCCCGGCAGGGCCACGTTGGGGCCGCCCGGCTGGTAGCCGGTCGCCGCCCGTGCGTAGAGCAGCACGTCCTCGGCCAGCTTGAACTGCGGACTCAGGCTCCAGGTGAACACGTCCTCGCTGGATTCGCCCGGGAAGTCGCCGATCGGCACCAGGATGCCGGCGGTGGTGTTCTGGCTGAACCACTGGTCGTTGCGCGCCTGGCGCAGGCCCGCGTCGAGCTTGAACAGTTCGCCGATGCGCCAGGAACCGTTGGCGAAGACCGCCAGTTCCTCGTACGTGCTGGGCATCTCGAGCAGCGCCAGGGTCCCGAACATGTCGTCGTACGGCGCCGGCAGCGGCGATCCGTCGATCTGGCCGAGCCAGGCGAACTGGCTCTGCACTGCGTCCTCCTTGGTGTAGAACACGCCGACCATCCACTCGAAGGTGCCCCCGCTCTTGGAGGTCAGGCGGAATTCCTGGGTCAGCTTGTCCAGGTCGAAGCCGTAGCGCAGGAAGGAACTGCCCGGCTCCGGCAGGCCCAACAGCAGGTTGGCGATCTCGCCGAACTGGATGGTCGAATCGAGCTGGCTAACGGTCTCGCTCTGCGACCAGCCGGTCGCGGACACGAAGTCGCCCCAGCCCAGGTCCCAGTCCAGGCCCAGCGACGTCAGGGTGAATGTCCTGGAGAACGGCTGCGGCTGCCAGGTCCGGTCGGTGAACTCCCCGAACAGCGGCTGCAGCGTGTCCGGATCCAGCGCGATGCCGGCGCGTCCATCGCTGTGGATGCGCTGGTGCATCACCCCCAGGTTCAGGTCGAACGCGTCGCCATCCCACAGCAGGGCCACGCGCGCGCCGATCTGTTCGCCGTCGTTGACGTCCTTGGCGCCATCGACCTCGTTGTCGGTATAGCCGGGCAGCCCGTTGCGCGCGAAGCTCATGCGCAGGCCGAGGCGGTCGTCCTGCAGCGGCGCGCTGGCGCCGACGCGCACGTTCCAGTCGTTGCCGCCGCTCTGCACCGAGCGCAGACCGACGCCGACGCGCAGTTCGTCGTCCAGCAGGTCCGGCGCGCGGGTCACGTACTTGAGCAGGCCGCCGATCGCGCCCGCGCCGTACAGGGTGCCCTGGGGCCCGCGCATCACCTCGACCCGGCTGATGTCGTAGGGCAGCAGATCGAGCATGAAGGCGTTGGCGGCCTGGTAGATGCCGCTGGAGCCGAGCGGCACCTCGTCGATGTAGGTCGCAACCGTCGCGCTCGAGGACAGCGCGGCGACGCCGCGCAGCGAGATCGAGGTCAACCCCGGGCTGCCGTCGCTCTGCACCTGCAGGCCCGGGACCAGCGCCGCATAGTCGGCAAGCGAGCTGGCGCCGATGTTCTCCAGCTGGCGTTCGCCGATCACGCTGATCGAAGCGCCGACCTCGCGGATGTTCTCCACGCGCTTGTTGGCGGTGACCACCACGGTGTCGAGCATGACCGCGCTGTCGGCCTGCTCGGCGGACGCCGGCGCGGCGTCGGGGCTGTCCTGGGCCAGCGCGGGCGCGGCGGCGACCCAGGCCAGGGCGCCGGCGATGGCGATGAAGAGAGGCGAGCGGTGGCGCAGGCGGGCGGGCTGGAACGCGTTCATCTGAAGTCTCCCAGGGACGTCGAATCGGCGGCGGGGTGTCCGGTGATCGCCCGTCGGCGGACGGGCGCGGCGGATCACCCGATCAGGATCATGATCCTAATCAGAGAATTGTCAACACATTCAGAAAATTATTCTCCGCACCGCGAAGCGTCATCGGGCCGCGCCCGCCGGGTCGGCAGGCGCGCCGCGCCAACCCGGGCCGCGCACCACCCGGCCCGGGGTCGCGCCGGTGTGCTCGCCGCCGCGCAGCACCTGCACGCCGTTGACGAAGACATGGGCCACGCCGGTGGCGTACTGCTGCGGCCGGGCGTAGGTGGCGTGGTCGGCGATCGTGGCCGGGTCGAACACGACGATGTCGGCGAAGCAGCCGGGCTGCAGGCAACCGCGGTCGCGGAGCTTCCAGTTCGCGGCCGGCAAGCCGGTCAGGCGGTGGATGCCCTCCTCCAGCGGCATCAGTCCGCGGTCGCGCACGTAGTGACCGAGGAAGCGGGCGAAGTTGCCGTAGGCACGCGGGTGCGTGCTCGACTTCAGGAACACGCCCTCCGGCGCGGACGCCTCCGCATCCGAACCCAGGCTCACCCACGGCTGGCGCAGGCCCAGCTCGACGTTCTCCTCGCTCATCAGGAAGTAGGCCGCGCCAACCCGCGAATCGTCCTCGACGATCAGGTCGAGCACGGTCTCCTCCGGCGAGGTGCCGCGCTCGCGCGCCACGTCGGCCAGCGAGCGGCCGGTCAGCGGCTTGAGCCGCTCGCTGCGGAAGTCGATCAGCAGCACCCGCTCGTCGGAACCGGCGAGCAGGCGCAGGTTCTCCCAGCCGGCGCCGGGATCGCGCATCTCGGCCAGCACCCGCGCGCGGACCGCCGGATCCTTCAGCCGCGCGACCAGCGCATCGTGGCCGCCGGCCTGCACCCACGGCGGCAGGCCGGCGGTCAGGCCGGTGGCGCCGGCGGTGTAGGCGTACATGTCGGCGCTGACCGGCAGGCCCTCGGCGCGCGCGGCCTCGATCCTGGCGATTGCCTGCGCCATCTTCGGCCAGTTCTGCTCGCCGGCGGCCTTGAGGTGGTAGGCCTCGGCGCGCTGGCCGGTGGCGCGCGCGATCGCGATGGTCTCGTCCAGCGCCTCCAGGAAGCGGTCGGCCTCGCTGCGCATGTGCGAGACGTAGCCGCCGCCCGATTCGGCCGCCGCCTGCGCCAGCGCGACGATCTCCGCGGTATCGGCGAACGCCGCCGGCGGGTAGATCAGCGAGCTGCCGACGCCGAGCGCGCCCTCGGCCATCGCCGCGCGCACCAGGTCCTGCATGCGCGCCAGCTGCGCGGCGTCCGGCTTGACGTCGTCCTCGCCCAGTTCGTGGATGCGCACCGTGGTCGCGCCGACGAACGAGGCCACGTTCGGAGTGACCCCGCGCCGCTCCAGGTATTCCAGGTACTCGCCCAGGGTGGTCCACTCGATCGGATAGCGGATGTCGCCCTGCTGCTTCAGCGCATCGGCCTTCATCCGCTCGTTGTACGGCCCCATCGACCAGCCTTCGCCGAACATCTGCAGCGTCACCCCTTGTTTGGTGTCGCTCATGCCGCGGCCGTCGGCGATCAGCGACTCGTTGGCCCAGCTCAGCACGTTGATGAAGCCCGGCGCCACCGCCTGGCCGTGCGCATCCAGCACCTGGCCGGCGGTCGCATCGTTGCCCGCCGGCAGCAGCGCGGCGATGCGGTCGCCGCGTATGGCCACGTCCACGCGTTGCGGCGCGGCGCCGCTGCCGTCGTGGACCACGCCATTGCGGATCAGCAGGTCGAAGTGCGGCGGAGCGGCTTCGGCCATCGCCGCGCCGAAGGCGGCCAGTGCGAGTGCGAGCAGGGCGAACGGGAAGCGGGACATGGCGGGAACTCCCTCAGTCGGGTCAACCGGGTTTGGGCAGCATGCGGATCGGCCGGTCCAGCCGCCACAGCAGCAGCGCGGCGAGCACCGCCAGCGCCGACAGCAGCAGGAAGAAGCCGGAATGGCTGGTCCTGGACCACAGCATGCCGACCGCGCCGGCCAGCAGGCTGCCGCTGAAGATGGCCAGGAACCACGACGCGACGGTGGTCGCGCCCAGGCGCGGCGGCGCCAGCTTGGCGAACAGGCCCAGGCCGGTCGGCAGGATGTACAGCTCGCCGAGGGTCAGGACCACGAAGAACGCCACCAGCCAGCCCCAGCCCACCCGTGCCTCGCCGGCGACCGCGGCCACGACCGCCAGCAGCGCGTACGCCGCGGCCACGATCAGCGCGCCGATCGCCATGCGCATGGCCGGCGAGGTCTCGCGTCCGGCCGCGGCACCGTGGCGCCAGACCATGAGCAGCAGCGGCGTCATCGCGATCACCAGCAGCGGGTTCAGCGACTGGAACCAGGTCATCGGGAGGGTGGCTGCGCCCCATGCCCGGTCCACCCCGGTGTCGATCCACAGCGGCAGGGTGTTGCCGATCTGCTCGTAGGCGCCGCGGAAGATGGTCGCGGCGATGCCGACGCCGAGCAGCAGCCACCAGACCTGGCGGTGGTGGCCGGGTGCGTCCGCCACCGCGCCGGCGGGCGGCACGAACCGCGGCGGTTCCGGCGGCAAGTAGCGCCGTCCGGCGATGTAGATCACCAGGCCGAGGAACATGCCGATGCCGGCGGCGCCGAAGCCGTAATGCCAGCCGTAGAGCTCGCCGAGCGTGCCGCACACCAGCGGCGCCATGAACCCACCGATGTTCAGGCCGACGTAGTAGACGTTGTAGGCGCGGCCGCGGCGCGGATCGCCGGCGGCGTAGAGGTCGTTGATCTGGCTGGGCAGGCTCGGCAGGAACAGGCCGTTGCCGAGCGCGATGGTCGCCAGCGCGGCGAAGAACATCGGCTCGAACGCCATCATGAAGTGGCCGAAGGCCATGATGCTGCCGCCCAGGACCACCGCGTTGCGCTTGCCCAGCCAGCGGTCGGCGACCATGCCGCCGAGGATCGGCGTGAAGTACGCCATCGCGGTGTAGGTGCCGTAGATGAAGGAGGCCTTCTCCTGGGCGAACAGCAGCTGCTTGGTCATGTAGTAGACCAGCAGCGTGCGCATCCCGTAGTAGGAGAACAGCTCCCACATCTGGGTCAGGAACAGGATGGTCAGCCCGCGCGGCTGGCCGAACCAGGTCTTGTCGGCCGCAGCGCTCACGAAGTGGCCTTCGGCCCCCACACCTCGTCGCCGCAGAAGATGAAGCCGTCCTCGTAGCGCACGGATGGGCTGCGGTCCGCGGCGAGGAAGACGGGACCGTCCAGGTCGACCACGTCGCAGAACTGCCCCAGCACGAACGCCGGTGCCGCCGCCAGGCTGGTGCCGCACATGTTGCCGACCATCACCTTCTTGCCCAGTTCACGCGCGCGCTTGGCCATCAGCAGCCCCTCGGTAAGGCCGCCGCACTTGTCGAGCTTGATGTTGATCACGTCGAAGCGATGGTGGCGCGCTTCCAGTTCGGCGAGGTCGAGGATGCTTTCGTCCGCGGCGATCGGCAGCACCCGGTCGATTCCGTCGAGGTCGGATTCGCGGCCGCGCGCGCACGGCTGCTCGAGCAGCGAGATGTTCTCGTCGACCAGCACCGGCAGCAGTATCGGCAGGGTCGCGGCGTTGTAGCCCTGGTTCGCATCGACCCCGATCCATGTGCCGGGGCAGCGCCGGCGCACTTCGCGCACACGCGCGCAATCGAGCTCCGCTTCACCCGTGAGCTTGAGCTTGAGCGCGCGCGCGCCGACGTAGGCGGCGGCCTTTTCCGCCATCGCCGCGGGCGCGTCCGCGCCAACGGTGAATGTCGTCAGCAGCGGCCGCACTTCGCCGAGTCCCGCGAGACGCCAGACCGGCTCGCCGGCCAACTTCGATTCCAGTTCCCACAGCGCGCAATCGAGCGCGTTGCGCGCCCCGCCCGGTGGCAGCAGCTCACGGAGCACGGCGCGGTCCAGCCCCGCCTCGATCCGCGGACGCAACGACTCCAGCGTCGCCAGCATGCCTTCCGGATGATCGTCGTTGTAGTAGACGCCGGCCGCTTCCCCGCGACCGGAATACCCGCCCTGGCGCAGCGTGACCACGGTCGCCGGCATCGCCTCGAAGACGTAGCCGGCGATGCGGAACGGGGCGGACAGGCGCAGCGGTTCGTTGCGCAGCTCGAGCTCGGTTTCCACGGACGATGCGGCCCGCTCAGAAGTTCGCGCCGAAGCCGATCAGGTGATAGGCGAACCCGATCCAGAGCAGGTACAGGCCGGCAAGCGCCAGCACCACGCTCCAGAGCTTGGCGAACCAGCGCCGCCTGCTGCGCAGCACCTGCCATGCGCTCCACAGCGTCAGCGCCGCACCCACGATCAGCGCCACCCCGACGAACAGGCGCACGGCCGTGACCACGCCATCCATGCCGGTGAGGTTCTCCAGGCTGCTCATCATCCACAGCACCAGGCCGATGCCACCACCGATGCCCAGGGTCGCCAGCAGGCTGCCCCAGCGCGCCGCGCGATGCGCCTTCGCATCCGCGCCGGCAAGTGCGTACGGCACCTTGTAGTGACGCCGCACCAGCGCCGAAACCGGCCAGGCCAGCGTGGTCAGCAGCACCGCGGCAAAGCTCAGGGCCAACAGCAACGGCGCGCTCGCGCGCCAGGCGGAAAGCCGCTCGAACACCATGATCGAGGCGATGAACTCCATGCTGAAGCGCTTGACCTCGCCATCCTCGACCTCGGCGGCGAGCCGCTCGCCGGTGCTGGGGTCCTGCCACAGCCATTCGCCGATGGGCTGCCACTTCTTCGGCGTGCCGGATGGTGCCGGCCACATCGAGACGCTGATGGTGCCGTCCTCGTTCGGGATGACCTTGGCCTGGCCCAGCAGGCTCAGGATCCCCATCACGTTGTTCTGCGGGCGGCGGCTGCTGTCGTAGGCGCCGGCGATCCGGGCGTTCTGCGCCTTGGCCGCCTCCTCGCCGATGCCGGAACCTTGCGGGAACGGGCCAGGCAGGTAGCGCTGGACGAAGTTCGCGGCCAGCTGCGTGCGCAAATGCAGGTTCGCGCCTTCGCGCCCGGCGCTGTTCATCGAGACGAAGATGCCCACGCCGTCGTCCGGGAACAGTCGCAGGTCGCTGTGGAACCACTGCGTGTCGCCGCCGTGGGCGATGGAGAAGTGGCCGTTGAGGCTGGTCTCGTAGAAGCCCAGCATCATCCTGTTGAGCGGGCCGACCGTGGCTTGCCCGGTGCGGTGCATCGCATCGGCGGTTTCCGCGGACAGGATGCGGGCGCCGTCGTGTTCACCCTTGTTCAGATGCGCGAGCATGAACTTCGCCATGTCCGAGCCGCTGGACGCGAGGCTGCCCGCCGGATACAGGTTGATCAGTTCGTAGGGCTTTTCCTTGCCGTCGGAAAGGCGCGCGTAGCCCTTCGACATGCGCTTGGCGAGATCGTCCGGCAAGGGCTGGCGGAAGCTCGAACTGCGCATGCCCAGCGGGGCGAGGATGTGCTGGTCGATGTAGTCGTTGAAATCCTGTCCGCTGACGCGCTCGACGATGTAGCCGGCCAGCGCGGTGGCGTAGTTGGAATAGGCCGGGGTCGTGCCGGGCACGTGGATGCGGTCGGGCGTCCAGCGCTTGAGGGTTTCGCCCAGCGGCGCCAGTGCGCCCTCGTCGGAGAAGATCAGGCCGCGCAGCGCCTCTTCGAAGCCGCCGGTGTGGGTCAGGATCTGGCGCATCGTCAGCGGCTTGCCGTCGCGCTCGGGAATGCTGAAATCCAGGTACTGGTTGACGTCGGCATCCAGGTCGATCCTGCCCGCTTCGACCTGCTGCATCACCGCGGTCCAGGTCAGCAGTTTCGACACCGATCCGGGGCGGAAAAGCGTGTCCTCCGGGTCAACCGGCAGGCGCTCGGCCAGGTCGGCGTAGCCGTAGCCCTTCTGCAGCAGCACTTCGCCGTCCTTGACCACCACGACCACAGCGCCGGCGATGTCGCCGGAAGCCAGCGCATACGGGAAGAAGCCGTCCAGCCAGGCCTCGAGGTCGTCCCGGGTGAGGTCCGGCGCGGCCGCCGACAGGGCCGACCCGGGAGACTGGGCGGACTCTGTGACGGGTGGCGTGGCGGACTCGGTGGCGGGCGCCGTGGCCGGTATGCTGGGCACCGTGACCGGCGGCGGCACCGAGGTGGGCGACACCCCGGCCTCCTGCGCCGCCAGAGGAAGGGCCAGCAGGGCGGAGAGCACGGCTCCGCACAGGAACGGTGGAATCGCACGCATCGAACGGTCTCCCGGCTGAAGCTGGTGGGACCGCCGCACCCGGGCCGGCATCGCCGCGGGGACAGCAGGCAGGTTATCCTGATTTGGCGATAATGATCCCAATCGGAGAATTGTCAACCCATGCTGAAAGCCCCGTCGACCATCCCCGCCGCCCAAGATCGCCCTTTCCATCGGTCACCCGCGGAGGCGATGATGATCCCGTACGGGACATGACAGCAGACGTTCCCCAGGAGATCCGGCACGGATGACATCCCAGCACCCCACGCCGCACCCCACGATTGGCGGACTGCTGCGCTCGCTGCGCGCGCGCAAGGGCTGGACGCTCAAGCAGATGAGCGAGCATTCCGGCATCCCGCTGTCGACCCTGTCCAAGGTCGAGCACGACCGGCTGACCCTGACCTACGACAAGCTGCTGCAGCTCAGCCAGCGCCTGCAGCTGCGCATGTCCGAACTGTTCGCCGAACAGGACGAGGCCCCCGAGCCGGCGGTGACCGCCCGCCGCAGCATCGGCCGGATCGAGGACGCGATCCGGGTCACCACTCCCAACTACGACTACTACTACCTGTGCCCGGAACTGCGCCGCAAGCGCATGATCCCGGTGCTGACCCGCGTGCGCGCCAAGAGCATCGAGGAGTTCGGCGAGCTGGTGCACCACTCCGGCGAGGAGTACATCCACGTCCTGGAAGGACGCATGGAAGTGCATACCGAGTTCTACGACCCGATCGTGCTGGAGCAGGGCGAATCGGTCTACATCGACTCGAACATGGGCCACGCCTACATCGCCGCCGAGGGTTGCGACGAGGTGCTGCTGCTCGGGGTCTGCTCCAGCGCCGACGAGCAGCTGATGGAGTCGCTGCTGACCCTGCACGGCGACGAGGGCGCGGTACGTCACGAAAAGGCCAAGCGCCTCAAGCCACCGGCGGCCAGGCTCGCCGCCAAGCCGGTCAAGCGCGCCGCACGCAGGACCGCGTCAAGAAAATAGCGCCCTTCCCACCGCCGGCTCTCGCAGGAGCACAGCTTGCTGGCGACACGGGCGTCGGAATCGCGAGGGCGACGCCTGTGTCGACGGCGTCGCGTCGCCGGCTGAACCCGGCTCCTACAACAGCAGCGGGCCCACCCCTGCGCCGCACCCGGCAACCGCCGGCCGATGATGCGCAAGCCTTCGAACGGATCAGCCCCCGGTCCGGAACAGCCATGGCTGTGCACCGCGGTGCCGCGCCTCGAACGCGCGGATCGCATCGGCTTCCTGCAGGGTCAGGCCGATGTCGTCCAGGCCGTGCAGCAGGCAGTGCTTGCGGAAGGCATCGATCTCGAAGCCGTACTGCACGCCATCGGGCCGGGTCACGGTCTGCGCGGCCAGGTCCACGGTCAGCGCGTAGCCCTCGGTGGCCTCGCACTGCGCGAACAGCGCATCGACTTCCTCGTCCTTCAGCACGATCGGCAGCAGGCCGTTCTTGAAGCTGTTGTTGTAGAAGATGTCGGCGAAGCTCGGCGCGACGATCGCGCGGAAGCCGTATTCGTCCAGCGCCCACGGCGCGTGCTCGCGCGAGGAGCCGCAGCCGAAGTTCTCGCGCGCCAGCAGCACGCTGGCACCGCGGTAGCGCGGGAAGTTCAGCACGAACCCGTGGTTGAGTGGCCGGTTCGAGCTGTCCTGCCCCGGCTGGCCCACGTCCAGGTAGCGCCACTCGTCGAACAGGTTGGGACCGAACCCGCTGCGCTTGATCGACTTGAGGAACTGCTTGGGGATGATCTGGTCGGTATCGACGTTGGCGCGGTCCAGTGGGCAGACCAGGCCGGTGTGGTTGGTGAAAGCTCTCATCGCCGTCTCCTCAGGCCTGCATCAGTTCGCGCACGTCGACGAAGTGGCCGGCCACCGCGGCGGCGGCGGCCATCGCCGGGCTGACCAGGTGGGTGCGCCCACCGGCGCCCTGGCGGCCCTCGAAGTTGCGGTTGGAGGTCGAGGCGCAGTGCTCGCCGGCGCCGAGCTTGTCCGGGTTCATCGCCAGGCACATCGAGCAGCCCGGCTCGCGCCATTCGAAGCCAGCCTCGATGAACACCCGGTCCAGGCCCTCGGCCTCGGCCTGGGCCTTGACCAGGCCCGAGCCGGGCACCACCAGCGCCTGCTTCACCGTCGCCGCGACCTTGCGGCCCTTCGCCACTTCGGCGGCCGCGCGCAGGTCCTCGATCCGCGAGTTGGTGCACGAACCGATGAACACCCGGTCCAGCCGGATGCTGGTGATCGGCTGGTTGGCCTGCAGGCCCATGTACTTGAGCGCGCGTACGATCGAGTCCTTCCTCACCGGGTCAGGCTCCCGCTCCGGGTCGGGCACGTTCTGGTCCACCGCCAGCACCATCTCCGGCGAGGTGCCCCAGCTGACCTGCGGGCGGATCTCCTCCGCACGCAGGTCCACCACGGTGTCGAAGTGCGCGTCCGGGTCGGAAACCAGGTCCTGCCACACCGCCACCGCCGCGTCCCAGTCGGCGCCCTTCGGTGCGAACGGGCGGCCACGCACGTAGTCGATGGTCTTGCCATCCACCGCGACCATGCCCACCCGCGCACCGGCCTCGATCGCCATGTTGCAGATCGTCATCCGGCCCTCGACCGACAACTCGCGGATCGCGCTGCCGGCGAACTCCAGCGCACGGCCGTTGCCGCCGGCGGTGCCGATCTTCCCGATCACCGCCAGCACGATGTCCTTGGCGGTGACGCCCGGCGGCAGCGTGCCCTCCACCCGCACCTGCATGTTCTTCATCTTCTTGGCCACCAGGCACTGGGTGGCCAGCACGTGCTCGACCTCAGAGGTGCCGATGCCGTGCGCCAGCGCGCCGAACGCACCGTGCGTGGAAGTGTGCGAGTCGCCGCAGACCACGGTCATGCCCGGCAGCGTGGCGCCCTGCTCCGGGCCGACCACGTGGACGATGCCCTGGCGCACGTCGTCCATCTTGAACTCGAGGATGCCGAAGTCGTCGCAGTTCTCGTCCAGGGTCTGCACCTGCAGGCGCGAGACCTCGTCGACAATGGCCTGCAGGCCACCGGCGCGCTCGACCCGGGTGGTCGGCACGTTGTGATCGGGGGTGGCGATGTTGGCGTCCACCCGCCACGGCCGCCGGCCGGCCAGGCGCAGGCCCTCGAACGCCTGCGGCGAGGTGACCTCGTGCAGGATGTGGCGATCGATGTAGATCAGCGAGGAACCGTCGTCGCGACGGGTCACCTCGTGCATCTCCCACAGCTTGTCGTACAGGGTCTTGCCGGCCATGCGCTGCCTCGGATCGTCTGGCGGTGGCGGAGCGGCCGCGATAGGCCCGGACCCGCCGGCTGGAGGGCCATCCTGCCGCCTTGCCATCGATAACTCAAATGCATATTTTTCATCCATTGGATTCCTTCCTGGAATCGAATGGAGACGTTGGATGGACTGGGCCGGGCTCAACGCCTTCGTCGCCGTGGCCGACCACGGCGGTTTCTCCGCGGCGGCCGAGCAGCTGCACCTGACCCAGCCGGCGGTCAGCAAGCGGATCGCGCTGCTGGAGGAATCGCTGCAGGCGCGGCTGTTCGACCGCCTCGGCCGCCAGGTGGTGCTGACCGAGGCCGGGCGCCTGCTGCTGCCGCGCGCGCGGCAGATGCTGGCCGAGGCCGAATCGGCGCGGCGTGCACTGCAGGACCTGGGCCAGGACATCGGCGGCCGGCTCAGCCTGGCCACCAGCCACCACGTCGGCCTGCACCGGCTGCCGGCGCTGCTGCGCCGCTTCACCGCGCTGCACCCGCGCGCGGCGCTGGACATCCGCTTCATGGATTCCGAGCGGGCCTATGCGCAGGTGCTGCACGGCGACGTGGAACTGGCGGTGACCACGCTCGGGCCGACCGAGGCGCCGTTGCAGGCGACCGCCGTGTGGGACGATCCGCTGCGCTTCGCGGTCGCCCCCGACCATCCGCTGGCGCGGCCGGCGAAGGTGTCGCTGGCCGACATCGCCGCCCATCCTGCGGTCCTGCCCGACCCCGGCACCTTCACCCACCGCATCGTCGCCGAGACCTTCGCCCGGCGCGGACTTTCGCTGCGGCTGCGCATGACCACCAACTACCTGGAGACGATCAAGATGATGGTCTCCGTCGGCCTGGCCTGGAGCGCGCTGCCGCAGACGATGGTGGATGCGCAGGTGCAGGTGCTGCACGTGCCGGGGGTGCAGCTGTCGCGCAAGCTGGGCTACGTGGTACATGGCGGGCGCACGCTGTCGCGTGCGGCGCAGGCGTTCGTCGGCCTGCTGCGGACCGAGGCGGATACCACCGGCGGTGGCGACACCTGAGGGCGGCATGCGGTCTCGCCGCCTTCCTGCAGGAGCCTGCATGACGGCGACACGGGCGTCGGAACCACGAAGGCGTCGCCTGGGCCAACGGCGTCGGGTCGCCGGCTGAACCCGGCTCCTACAACAGCACCGGCGGATCCGCTCTTCTGTAGGAGCTGACTTCAGTCGGCGACACGAGCGTCGGAACCACGAGGGCGTCGCCTGGGCCGGCGGCGTCGGGTCGCCGGCTAAACCCGGCTCCTACAACAGCACCGGCGGATCCGCCCTTCTGTAGGAGCTGACTTCAGTCGGCGACACGGGCGTCGGAACCACGAGGGCGTCGCCTGGGCCGGCGGCGTCGGGTCGCCGGCTGAACCCGGCTCCTACAACAGCACCGTCGGTTCCGCTCTTCTGTAGGAGCTGACTTCAGTCGGCGACACGAGCGTCGGAACCACGAGGGCGTCGCCTGGGCCGGCGGCGTCGGGTCGCCGGCTGAACCCGGCTCCTACAAAGGGATACGGTGTCGCAGGGACACGGGCACCGGTGCGGAACGCCGGATCAGCCCGCCGCCTCTTCCGGCCTCACCCGGAACCAGGCCGCGTACAGCGCCGGCAGGAACAGCAGGGTCAGCGCGGTGGCCACGATCAGCCCGCCCATGATCGCCACCGCCATCGAGCCATAGAACGCGCTGCGCGACAGCGGGATCATCGCCAGCACCGCGGTCAGCGCGGTCAGCACGATCGGGCGGAAGCGGCGCACGGTGGCGTCCACGATCGCGTGCCAGCGGTCGTGGCCGGCGGCGATGTCCTGCTCGATCTGGTCAACCAGGATCACCGAGTTGCGCATCACCATGCCGGCCAGGGCGATCGTGCCGAGCATGGCCACGAAGCCGAACGGCATGCGGAACAGCAGCAGGAACCAAGTCGCCCCGATCAACCCCAGCGGCGCGGTCACCAGCACCATGACCGTGCGCGAGAAGCTGCGCAGCTGCAGCATCAGCAGCGTGGTCACCACGATCAGGAACAGCGGCATCCCGGCGGCGATCGACTTCTGTCCCCGCGCGGAATCCTCGACCGACCCGCCCACTTCCAGCAGGTAGCCCTGCGGCAACTCCGCGCGGATCGCATCCAGGGTCGGGTCGATCTGCGCGGTCACCGCCGCCGGCAGCAGCTCGTCGCTGAGGTCGGCGCGCACGGTGATGGTCGGCAGCCGGTTGCGGTGCCAGATGATCCCGTCCTCGAACGCGTGGCGCAGCCGCGCCACCTGCGACAGCGGCACGCTGCCGCCATCGCCGGTCGGCACCGCCAGGCTGCCGAGCAGTTCCAGCTGCCCGCGGTCGCCGGCGCCGCCGCGCAGCATGATCCCGACCAGCTCGTTGCCCTCGCGGTAGGTGCTGGCGCTGTAGCCGGACAGCTGCGCGCTGAGGAACTGCGCCAGTTGCGCGCTGCCGATGCCCAGCGCGCGGGCGCGGTCCTGGTCCACTTCCAGCCGCACGATCTTGCTCGGCTCGTCCCAGTCGAGGTTGACGTTGGTGGTATGCGGATTGGCGCGCACCTGCCCGGCGACGCGGTGGGCGATCTCCCGCACCTGTTCGACATGCTCGCCGGAAACCCGGAACTGCACCGGATAGCCCACCGGCGGGCCGTTCTCCAGCCGGGTCACCCGCATCTGCAGCTCGGGGAACTGCGGCACGACCTCCTTCAGCAGCCAGTTGCGCAGCTCCTCGCGCGCGCGGATGTCCTGCGCCAGGACCACGAACTGGGCGAAGTTGGTCGCCGGCAGCTGCTGGTCCAGCGGCAGGTAGAAGCGCGGCGAGCCGGTGCCGACGTAGGCCACGTAGTTGCGGATGTCCCCGCGCTCCTGCAGCAGCGCCTCCAGCTTCTTCGCCTGCGCCTCGGTGGCGCGCAGCGACACGCCCTCGGCCAGTTCCATGTCGACCATCAGCTCGGGCCGGGTCGAGTCCGGGAAGAACTGCTGCGGCACGAAGCGGAACAGCAGCAGCGACAGCACGAACAGCGCCACGGTCGCGCCGATCACCCACCAGCGCCGGCGCAGGCAGGCATCGAGCAGGCGGCGGAATCGCTGGTAGAACGGGCGCTGGTAGGGGTCGTGGTGGTGCGCGTCCAGCGGCGCCGGCGCCAGCGCGAAGGCGAACTGCGGCCAGCGGTCGGCCAGGCGCTCGCGCAAGGCGCGGCGGCGGAAGGCAAGGCTGCCGGGTTTGGGCGGCTGCGGGTGCGCCAGGTCCGGCAGCATCTTGTCGCCCAGCCACGGGATGAACAGCACCGCCACCACCCACGACACCAGCAGTGCGATGGTCACCACCTGGAACAGCGAGCGGGTGTATTCGCCGGTGCTCGAGGCCGCGGTGGCGATCGGCAGGAAGCCGGCGGCGGTGATCAGCGTGCCGGTAAGCATCGGGAACGCGGTCGACTCCCAGGCGAAGCTGGCCGCGCGCAGCCGGTCGAAACCCTGCTCCATCTTGATCGCCATCATCTCCACCGCGATGATCGCGTCGTCCACCATCAGGCCCAGCGCCAGCACCAGCGCGCCCAGCGAGATCTTGTGCAGGCCGATGCCGAAGTAGTGCATCAGGGCGAAGGTCATCGCCAGCACCAGCGGGATCGACACCGCCACCACCAGGCCGGTGCGGAAGCCGAGCGAGAAGAAGCTGACCAGCAGCACGATGGTCACCGCCTCGGCCAGCACCCGCACGAACTCGCCGACCGACTCGCTGACCGCCTCGGGCTGGTCGGACACCTTGCGCAGCTCCATGCCGGCCGGCAGCGTGTCCTGCAGGCGCGCGAACTGCGCCTCCAGTTCCTCGCCCAGGCGCAGGATGTGGCCGCCGTCCTTCATCGCGACCGTGATCCCGATCGCGTCCTGGCCCATGAAGCGCATGCGCGGCGCGGCCGGATCGGAGAAGCCGCGGTGCACCGTGGCCACGTCGTCCAGGCGGATGGTGCGGCCGCCGGCGCGGACCGGGAACGCGCGGATCTCCTCGACGCTGCGGAACGGCCCGTCCACGCGCAGTTGCACGCGCTCGGACGGAGTCTCGAAGAAGCCGGCCGGCACCACCGCGTTCTGCCCTTCCAGCGCCTGCTGCACCAGCTGCAGCGGGATGCCCAGGGTGGCCAGCTTGGTGTTGTCGATCTCGATCCAGACCTTCTCGTCCTGCAGGCCGAGCAGCTCGACCTTGCCCACGTCGGGCACCCGCTGCAGTTCCAGCTGGATGCGGTCGGCGTAGTCCTTGAGCATGGCGTAGTCGAAGCCCGGCCCGGTCAGCGCGTAGATGTTGCCGAAGGTGTCGCCGAACTCGTCGTTGAAGAACGGGCCGACCACCCCCTCGGGCAGGGTCGGGCGGATGTCGCCGACCTTCTTGCGCACCTGGTACCAGAGGTCGGGCACGTCCTTCGACCTCAGCGAATCGCGCGCCATGAAGATCACCTGCGACTCGCCCGGGCGCGAATAGCTGCGCACGAACTCGTACTTGCCGGTGTTCATCACCGCCTTCTCGATGCGCTCGGTGACCTGCCTGGACACTTCCTCGGCGGTGGCGCCCGGCCACACCGTGCGCACCACCATCGCCTTGAAGGTGAACGGCGGGTCCTCGCTCTGGCCCAGGCGCAGGTAGGACCAGGTGCCGATCACCGCCACCGCGACCATGAAGTACAGGACCAGGCCGCGGTTGTGCAGCGCCCATTCGGAGAGGTTGAAGCGGCGCATGGGTCAGGACCTGGAATAAGGGAAGAAGCAGCGCGCAGCCATGGGATGCCCGCGATGGAGCCCGGCCCCCATCCCGTCCCCTTGCCCCGGCGGGGGAAGGGCGATGGCCGCGTGCGCGGGTCGACCCGAGGACCTCACCGCGACTCCTCCGTTGCGGGTGTCGACAGCGCTTGATCCACGGGAGCGTTGTCGCGATCCACGGGCGCCACCAGTTCGTCCTCGCGCAGCAGGTGGCCGCCGGCGGCCACGACCCAGTCTTCAGCCTTCAGCGCTCCCGTCACCGAGACGCTCTCGCTGCCGAACTTGCCGGCGGTCACCGGCACCCGCAGGACCTTGCCCTCGCGCACCACCCACACCGCGGCAGCGCCGTCGTCGCCGCGCTGCAGCGCCGACAGCGGCACCTGCAGGCTGCCGTCGGTGGCGGGCTGGTCCAGGTAGACGCGCGCGCTCTGGCCGAGCTCGACCTCGCCCTGCGCGGCCTCGTCCAGCGCCACGCGCGCGGCGAAGCTGCGGGTCTGCGCGTCGGCGGCCGCGGCGATCTCGCGGATCGTGCCCGGCAGGCGCCGGCCTGGGTTGTTCCATAGTTCGATCTGCGCCGCGTCGCCGACCTTGAACTGGCGGATACGGTCCTCGGGCAGGTCGATGGCGACCTCGCGGCCACCGTCGGCGGCCATGATGAAGATGGTCTGGCCGGCGGCTACCACCTGGCCGGCCTCGGCCTGGCGCGAGGCGATCACGCCGGAACGCGGCGCGCGCAGTTCGGTGTAACCGGCCTGGTTGCGGGTCACGTCCCACTGCGCGCGGGCGGCGCGGGCCTGGCCGGCGGCGGCCTCGTAGGCGGCCTTCTGCGCCTCGTAGGTGGAACGGCTCACCAGTTGCTGTTCGACCAGTTGGGCGTAGCGGTCCAGGTCGCCCTTGGCCCGCGCCAGTTCGGCCTCGGCCGCGGCCAGCTGCGCCCGCGCGGCCTGCGCCTGCAGCGACTGGTCGGCCGGATCGAGCTCGGCCAGCACCTGGCCCTGCTCGACCCGCGCGCCGGCATCCACCGCGCGCCGCACCAGCTTGCCACCGACCCGGAACGACAGCGGGCTCTCCTCGCGCGCATGCACCTCGCCGGGGAAAGCCAGCGCCGGGCCTGCGCCGGCTGCCTGCGGCTGCACCACCCAGACCGGACGGCGGGACTCCACCGCCTGCCCGCCGTCGCCGCAGCCCGCCGCCAGCGCCGCGGCCAGTACGATCAGCGCACCGCCGGTGCTCCGGAATCCCTTCTTCATCGCCGCCGCCATCCCGTCGTTCAATATTGAACCAGCCGGTATGGTATAAATAGAAAACCGATTAGTCTAGTATTACCGCATGACCCGCAAGCAATCCGCCCCATCCCTGTCCCCCACGCCCACCCGCCCGGCCGGCCCCGGCCGCCCCAAGGACCTGGGCAAGCGCGCGTCGATCCTGGAGGCCGCCAAGCGTCTGTTCATCGAACAGGGCTACCAGGGCGTGAGCATGGACCAGATCGCGGCCGCCGCCGGCGTATCGAAGCTGACCGTCTACAGCCACTTCGGCGACAAGGAGACGCTGTTCTCCGCGGCCATCGCCGCCAAGTGCGAAGAGGTGCTGCCGGACGACCTGTTCGTCAGCCCGCCGGAGGGCCCGCTGCGCGATCAGCTGCGCGCCATCGGCCTTGCCTTCTTCAAGCTGATCACCAGCGAGGAGGCGATCAGCATGCACCGCATGATGAACACCCCGGGCACCGCCGAGAACGCGCTGCGCGAGCTGTTCTGGAACGCCGGCCCGCGCCGGGTGCAGGACGCGTTCGGCCAGTTCCTGCAGGCCCGGGTCGGGCGCGGCCAGCTGCGGATCGACGACGTCGCCCTCGCCGCCTCGCAGTTCTTCTCCCTACTCAAGGGCGAGCTGCACCCGATGATGGCCTGTGGCCTGTGCGTGGACCCCAGCCCGGCCGAGGTGGCGCGCCACATCGACGCCACGGTCGACTTCTTCCTCCGCGCCTATGCCGCCTGAGCCGGCCAGACCGGGCGCGCCAGGATCGGCCCGGCGACGGAGGTCGCGGTGACTTCCGGCACTGCGTCGGCCCCGGCGGCCACGGCGATCCTTCCCGGCAAGCGGCGTTCCGGCCCGGTAGAATGCCCGGCCTCCCGCGTTTGATGACTTCCCCATGACGATCGATTACGCCCGTGCCCGCGAACTGATGGTGGAACAGCAGGTCCGTCCCTGGGACGTGCTGGACATGGCCGTGCTCGACGTGGTCGGCCGCGTGCCGCGCGAGGCGTTCGTGCCCGAGGCGCACCGCGCGCTCGCCTACGCCGACCTGGAGCTGCCGCTGGGCCACGGCGCGACGATGATGAAACCGGTGGTCGAGGGCCGCATGCTGCAGGCGCTGCAGCTGCAGCCCGGCGACAGCGTGCTGGAAGTGGGCACCGGCAGCGGCTACATCAGCGCCTGCCTGGCCGCCCTTGCCCGGGAAGTGGTCAGCCTGGAGCTGGTTCCGGAACTGGCCGAGGCCGCCCGCGCGCGCCTGGACGCCACCGGCCTGGGCACCAGCGTCCGCATCGAGGTGGCCGACGCGCTGCGTTACGACGCCGGCGCGCGCCAGTTCGACGCGGTCTGCGTGACCGGCGCGGTGGCCGAGGTCCCGGCGCGGTTCCTGCAGTGGCTGCGCCCGGGCGGCCGCCTGTTCGTGGTCCGCGGCCATGCCCCGGTGATGGAGGCCGTGCGCCTGGCCAAGGCCGACACGGTCAACGCCGCGGCCACCGAATCGTTGTTCGAAACCGAGCTCGACTACCTGCACGGTGCCGAGCCGGTGCCGCAGTTCCTGTTCTGACGGTCGCGCCACGCGGCGCGGCCGGCACCGACAATCCCCCTCGACGGACCGCAGTGCAGCGCGGCCCGCACACCAAGAAAGGAAGCCGCTGATGATCCGCCGTTCCCTCGCCCTGGCACTGGCCGCCGCCCTCGCCACCGGTTCCGCGCAGGCCGCCGACCTGCTGCAGACCTACGAGATGGCCCGCAACGGCGACCCGCAGCTGGCGATCGCCGAGTCCAGCACGCTGTACGACAAGGAAGGCCAGGTGCAGGCCCGCGCCGCGCTGCTGCCGCAGCTGGGCGGCGACGCGACCCTGCGCCGCTCGCGCACTGAGTACGACGGCGTCAGCGGCTCGTTCACCGGTACCAGCCGCAGCTACGGCGTCAGCGCCAGCCAGACCCTGTTCAACTGGAGCCAGTTCTCCAGCCTGCGCGCCCAGCGCGCGCTGAGCCAGGCCGCCGACCACAACCTGGACGCGGCCAACGACGACCTGATGGTGCGCACCGCCGCGGCCTACTTCGACGTGCTGGTGGCGATCGAATCGCTGGCCGCAGCCGAGACCAACGAGTCCGCCGGCAGGCGCCAGTTCGACTACGCCGACAAGCGCCTGGAAGTGGGCCTGGCCCCGATCACCGACGTGCACGAGGCCCGTGCCCAGTACGACGAGGCCCGCGCCAACACCATCCTGGTCCGCAACGCGCTGGCCGACGCCTACCAGGCGCTGGCCGAACTGACCGGCCAGCCGGTCGCCAACCTGCGCGCGCTGCCGATCGACTTCCGCCCCGAGCTGCCGGCCGTGCACGCCGACGCCGACGGCTGGGTCGCCCGCGCGATCGACAACAACCCGACGCTGCGCGCCACGCAGCTGCAGACCGACGCGGCCGAGGCCAGCGTGCAGACCGCGCGCGGCGGCCATTACCCGACCCTGTCGCTGAGCGGCGGCTGGGGCAAGGACGCGGCCTGGGGCGACAGCGTGGGCGGCGGTGGCGGCGTCACCGGCGACAGCACCGGCAGCAGCGTCGGCCTGACCCTGAGCGTGCCGATCTTCGCCGGCGGCGCGACCCAGTCGCGCGTGCGCCAGGCCCTGGCCCAGCGCGACATCGCCCAGGACCGCTACGAGCAGCAGCGCCGCGCGCTGGACCGCAACACCCGCAACCTGTACCAGGCGCTGGTCGCCGGTGTCAGCGAGGTCGAGGCCCGCCGCCTGGCGGTGGTCTCGGCGCAGAGCGCCTTCGACGCCTCGCAGGTCGGCCTGGAAGTGGGCACCCGCACGGTGCTGGACGTGGTCCAGAACCAGCGCACCCTGTTCGCCGCGCAGGTCGAGTACGCGCGCTCGCGCTACAACTTCCTGCTCAACCGCCTGCTGCTGGCCCAGGCCGTGGGCGACCTGGACATCGAGCAGCTGCGCCAGGTCAACGCCATGCTGAGCGTCGACGCGGAAGCGCAGCTGGCCAATCCGCCGGCACGCCAGTAATACCAGCCAACGGTTGCGACAGACAGGGCCGCCTCCGGGCGGCCCTGTGCGTTCCGGCACTCTCAGGCCGGCGCCGCGGCGGCGGGCGCCGCGGTTTCCACCGGCGCCGGCAGGTCGCCGGCGACCAGCTCCAGCGTCCGCTGCAGCGCGCCGCGTCCCTGGTCGACCAGGTCGCTGCCCGCATCGGCCATCGCCCGGCGCGCCGCCGGATCGGCCAGCAGCGCTTCCAGCGCGTCGGCCACTTCGCCGGCGTCGTGGCCAATGCGCAGCGCACCGGCCTCCTCCATGCGGCTGGAGATCTCGGCGAAGTTGTGCAGGTGCGGGCCGGTGACCACCGCCGTGCCGACCGCCGCCGGCTCCAGCAGGTTGTGGCCACCGATCGGCTGCAGGCTGCCGCCGACGAAGGCCGCGTCCGCGCAGGCATAGAACGCCATCAGCTCGCCCAGCGTGTCGATCACGAACACGTCCTGGCCCGGCTGCGGCCAGGTGTCGCGCTTGCGCGCCCCCACTTTCCAGCCGGCGTCGGCCGCCACCGCCTGCACCCGCGCGAAGCGCTCCGGATGGCGCGGCGCCCACAACAGCAGCAGGTCCGGCCAGCGCGCGCGCAGGCGCCGGTGGATGGCCACCACCTCCGCCTCCTCGCCCTCGTGGGTGCTGGCCGCCAGCCACACCGGGCGCGTCGCGCCCAGCGCGGCCGAGAACGCCGCGCGGAAGCCGTCCAGCCCGTCCGGCACGGCCACGTCGTACTTGAGGTTGCCCAGCACCTGCACCTGCTCCGGATGCGCGCCCAGCTTCTGGAAGCGGCGCGCGTCGGCGGCCGACTGCGCGGCCACGCACTTGACCGTGCGCAGGGCGCGCCCGATCAGCGGCCGCAGCAGGCGGTAGCCGCGCAGCGAACGTGCCGACAGCCGCGCGTTGAGGATGTACACCGGGATGCCCAGGTCGCGGCAACCGAACAGGATGTTCGGCCACAGCTCGGTTTCCATGATCAGCGCCAGGTGGGGCCGGAAATGCTGCAGGAAGCGCGCCGTGCTGCCGGGCAGGTCATAGGGCAGGTAGACGTGCTCGACCTGCTCGCTCCACAGCGCGCGCACCCGGTCCGAACCGGTCGGGGTGATCGTGGTGATGACCCAGCGGATGTCCGGCCGCTGCTTGAGCAGCGCGTTGACCAGCGGCGCGGCCGCGTTGACCTCGCCTACCGACACCGCATGCAGCCACACGCACGGGCGCCCGGGCTGGGTGCCGTAGGAGGCATAGCGCTCGTCCCAGCGGCGGAAGTACTCGCGGACGCGGAAGCCGCGCGTGATCAGGTGGTAGAGCGTGAACGGCGAGAGCAGGTACAGGGCGAACGAATACAGTGCGCGCAGGGCACCCTCGCCCGGTTCCTTCCGCTTGGCTTCGTTCGGCATCCGCGAAGCATAGCCGAGCCCATGGGTCCGGGCCGTGGACGAAGCCGTAGAATCGCCCGATGACCACGCCCGACACGCCGCCGCCGCGTCCGCCCTTCACCCCGCGCCATTGGCCGATGTGGCTGGGCCTGGGCGCGATGACCGCGGCCGCGCGCCTGCCCTGGCTGTGGCAGCGCGCGATCGGCCGCGGCGTGGGCTGGCTGGCGTTCCACCTGGCCGGCACGCGCCGGCGCGCGGCACAGGTGAACATCGACCTGTGCTTCCCCGAGGAACCGCCGGCCTGGCGCGCGCGCCTGCTGCGCGACAGCTTCGACGCGCTGGGCGTGGGCCTGTTCGAGTTCGCCCGCGCCTGGTGGGGCGGCGTGGCGCCGATGCGGCGCGACGTGCGCATCGAGGGCCTGGAGCACCTGCGCGCGCTGCAGGCCGGGGGCCGCGGCGTGCTGCTGGTCTCCGGCCACTTCATGACCCTGGAGATGTGCGGCCGGCTGATGTGCGACCACATGCCGCTGGCAGGCATGTACCGCCGCCACCGCGACCCGGTGATGGAATGGGCGGTCAAGCGCGGGCGCCTGCGCTACGCCACGGCGATGTTCGGCAACAGCGACCTGCGCGGCGCGGTGCGCCACCTCAAGCGCGGCGGTTTCCTCTGGTACGCACCGGACCAGGACATGCGCGGCAAGGACACGGTGTTCGCGCCGTTCTTCGGCATGCCGGCCTCGACCATCACCGCCACCCACCAGTTGGCGCGGCTGACCGGCTGCGCGGTGGTGCCGTTCTTCCACCGCCGCGAGGGCGGGCGCTACGTGCTGCGGGTGGCGCCGCCGCTGGCGGAGTTCCCCAGCCAGGACGCGGTCGCCGACACCGCGCGGGTGAACGCGGCGATCGAGGCGATGGTGCGCGAGGCGCCGGCGCAGTACCTGTGGATCCACCGCCGCTTCAAGCGCCAGCCGCAGGGACGCGGCACGTACTACGACCGGTAGGGTGCCTGGCCTTTGCAGGAGTCGGGTTCAGCCGGCGACATGCCACCCTTTCCTCGTGTACCTGACGCTCGTGACCTCGGCACAGGCGACCATTTCGTACACCCGACGCCCGCGTCGCCGTCATGCCGGCTCCTACAGGAAAGCAGTCGTGTACTGCCTTTGTAGGAGCCGGGTTCAGCCGACCACGCGACGACATCGGCACAGGCGACGCCCCCATGATTCCGACGCCCGTGTCGCCGGCTGAACCCGGCTCCTACAAGGAGCGGTCGTCGCGGCCGTAAAGGGCGCCGGCGTACAGCCCGGCCAGCAGCAGCGCCAGCCCGCCCCAGAAGGTCGAATAGAACGCCAGGTGGGTGTTGAACGGGAACACCGTCACCGCCAGCGCCAGCAGCGCCGGCCGTGCTCGGTCGCGCGCGGTCGCGTCGGCCGCGCGCCAGCTGCGCCACACCACCCATGCGCCCGCCAGCCACAGCAGCAGGCCGAGCGCGCCGGTCTCGCTGAGCAGTTCCAGCACCAGCTGGTGCGCGTGGTAGGCGTCGCCTTCGCCCCAGGCCGGCGCCTGTGCCGGCGCCGGGTCGCAGGCTTCCCAGGCGACCCGGAAGCCGCGCACGCCCACGCCATTCAACGGATGCGCGGCGGCCATGCAGGCCGCGCCCTGCCAGATCCGGCCACGCCCGGACAGCGCGCCGTCGACCCCGTCCTGCGCCTGTTCGAACGCCAGCGCGGTGCGCGCCACCCGCTGCTGCAGCTGCGGCGAGACCGCGTACAGCACCAGCAGCCCGGCCACGCCGGCGGCGGCGAACCCCAGCAGCCGGCGCGCGCCCAGCACCTGCCAGCCCGAGAACGCCAGCACCAGCGCGTAGGTCAGCCAGGCCGCGCGCGCGCCGCCGAGCAGCACCGCCGCGCCCAGGGCCAGCGCCGCCACGCACCAGCCGGCCGCGCCGAAGCGCCGCGCCGCCGCGGCCAGCGGGAACGGCGACAGGCTCGCCAGCACCAGGCCCAGCTTGAGGTTGCAGGGCCCGAACACACCGCTGAGCCGGTCGGCGGCCAGCACCTCGGCCGCCGTGCAGAAGCCCTCGCCCGCGGCCATGCGCTTGAGCGTATCCAGGCTCCAGAACAGCGGGCTGGTACCCGACGCCGCCTGCAGCAGCGCATCCAGGGTCCATATCGCGGCGATCATCGCCAGCCCGGGGAAGACCAGGCGCCGGCCGCGCGCGGCGTGCAGCGCGATCGCCACCGCCCACAGGAACGGCAGGTAGCGCAGGTCGGCGGCGGCCTCCTTCCATGCCCGGCCGCGGTCAAGCGCGTCGGGCGCCGACAGCAGCTCGGGCAGCCAGTAGGCCGCGAACAGTGCAGTCGCCAGCCACGCCGCGCGCCGGTCCAGCGGCAACGGCCGGCCCTTGGCCAGGGTGACCGCCAGCTGCGCCAGCACCGCCAGCGCGCCCAGCGCGAGCACGCCCTCGGCCAAGCCGGGCAGCGGCCACAATGCGACGAAGGCCAGCACCCACCACGGGGTCCAGGCGAAGGCGCGCGCAGGCGCGGTGTCGTGTTCAGCCGGCCAGTTCGGCATACAGATCCAGGGTCGCCTGCTGCATCGCCTGCAGCGTGTAGGGAATGGCGTCGGGCGGACGCGGCGGCGCGCGCAGCAGCGCGGCCGCGGTGGTGGCCAGCGCCGTGGCGTCGAACGCCGGCACCGCGCCCTGCGGCTGCAGCTGCGCCAGCAGTTCACCGACGCCGCCATGCGCCCAGCCCAATACCGGGCGACCGACCGACAGCGCCTCGGCCACGGTGCGGCCGAACGCCTCGGGCTTGCGCGAGAGCTGCAGCACCAGGTCGCTGGCCGCGTACGCCTCGGCGATGCGCGAGGTCGGTGCGGTGAACAGGACCGCCGCGGCGACCTCCAGCTGCGCCGCCTGCGCCTGCAGTTCGTCCAGGTACGCCTCGCGCCCGACCTCGCGCGCGCCGGGCATCCACAGCTGCGCCTCCGGGAACGGTCCGGCGCGCAGCGCGGCCAGCAGCTGCAGTGCGTCTCTATGTCCTTTCAGACGCGTGCCGCGGCCGGGCAGCAGCAACAGCGGGCCCTGGCCGGCCAGCGCAGGATGTTCCTGCGCGACCTGCGCGCGCGCCTGCGGATCCGGATGCGGCCGCCGCGGGAACTGCGCCGGGTCGATCCCGCGCGGGATCACCCGCAGCCGCTGCGGCGGGGTCGCGGGGTAGTGCTGCAGGACGTAGTCGCGCACCGTCTCCGACACGCACACCACGCGTTCGCCGCTGGCCATCACCGCGCTGTAGCGGCCCGGCGAGTTCAGCCCGTGCACGGTGGTGATCCAGCGCGGCCGCCGCGCGGCAGGCAGCGTGGCCAGCGCCATCCGCCCCAGCCAGGCCGGCAGCCGCGAGCGTGCGTGGACGATGTCGGCGCCCTCGCGCCGCAGCAGCGCGCGCAGCGCCGGCAGGTGGCGCAGCACTGCCGGCGACTTGCGGCCGATGTCCAATTCGACGTGTTCCGCGCCGGTCGCCTGCAGCGCCGGCAGCAGCCGCCCGCCGGCAGAGACGACGATGGCCCGGTGCCCGGCCGCGACCAGCGCGACGGCGATCTCCAGGGTGGAACGTTCGACGCCCCCGGACGCCAGGGCCGGCAGCAGCTGGACCACGGTCAGGCGGCGACTCACCGGGCCGGCCTGCGGGCGGGTCGCGGGGTCAGTCGACCAGCCGGTAGATCGCGCCGCAGTACGGGCACTGGGCCTGGTGGTCGGGCGCGTCCTCGACCGGCAGGTAGACCCGCGGATGCGAATTCCACAGCGCCATCTCCGGGGTCGGGCAGCTCAGCGGCAGGTCGGCCCGGTGCACGGTGTAGCGCTTCTCGGCGTTGGCGGGCGCGGTGGCGGTCGTGGTCATGGCGTGCGGCAGGCGGTGCGAAACAGGCGCCGATTCTAGCAGCGCGCCCGCCGGGCGGTGGCTGGGCAGGAAAACGGTTGTTCGCCGATTACCAGGCGGTGGGTCCGCACTGCAACGGCAACAGCGTTGGGCGTGATCGGCTTCGGGCTGAGCCGCGGCAGGCCAGGTGTGTTGCGGTCGTGGCCTCCATCGCCTGGCGAAAGGCCGCTGCGTCCGATGGCCCTAGGCTTTCTGTAGGAGCCCAGCTTGCTGGCGATATGGGCGTCGGGATCATGAGGGCGCCGCCTGTGCCGAGGTCGTCGTGTCGCCGGCTGAACCCGGCTCCTACAACAGCCGCGGCGCGGCCGCTCTTCTGTAGGAGCTGACTTCAGTCGGCGACACGGGCGTCTGGATCACGAAGGCGTCGCCTGTGCCGACGGCGTCGGGTCGCCGGCTGAACCCGGCTCCTACAACAGCCGCGGCGCAACCGCTCTTCTGTAGGAGCTGACTTCAGTCGGCGACACGGGCGTCGGGATCACGAGGACCTCGCCTGTGCCGACGGCGTCGTGTCGCTGGCTGAACCCGGCTCCTACAACAGCCGCGGCGCAACCGCTCTCCTGTAGGAGCTGACTTCAGTCGGCGACACGGGCGTCGGGATCACGAGGACCTCGCCTGTGCCGACGGCGTCGTGTCGCAGGCAAGCCCGGCTCCTACAGAACAGCGCAACGACGGCCGTTGCTTCTGGACGCCGGAGCGGAGCTACGACCCCAAAGCTCCCGAAGACGCGGCGGTGCGGGTGTGTTGCGGCAGCGGCCAGGGATGGCCGCGTCGGCGAGTCGGCACACGGATGTGCCGTCGAGCCGACCGCAACACACCCGCACTGCCGCGGCTCAGCCCGGAGCCGGCCACCCCAGGCGCTCTTGCGGTTGCAGTTGCAGTTGCGGTTGCCGTCACAGCCCGTCCCCTCAAATGGACCAAGACCCCAAACAAAAACGCCGGCCCGTGATCCACGGGCCGGCGCGCGGCGGGGGGAGGGAGAGACCGCCGGCTTTACTTGGCCTTGGCCGCAGTGGCCTCGGTGGTGATGCGCAGGGTGACTTCGTCGCCAATGTTCGGCACGTAGGCGCCGACGCCGAACTCGGTGCGGCTGATGGTGGCGGTGGCGTCGAAGCCGATCGCCGGCACCTTCCTCATCGGATGCTCGCCAGCCTTGTTCAGGGTCACGTCAAGCACCACCGGCCGAGTGACGTCCTTGATCGTCAGGTCGCCGGTCACCTTCAGCTTGCCTTCGCCGGCAGCCTCGACCCGGGTGCTCTTGAAAGTCGCATTCGGGTACTTGGCGGCGTCGAAGAAATCCGGGCTGCGCAAGTGCTCGTTGAACTTCGCGCTGAACGCCTCCAGGCCCGAGATCGGCAGCGTCAGCTGGACGCTGGACTTGCCGACGTCGGCGGCGTCGTAGACCAGGGTGCCCTCGACGTCGCCGAAGTTGGCGAACGGGTTGGAGAAGCCGAGGTGGTTCCACTGCGCCAGCACGTTGGTGTGGGTCGGGTCGAGCGTGTAGGTCACCGGCGCGGCGAAAGCCGGCGCAGCGGCGAAGGCGAGCAGGGCGGCGGCGGACAACAGGCGGATGCGCATGGAGAAAACTCCTTCTGGAATGCAGGTGGAGGGACGCCGGGCCGGACGCATCATTCGATGCGCGCGGCCTCGTCGAACGGCAGCCGCGGCGAGCGCGGGAAGATGCTGGCCGGGTCGCCCTGGCCGAGGTTCACGAGGATGTCGGACTTGATATTGGTGCCGGCGAAGAACGCCGCGTCGACCTGGGCGTTGTCGAAGCCGCTCATCGGGCCGGCATCCAGGCCCAGCGCGCGCGCGGCCAGGATAAGGTAGCCGGCCTGCAGGCCCATGTTGCGCAGCGCCGGCTTCTGCCGGTGCTCGCGCGGGCCGTCGAACCAGGCCTTGGCGTCGGCATGCGGGAACAGGAACGGCAGCTTCTCGTGGAAATCCTCGTCGCGGCCGATGATCACGGTCACCGGCGCGTCCATGGTCTTCTGGTAGTTGCCGGGGTCCAGCGCCGGGCCGAGCTTGGCCTTGGCCTCGGCCGACTTCACGAATACGAACCGCGCCGGGGTGGTGTTGGCCTGGGTCGGCCCGAACTTCAGCAGGTCGTAGAGCCGGCGCAGGGTGTCGTCGCCGACCTCGCCGCGGAAGGCGTTGTAGCTGCGGGCGGTGCGGAACAACTGGTCCAGCGCGGCATCGTTCAGCGGGTGCGGCATCATCGGTCCCCGGGTTTCGTGGCGGGGCCGCAGGCTTCGGCTGCACGGCTCCCAGACAGGGCGCCAGTGTAGAGTGTTGCAACAGCGCTTTTATGAACTTGCTCCGGAACGAATTGATGTCGTTTCCGCAACGAACTCCGACCGGCACCGCCACCTGGCTCCTCACCGACGGCCATGCCGGCAACCTGCGCCAGGCCGAAGCGCTGGCCCGCGCACTGGCGGTCGCCGCGCACATCCCGCCGCTGGAACCGTGCCGGCCATGGCGCTGGCTCGCGCCGCGCCGGCTGCCCGGCAGCCGCCACGCGTTCGGCCCGGCGTTCGCCACCGCCCTGACCCGGCCGCCTCCGGCGCTGGCGATCGGCTGCGGCCGCCAGGGCGCATTGGCGACCCGCCTGCTGCGCGAACGCGGCGCGCGTACGGTGCAGATCCTCGACCCGCGGCTGGACAGCCGGCACTGGGACATCGTCGTCGCCCCCGAGCACGACGGCCTGCGCGGCGCGAACGTGGTCCCGGTGCTGGGCAGCCTCAACCCGGTCGACGACGCCTGGCTGGCCGACGCCACCGGCCGCTTCCGCGCCCTGCTGGCGCTGCCGCAGCCGCGCCGGGTGCTGCTGGTCGGCGGGCCGACCCGGCATGCGCGCTGGACCGTGGCCGGGCTGCAGGCGCTGCTGGAACAACTGCGGCAACGGGTACGGGCCGAGGGCGGCAGCCTCCTGGCCACGGTGTCGCGGCGCACGCCGGCCGCGGCGATCGATGGCCTGCGCGATGCCGTGCGCGGGCTGCCCGGCCTGCTCTGGGACGGCAGCGGCGCCAATCCCTATCCGGGCATGCTGGCCTGCGCCGACCGCATCATCTGCACGCCCGACTCGGTGAACATGCTGTCCGAGGCCTGCGCCACGTCCGTGCCGGTGCACGTGTTCGCGCCGGGATGCGCGACCGGGAAGATCGGCGCGTTCCTGCACGCGCTGCAGGCGCGCGACCGCATCCGCGAAGCCGACGACGGACCCGCGCACTTCCCGGTGGTGCCGCTGCGCGAGACCGCGCGGGTGGCCGATGTGGTCCGCGAACGCCTGGGCCTCGCCGCACCGTCGCGGGAGCCGCTCTAGCCTCCAGCCAGGCACCGCGCGGGACCGCGTTGGCCGCTGCAACCCTGTCGCACCGCTGCGGGGACCAGGGACGTCAAGCGACGCATTCGCGCGCAGCAGCCATGGCAGCCAAACGCCGCGAAGCGACGCCCGCATGGATCGACCACCTAGGGCCGCACCGCCCGATGGCCTGACGTGCGCGTGGCATGCATGCCACGCGGCGCGCCGGGTCACCCTGCGCCCGACTTGCCGGGTCCCCGCCCGCGCGGGGACGACGGGCAGAGACCGTCGCTACGGATCGAACCGCAAGCCGTGCCGCTGCACTGCGTGCGTGATCTGCCCTCGCGCGGCGGTGATCGCCTCGGTCTCCGCGGCCAACCGCGGACGACGGTCCAGCGTGCAGGCCAGGCCCGCCTCCAGCAGCACCGCATGCGCGTGGTGCAGTGTCTGCGCCTCCTCCGCCTCCAGCCAGGCGCAGGCGGCCAGCGCACCGAGCAGCCCGGGGCTGTCGCGTGGCTCCAGCAGCGCGGGCGTGGCGGCGGCGCCCGCCAGCACGCCGTACTGCAACAGGAACTCCAGGTCGACCAGACCGCCGGCGCCCTGCTTGAGGTCGAACCGCGCCGCGTCACTGCGGTCCAGTTCGGCACGCATGCGCTGGCGCATCTGGTCCACGTCGGCCGCCAGCGCTGTCGCGTCGCGCGTGCGGCCCAGCGTACGTGCGCGTATCCGTTCGAAATCGGCGCACAGCGAGGCGTCGCCGGCGACCGGCCGCGCCCGCACCAGCGCCTGGTGCTCCCAGGTCCAGGCGCGCTGCAGCTGGTAGTCCTCGTAGCTGGCCAGCGACGACACCAACAGGCTCTTGCCGCCGTCCGGGCGCAGGCGCATGTCCGTCTCGTACAGGCGGCCGGCACTGGTCACCGCGCCGAGCAGGGCGACCACCTTCTGCGCCAGCCGCGCGTACCAGCGCGCCGCCTCCAGCGGACGCCTGCCGTCCGACACCGCCGCCGGATCGGCGTCGTACAGGAACACCAGGTCCAGGTCCGAGCCGAATCCCAGCTCGCTGCCACCCAGGCTGCCATAGCCGACCACGGCGAAGCGGCCACCGGGCAGCGGCCCGTGCGCGGCCACCACCTCGGCGTCGGCCATGCCCAGTACCTCGGTCACCACCGCGTCGGCCAGCGCCGCCAGCTGCCGCGCGCTGTCCTCCGCCGGCTGGCGCCGGTCCAGCGCGGCCAGGGCGATGCGGAAGCTCAGCGCCTGCCGCACCTCGTTGAGCGCGCGCAGGGCGGCTTCCGGATCGTCGCCCTGCGCCTGCACCGCGGCCGCGCACGCCGCGCGCATCGCCGCCGCGTCGGGCATGGACCCGGCCACGCGCGCATCGAGCAGTTCGTCCAGCAGCAACGGGTAGGCGGCGATGCGCTCGGCCAGCAGCGCGCTGCGGGCGAGCACGTCGACCAGCCGCGCCAGCGCGCTGGGCTGCTCGTCGAGCAGGGCCAGGTAGCTGGCGCGGCGCAGGACCGCCTGCAGCAGGCCGAGCAGGCGCCGCAGCGCCGCCTCCGGCTGCGCCGAGCGCGCGGCGGCACCGAGCAGCGCCGGCACCACCCGGTCCAGTCGCGTGCGCGCCGCGTCCGACAGCGCGCGCACGCCGTTGCCGCGGGCGAAGTCGCGCAGCGACGCGTCGGCACCCTCGGCGTCGGCGAAACCGGCATCGGCCAGCGCCTGCGCCTGGCCGCCGTCGGGCAGCGCGCGCCAGTAGCTTTCCAGCGCGTCCGGCGCCGCTTCGCCACGGCGCGGCACCAGCAGCGCGTCGAACTCGGCCGATACCTGCGCCCGGTACTGCGCCAGTGCCTGCTGCAGTGTTTCCCAGCCGTCGTATCCCAGCGCGGCCGCCAGGCGCAGGCGATCCTCGTCGGCCTCCGGCAGCGCATGGGTCTGCGCGTCGCGCAGCATCTGCACCCGGTTCTCCAGCCGGCGCAGGAAGCGGTAGGCCGCGGCCAGTGCCTGGCCGTGGTCCGGCGCGATCTGCCCGGCCGCGACCAGTGCCTCCAGCGCCGGCAGCAGCCGGCGCCCGCGCAGCGCCGGCTCGCGGCCGCCGCGGATCAGCTGCAGCGACTGCACCAGGAACTCGATCTCGCGGATGCCGCCGGGACCGCGCTTGAGGTCGTCGGCCATGTCCCGGCGCTGCATCTCGGCCACGATCGCCGCCTTCATCGTGCGCAGGCCGTCGAGCGCGGTGTAGTCGAGGTAGCGCCGGTAGACGAACGGGCGCAGCGTTTCCAGCCACGCCTCGCCGGCATCGATATCGCCGGCGACCGCGCGCGCCTTGAGCCAGGCGTAGCGCTCCCAGTCGCGGCCCTCGCGCTGGAAGTACTGGTCCATCGCCGCGAACGACCACGCCACCCGCCCAGCGTTGCCGAACGGGCGCAGGCGCAGGTCGACGCGGTGGCAGAAGCCGTCGCCGGTGACCTCGTCCAGCAGTTTGGCCAGGCGCTGGCCAAGCCGCGCGAAATAGTCCTCGGCCGCAAGCGCGCGGCGGCCGTCGGACTCGCCGTCGTGCGGATACGCGTAGACCAGGTCGATGTCGGAGGAGAAGTTCAGCTCGCCGCCGCCGAGCTTGCCCAGCCCGAACACCACCAGCCGCTGGGCCGCGCCGGCGGCGTCGCGGACCACGCCGTGGCGTTCGGCGAACTCGCGCTCCACCGCTTCCAGCGCCAGGCGCAGGCAGGCCTCGGCCAGACCCGTGCTGCCCGCCAGGGTGGCGTCGACGTCGTCCAGGCCGAGCACGTCGCGCCACACCAGCCGCGTGGATTCGGCGGTGCGGTACTGGCGCAGCTGGGTCGGCCAGGCCAGCGGTTGCGCCGGATCCAGCCGCGGTTCGGGCAACGGGGCCGGATCGTCCGCGGCCAGGTGCTCCAGCAGCGCCGGCTGCCGGCGCAGGGTGTCGACCGCGAAGTCGCTGGCCAGGGCCACGCGCTCGACACGCGCGCACAGGCCCGCATCCTCCAGCAGCGCCGCATGGCGCGGCGCGGCCGCGCGCAGGCTGGCCAGCGCGCGCGTGCCGATGCGGACGCGCAATGCTTCGCTGTCGCCGCCAGTGTCGGAGGGGGAATCGGCCGCCTGGCCAGGTCGGATGCTCATCGCGGCGATTGTGGCATGCGCCTGTCGCCCGTTCCCCACGTCATGCGTCGCCATCAAAGCCGCCGCGCCCGATGGTCTCGGGCTTCCTGTAGGAGCCCAGCTTGCTGGCGGCACGGGCGTCGGAACCACGAGGGCGTCGCCTGTGCCGACGGCGTCGGGTCGCCGGCTGAACCCGGCTCCTACAACAGCCACGGCGCGGCCGCTCTCCTGTAGGAGCTGACTTCAGTCGGCGACACGGGCGTCGGAATCATGAGGGCGTCGCCTGTGCCGACGGCGTCGCGTCGCGGGCAAGCCCGGCTCCTACACAAGAGCAGGTCGTCGGGCGACGAACGGAGCCGGCAGGCCGTTGGCGATGACGAAGCCACGACCCCAAAGCGCCCCGAAGACGTGGCAGTGCGGGTGTGTTGCGGCAGCGGCCAGCGATGGCCGCGTCGGTGAGTCGGCACACGGATGTGCCGCCGAGACGACCGCAACACACCCGCACTGCCGCGGCTCCGCCCGAAGCTGGCCACCCCCGGCGCTCTTGCGGTTGCAGTTGCCTCGGCATCGCGACCCATCCCCTCGAATGGGCCAATAACCATAAAAAAAGCCCGCTTGCAGCGAACTGCCAGCGGGCCTGCTCCCTCCCCCACGTCGGGATGCGGGGCCATCGTGAAGGAGCCGTTAGGGGCTTTGCACGCTGCACTGCAAAACAGCACCGGTAGGTTCAATTTCTGCAGTTTTCCGCGGGAAAACTGAATAGGGAGAACCTGCTGGCTGAAACCGGTGACAGGGGGTCCGACGACGGCGTCAGCGCAGCAGGGCGGGCTGTGCCTCGAACCATTCGCGGGCGCGGACCAGGTGCATGTCGCGCTGGCCGTTCCGCAAGTCCACCCCGGCTGAGAGCACGCCCATGCGTGCGAGCAACTGACCGTGCCGGTCGTCGCCGGCCAGCCGCAGGCGGGCCTGGACCTCGTAACGGTCGTTGCGCGCGTGCACGTCGTCCAGCACCAGGGTGTCGCCCTGCCAGTGCACCCGCGCGCTGGCCTGGACCTGGCCCGAATCCACCAGCCGGTCCATCCAGTGTGGGTAGCCGTGGCCGTTGCCGAACAGGTCCAGCAGGAAGCCCACGTCGCTGGCCTGCACCTGGACCTTGCCCGACACCGAGTTGGGCGCGGCCAGGTCGATCCGCGCGCTGGGCAGATCGACCTGTGTCCACCAGCCCTGTCGCGACTGGCCGTCGGCATCGCGCGAGCTCACGTTGCGCAGCCGCACCTGGCTGCCATCGAGATCGAACTGGCGCTGCTCCAGGTCGGCCCGGTTCAGGCGCGCATCCAGTGCGACATCGCCGCGCAATTCACGCCCGCCCATCGACATGCGCGCGCCGTGGCCCTGCGCGCTGACCGTGCCATGGCCTATGCCACCGGCGCCGTCCAGGACCAGGTCCGCGCTGGCGGTGCCGCTGCCGCCCTCGATCCGCATCTGCTCGGACAGGAAGCGGTTGTACACCCGCAGGTCCGGCACCTGCGCACCGGTGAAGCGCAGGTGCGCGCTGCTGGCGCCGAGGCCGCCGTCGCGCGACGGCACGCCGTCGACGGTCACGTCCAGCCGCAGGTCGTTGCCCTTCGCGTACGGCGTCGACGATGCCTGCGCGCCCGCGATCGAATAGCGGTCCAGCTGCACGCCGATCCGGGTCTGCAGTCCGCCGGAGTCCGACACGCCCAGGTCCGCGCGCACGCGCCCCTGGCCGCTGATGTCGTTGCCCATGACCGTGGCCACCACCGCCACGTCCGGCAGTTCGACATGGCTGCCCGGCGCGGGCCGCCCCTCCTCCAGGCGCAGGTCGGCCACCAGGTCGCCCGAGCCGTCCAGCTGCAGCCAGGGCGGCGCGTTGAACATCCGCGGCACCCAGTCCAGCGACTTGAAATGCCAGTGCCCGACCACGTGTCCGGAGGCGCGCGGCAGCACCGCGTGCAGGTCGCCCTGCACCGGCAGCTGGCGGCCCTGCAGGTTCAGTTCGGCGTCGAGGTCGAGCGTGCCGCCCTCGCGTTCGGGCACCTGCAGCCGCAGGGCGATGTCCTCGTCGACGCTCGCCTCCAGCCGTATTTCGCCGTCCAGAGCCGCGCCGGTGATGCCGACACCCTGCATCGGCGCGGTCCAGCGCACGGTGCCGCCGGGCTGCAGCACGCCGTCGCGCATCTCCAGCCGCGCGTGGAGTTGCCCGCCACCGGGCGCGGCCGCGATCCGGAAATGCCCCTGCGGATCGAAGTAGCCGCGCAGCGAAGCGCCTTCCGCGTCGACCGCCAGCACGCCATCGGTGAGCAGCAGCTTGCGCGCGCCCGGCGCCTGCGCTCGGGTGTGGCGCTTGATCGAGAAATCGCCGTCGAGCCGGACTCCATCCAGCCACTGCTCGCCATCGGCCAGCACCCGTGCGTGGTCGAAGCGGAACGACGAGGGCAGGATCTGCATCGGCCCGCCGCGCAGCTGCTTGGAGAATCCGAACGTGGCGCTGCCGTTGCCCTCCAGCACCAGTTCGTCGAAGTGCCCGCGCAGCACGTGGTCGGCCGCGATCCGGTCGAACAGCAGGGTCCAGCCGCCGGGCCGCGGCGGCGGCGGCTCGCGGCTGGTCTGCACGTGCCGCGCGCCGCCGGTGACGCCGGACGCCACGACCGAAGGCACGCGCACTTCCTTCTTCAGCAGCGGCCACAGGGCGAGGCGGCCACGCACGCGCTCGGCCTGGACGTCCCATGCGGTGTGCCGCACCTGGCCCTGCAGGCGCACGTTGCGGGCGACGACATGCCCGGGGAACAGGGTGACCGCCAGGCCCCACTGGGCCTGGAACTTCTCCGGCTTGCGGTTGGCCGTCCAGGTGCCGAGCGGGGTGTTGAGGAACAGGTTGCCCAGCAGCAGGTAGGCCGCGTAGGCGACCAGCAGCGTCCAGGCGGTGCGCCGCAGCCAGCGCGGCCGGCCGCGCCAGAACGCCAGCCACCGCTCCCGCCATTCCCTTGCCCGTGCGCGCATGTCCATGGTCGGCAACCTGCCTGTGGCCGCAACGTAGGCAAGCTACAGCGAAAGCGCGGCAGGCGCATCCGTGCCGCGCGGACCCCGCGGCGACCGGAAACTCACGCCGCCACGTCAGCCCTGCCCTGCGCGCGGCGCACGCGCACCGCGCGCGCCAGCCGCTCCAGCACCTGCACCGAGCGCTCCCAGTCCAGGCAGCCGTCGGTGATGCTCTGGCCGTAGGTGGCGGCGCGGCCGTCGACCAGTTCCTGGCGGCCGCCGACCAGATGGCTCTCGACCATCACCCCGATGATCCGCGCATCGCCGCCCTCGACCTGGCAGGCGATGTCCTCGACCACCGCCGGCTGGTTGTCCGGGTCCTTGCCGCTGTTGGCGTGGCTGGCGTCGATCATGATCCGCGCCGGCAGCCCGGCCCTGGCCAGCACCTCGCTGGCCGCCTGCACACCGGCGGCGTCGTGGTTGGGCGCCTTGCCGCCGCGCAGGATCACGTGGCCGTCCGGATTGCCGGCGGTGGCGGCGATCGCCGAGCGCCCGTCCTTGGTCACGGCCAGGAAATGGTGCGGGTGCGAGGCGGCCATCACCGCGTCGGCGGCGATCCGCACGTTGCCGTCGGTGCCGTTCTTGAAGCCGACCGGGCACGACAGGCCCGAGGCCATCTCGCGGTGGATCTGGCTCTCGGTGGTGCGCGCGCCGATCGCGCCCCAGGCCACCAGGTCGGCGATGTACTGCGGCGAGATCGTGTCCAGGTACTCGCAGCCGGCGGGCAGGCCGAGCAGGTTGATGTCGCGCAGCAGCGCGCGCGCGGTGTGCAGGCCCTTGTTGATGTTGAAGCTGCCGTCCAGGTCGGGGTCGTTGATCAGGCCCTTCCAGCCCACCGTGGTGCGCGGCTTCTCGAAGTACACGCGCATCACGATCTCCAGCGCGTCGCCGAGCGCGTCGCGCAGCGGACGCAGCCGGCGCGCGTACTCGATGGCCGCGGCCGGGTCGTGGATCGAGCACGGGCCGATCACCACCGCCAGGCGGTCCTCGTGGCCATGCAGGATGCGGTGCAGCGCGCGGCGCGCGTCGGTCACGGTGTCTGACACGGCGTCGGTGCAGGGGATCTGCGTGATCAACTGCGCGGGCGGGACCAGCGCGTCGATGCGGCGGATGCGCAGGTCGTCGGTGTGGGGGGCCATGGGGGTGCTCCTAGTGTCGTTTGCTCCCGCCCGGGAACCGGCGACAAAAAAGCCGCCAGGTTCGCTGGCGGCTTTCAGGGGTGTGTTCCAGTCGAACTTCAGAACGTGCGCAACCCTTCCTCCGCCTGTGGCGTTGGAAACCAGTACCCGAAATAAAAGGCGGCGCGCGGCGTGTTCACGGCGCCATTGATAGCAGCCGGTTCCGGACCGCGCAACCGTTTCAGTGGCAACGGCGGAGCGCGCCGCTCAGGGCGGACCGGTGCGCGGCCCGGTGGCGATCCAGGCGGTGGTCAGCAGCAGCCACTGCATCACCAGGTTGAACCAGAGCATCAGGCCGATGATCACCGCGAAGCCGGCCATCAACGGGTTGTTGCCCACGCCGCTGGCCAGTTCCGCGCCCAGGTACTTCAGCGCGCCGAAGCCGACAGCCCCCAGCAGCGCGCCGCGCAGCACCGCGCGGTTGCTTACCGGTATGCGCGACTGCAGGCGGAACAGCATGAAGAACACCAGCACGTCGATCACCAGCGCGACCAGCAGGCCGGCCACCACCAGCGCCGGGTCCGGCACGTAGGCGCCGGCCGGATCCAGCCATGCCTTGACCAGGCCCAGCGCATGGGTGCCGATCATCGAGAACGCGGCCGACAGGATCATCAGCACGCCCAGGGCGAAGACCAGCGCCACGTCGATCAGGCGCATCAGCACGAACCCGCGATCCTTGCGCGGCAACCCGAAAATGGTGCGCACCCCATCGCGGAAACTGCGCAGCCAGCCGCTGGCCGTGAACGTCAGGATCGCCAGCACGATCAGGCCGCTGATGCCCAGGACCTGCACGTCGAACAGCGCATCCACGTCGATCGCGCCGCCGGACCCGGTATCGATCAGGCCGGGGATGGTGTTCGACAGACCTGCCACCACGGCATCGCGCAATGCCGGCGAGGACCCGAACACGATCCCGAAGACGGCGAAGAAGACATAGATGGCCGCGAACACCGAGAACACCGCCGAGAACGACATGCCGCGCGCCAGCAGCGGGCCGCGGCTCTCCAAGTACAGCGCCAAGGTCCGGCCCGGGCGGCTCGTGCGCCAGAAGCGGATCAACGACGGCCCCCGGGGGCGGCCGCCATGCGGCGATTCCGCGTCATGCAAGCCATCGTTTGCCACGGCTTTGCGAAGCATGCGCCCATGCCCGTTCCCCGTTCGACTGCGCTGCTCCGATTCTGGATGTTCCGGCGCGGGCTGGAAAGCTGGTTGCACGATGCTGTCGGGGTGGCGAAAGCCGCGCGATTCCCCGCCCCGTTCCCTTCGAAGCCCAGCTTGCTGGCGACATGGCTGCCGGCAGCATGAAGGCGTCGCCTGTGCCGGCGGCGTCGCGTCGCTGGCACGCCCGGCTCCTGTATCAAGAGCCAAAGCCCCCCTCCCCAGCCCTCCCCAGCCCTCCCCTTCGCCTGCGGCGAAAGGGAGGGGCACGAGCAGTTCCCTTTCGGCGAAAGGGAGGGAGCCAGATACAGAAACCTGCGGGCGGACATGGCTGGCGCGGAGGCCGCAAAAGGAAACCCCGCCTCGCGGCGGGGTTTCCTGGTACTGCTTGTCGCTCCGGTACGGCCGGATCAGAAATCCATGCCGCCCATGCCGCCCATGCCACCGCCCGGCGGCATCGCCGGCTCGTCCTTCTTCGGCGCATCGGCCACCATCGCCTCGGTGGTGATCATCAGGCCGGCGATCGACGCGGCGTTCTGCAGCGCCGAACGGGTGACCTTGGTCGGGTCCAGGATGCCGAATTCGACCATGTCGCCGAACTCGCCGTTGGCGGCGTTGTAGCCGAAGTTGCCCGTGCCTTCCTTGACCTTGTTCAGGATCACGGAGGGCTCTTCGCCGGCGTTGGTGACGATCTCGCGCAGCGGGGCTTCCATCGCGCGCAGGGCGATCTGGATGCCGTGGGTCTGGTCTTCGTTGGCGCCCTTCAACTCGCCGATCGCGGTCAGCGCGCGCACCAGGGCCACGCCGCCGCCCGGGACCACGCCTTCCTCGACCGCCGCACGGGTCGCGTGCAGGGCGTCTTCGACGCGCGCCTTCTTTTCCTTCATCTCGATCTCGGTCGAGGCACCGACCTTGATCACCGCCACGCCGCCGGCCAGCTTGGCCACGCGCTCCTGCAGCTTCTCGCGGTCGTAGTCCGAGGAGGTCTCCTCGATCTGCGCCTTGATCTGCTTGATCCGCGACTCGATGGCGGCGGTGTCGCCGGCGCCGTCGATGATGGTGGTGTTCTCCTTGGAGACCTGCACCTTCTTGGCCCGGCCCAGGTCCTTGATCGTGGCCTTCTCCAGCTGCAGGCCGACTTCCTCGGAGATCACGGTGCCGCCGGTCAGGGTGGCCATGTCTTCCAGCATCGCCTTGCGGCGATCGCCGAAGCCCGGGGCCTTCACGGCGACGACCTTGACGATGCCGCGGATGGTGTTGACCACCAGGGTCGCCAGGGCCTCACCCTCCACTTCCTCGGCCACGATCAGCAGCGGCTTGCCGGCCTTGGCCACGCCCTCGAGGACGGGCAGCAGGTCACGCACGTTGGAGATCTTCTTGTCGTGCAGCAGGATGAACGGGTCGTCCAGGTCGGCCGACTGGCTCTGCTGGTTGTTGATGAAGTACGGCGACAGGTAGCCGCGGTCGAACTGCATGCCCTCGACCACGTCCAGCTCGTTGTCCAGGCCCGAGCCTTCCTCGACCGTGATCACGCCTTCCTTGCCGACCTTCTTCATCGCGTCGGCGATGATGTTGCCGATCGACTCGTCGGAGTTGGCCGAGATGGTGCCGACCTGGGCGATGGCCTTGTCGTCGGCGGTGGGCTTGCTGATCTTCTTCAGCTCGGCCACGGCGGCCACGACGGCCTTGTCGATGCCGCGCTTGAGGTCCATCGGGTTCATGCCGGCGGCAACCGCCTTGGAACCTTCGCGGATCAGCGCCTGGGCCAGCACGGTGGCGGTGGTGGTGCCGTCGCCGGCGTTGTCGGAGGTCTTGGAAGCGACTTCCTTGACCATCTGCGCGCCCATGTTCTCGAACTTGTCGGCCAGCTCGATCTCCTTGGCGACGGACACGCCGTCCTTGGTGATCGTCGGCGCGCCGTAGCTCTTCTCGAGCACGACGTTGCGGCCCTTCGGGCCCAGGGTCGCCTTGACGGCGTTGGCGAGGATGTTGACGCCGCGCACCATGCGCGCGCGGGCGTCTTCACCGAAACGGATTTCCTTGGCAGCCATTGTGGAATTACCTCAGTTCAATTGATGCGAATGGGGAGTGTGGGAAGCGGCGGGCGCTCAGCCCAGCACGGCGAAGATGTCGTCTTCCTTCACCACCAGGTATTCGGTGCCGTCGAGCTTGACCTCGGTGCCGGCGTACTTGCCGAACAGCACCTGGTCGCCGACCTTGACCTTCGGCGCGCGCACGTTGCCGTTGTCGAACACCTTGCCCTCGCCCACGGCCACGACCTGGCCCTTGATCGGCTTCTCGGTGGCCGAATCGGGAATCACGATGCCACCGGCGGAGACCTTCTCTTCCTCGGTGCGCTTGATGACGACGCGGTCGTACAGCGGCTTGATATTGCTCATTTCAATCCCTCTCAAGTGATTGACTGGGTTGGAAAAAGGGCGGCTAGACTAGCACTCGTGGATGACGACTGCCAGCGCCGCGGGCGGACAAAACCCGGTCGGGGACCGGGATGACAGGGCAGATGGGGGGTGGGCGCGGGACTTTCAAGGGTGCCGGGAAGGATTTTGTGTAGGAGCCGGGTTCAGCCGGCGACACGCCACGTCGGCACAGGCGACTCCCTCCTGTTCCCGACGCCCGTGTCGCCGGCTGAACCCGGCTCCTACACACACGACCCAGCCCCGGCAGCCCGGCCCGGTACACTTCGGCCATGCCGGTCCATCTCGTGTTCTGCAGCTGTCCCGACCCCGATACCGCCCAGCGCCTGGCCGCGACCCTGGTCGGGGAGCGCCTGGCCGCCTGCGTCAGCGTGCTGCCGCCGATGCGCTCGGTGTACCGCTGGCAGGGCGCTGTCGAGCAGGCCGAGGAAGTCCTGCTGCTGGCCAAGACCCCAGCCGAGCGCCTGCCCGCGCTGGTCGAGCGGTTGCGGGCCCTGCACCCGTACGAACTCCCCGAGATCGTGGCGGTCGAAGCCGCCGCGGGCCTGCCCGCCTACCTGGAGTGGGTGGCCGATGCCACCCGCGAGTGAATCCGTCCCGATGCCCACCCGTTTCCGCCGCCTGATGCCGGCCCTGCCGCTCCGCCCGCTGTGGGCACTCCTGCTGCTGCCGCTGCTGCTGGCGGCACTGCCTGCCGCCGCCGCGGTCGACGAATCCGACCTGCTGCCGGTCGACCAGGCCTTCGTGCTCAGCGCCAGCGCCCCGGACCGCGACCGCATCGAGGTGCGCTGGAAGATCGCCGACGGCTATTACCTGTACCGCCACCGCACCGCGGTCACGCCCGGCGCCGGCTTCGCCGCCGGCGGACTGCACCTGCCCGACGGCGCCCGCCACACCGACGAGTTCTTCGGTCCGGTCGAGACCTACCGCGGCGAACTGGTCGCCACCCTGGACGGCCGCGCGCTCGGCGATGGCCCGGTCCAGCTGGAGGTCAAGTACCAGGGCTGCGCCGACATCGGCATCTGCTACCCGCCGCAGACCCGGCGCCTGCAGGTGGCGCTGCCGGCGGCGGGCACCGCCGCGCCGCGGCCGGGGCTGCCGGGCCTGGCCGCCATCGGCGCCAGCTCCGGCGGCGCGGTGCGTGGCCTGCAGCTGCCGGGCCAGCAGGCCCTGCCGGAGGCGCAGGCGTTCGCGGTGGACGCGATCGCCGATGGCGGCAACCGGATCCTGGTGCGGATGCAGCCGGCACCGGGCTACTACCTCTACCGCGACCGCAGCGGCTTCGCGCTGGAGGGCGATCCGGGCCTGCAGGCGCAGGCGCCGCACTGGCCGCCGGGTACCGCCCACCACGACGAATACTTCGGCGAGGCGGTGGTGTTCTTCGACCCCATCGAAGTGGCCGTGCCGGTATCGCGCACGCATCCAGACCCGAGCCGGGTCACCCTGGTGGCGACCTTCCAGGGCTGCCAGGCCGACGGCATCTGCTATCCGCCAATGACCCGGCGCCTGCCGGTGGACCTGCCGGCCGGGCGTGTCGACGCGGCCGCCATCGCCGGTGGGGAAAGCGGCGCGGGCTCGCCGGCGACGGTGGCCGACGCCCTCGCCGCAACCGCGGCCGCCATCGCCACCCCGCCGGTCGATGCCGTGGCTCTGGGTGTCGATGCGCCATCGGGCGCGGACGCCTCGGCCGGCAACGCGCTGCGCACGCCCGGGCCGCCGCCCGCCGCCCCGGCCGGGCTGGCCGGCGTGCTGCTGCTGGCCCTGCTCGGCGGCGTGGTCCTGAACCTGATGCCCTGCGTCCTGCCGATCCTGTCGCTGAAGGCGCTGGGCCTGGCGCAGAGCGGCGAGAGCCGGCAGCGCGCGCGCCGCCACGCGCTCTGGTACACCGCCGGGGTGCTGGTCGCCTTCGCCGCGATCGGCGCGCTGGTGGTCGGCCTGCGCGCGGCCGGGGTCGCCGCCGGCTGGGGCTTCCAGCTGCAGCAGCCCTGGTTCGTGGCGGCACTGGCGTACCTGATGTTCGCCGTCGGCCTGAGCCTGTCGGGAGTGTTCACCCTGGGCGGCGGCATCGGCGGCGGGCTGGCCGCGCCGCGCAGCGGGCCGGCCGGCGACTTCATGACCGGCGTGCTGGCCTGCGTGGTGGCCAGCCCGTGCATCGCCCCGTTCATGGGCCCGGCGCTGGCCTATGCCTTCGCCGCGCCGGCGCTGGCCGGGATGCTGGTGTTCCTGGCGCTGGGCCTGGGCCTGGCCCTGCCGTTCCTGCTGATCGGCTTCATCCCTGCGCTGGCGCGGCGCCTGCCCAGGCCCGGCGCGTGGATGGAGACGCTCAAGCAGGTGCTTGCCTTCCCGATGTACCTGACCGCGGTCTGGCTGCTGTGGATCCTCGGCCGCCAGCGCGGCGTGGACGCGATCGCGCTGGTGCTGGCCGGCGCGGCGCTGCTGGCGCTGGCGCTGGGGTGGTTCGAGCGCAGCCGCTGGCGCGGCGCGCGCGCGGCGCAGGGCCTGGCGCTGGCGCTGGGGCTGGTGGCGCTGCTGCCGGTGTGGGGCGTGACCCGGATCGAGCCCGCGGCGGCCCGGTCGCAGCAGGACGGGGTCCTGGCGTATTCGCCCGAGGCCCTGGCGCGCCTGCGCGCCGAGGACCGCGTGGTGTTCGTCAACATGACCGCCGACTGGTGCGTGACCTGCAAGGCCAACGAACGCAACGTGCTGTCGGGCGAGGCGTTCCATGCCGTGCTCGAGCGCACCCGGGGCACCTACATGCGCGGTGACTGGACCAACGCCGACCCGCTCGTCAGCGCCTTCCTGGAGGAGCACGACGCGGTCGGCGTGCCGCTGTACGTGGTCTACGGCCCGGGCGCGCCGCCGACGGTGCTGCCGCCGGTGCTGACCCAGGCCATCGTCGAGGACGCGTTGCTGCGCGCGGCGGCGCGATGAGACCCGGCGGACGGATCCTGGCCGTGGCCCTGGCCGCCGGTGGGCTGGGCCTGGCGGCGAGCTGGTGGTTCGGCAATCCGTGGCTGCGCACGGACAGCGGCCAGCGCGCCCTGCAGGCGGCCGCCGACGCGACCGCGCCTGCGCTTCCGCCGGGAGTGCGCGCGGCCCGGCCCGGCGATCCACTGCCGGACATCCGCCTGCCCGACCTGGATGGCAACGTCGTCGAACTGACCGCGATCGCACCTGGTCGCCCGCTGCTGGTAAACGTCTGGGCCAGCTGGTGCGGCCCCTGCATCGAGGAGATGCCGGAACTGCAGCGCTTCGCCCGCGAGCAGGGCGAGGACGGCGTGCAGGTGGTCGGCCTGGCCCTGGATACCCCGGAAGGCGTGCGCGGCTTCCTGGCCCGGGTGCCGGTCGACTACCCGATCCTGCTCGAGACGCCCGGCCCGGCCGACGCCAGCGTCTGGCTGGGCAACACCCGCGGCCTGCTGCCGTACAGCGTGCTTGTCGATGCGCAGGGGCGGGTGGCGAAGCAGAAGCTGGGGCCGTTCGCCCATGGAGAGGTCGACGGCTGGGCCAGGCACTAGCGGCGCTGCCAGCTCGCCTTCTTCGCGGTGTGTGTACGGGGCACAGCGGGCTTGTCCCCACAAACCCCGTTAGGCCTGCCCCATTTGCTTGTCGTCCCCGCGCAGGCGGGGATCCAGTGACTTTGCCTGCAGGGCTGAAGTCACTGGATTCCCGCCTGCGCGGGAATGGCGATTGTTCAGCCGTTCTCCAGCTGAAAGATTCAATCACCTACTTGAAACGCTGCCATCTTCGCCGAACTGGACAGTAATGGCGCCTTCGCGCAGACTGCCGCCCTTTCCGGTTCCGCAACACCCATGGCCAAACTGCTGGTCCTGCACGGCCCCAACCTCAACCTGCTCGGCAGCCGCGAGCCGGAGGTCTACGGGCGCACCACGCTGGCCGACATCGACACCGACCTGGCCGCCCGCGCCGCCGCCGCCGGGCACGCGCTGGAGTCGTTCCAGTCCAACGCCGAGCACGCCCTGATCGACCGGGTCCAGGCGGCCCGCGGCGACGGCACCGCCTTCATCCTGGTCAACCCGGCCGCTTTCACCCACACCTCGGTCGCCCTGCGCGACGCGCTGGCGGCGGTGGCCGTCCCGTTCATCGAGATCCACCTGTCCAACCCGCACGCCCGCGAGCCGTTCCGCCAGCACAGCTACTTCAGCGACAAGGCGGTCGGCGTGGTCTGCGGCTTCGGCGCCGACAGCTACCGCTACGCCCTGGACGCCGCGCTGGCGCGGCTGCCGGGCTGAACCCCGATCCCCCTGTCACGCGCCCCGGCGCGAAGCTCCCATCACAGAGGCCACCATGGACCTGCGCAAGATCAAGAAACTCATCGACCTGCTCGAAGAATCCAACCTCGCCGAGATCGAGATCAAGGAGGGCGAGGAGAGCGTGCGCCTGTCGCGGATCCCGACCGGCGTGGCGGTGGCCGCCCCGGCCGCCGCCCTGGAAGTGCGCTCGCCGGTCGCCGCGCCGGCCGCGGCGCCGATGCCGATGAGTTCGCCGACCGAGTCGGCCACCGGCGGCACCGCCAAGGGCGGCGCCGAACTGCCCCCGGGCCACGTGGTCCGCGCGCCGATGGTCGGCACCTACTACGCCGCCCCGGGCCCGGACAAGCCGGCCTTCGTCAGCGTCGGCCAGTCGGTCAAGGCCGGCGAGACGCTCGGCATCATCGAGGCGATGAAGATGTTCAACCCGATCGAGGCCGACGTGGCCGGCACCGTGGTCGCGATCCTGTGCGAGAGCGGCCAGCCGATCGAGTTCGACCAGCCGCTGTTCGTGATCGGCTGACGGAGAGTCCCATGCTCGACAAGGTCGTCATCGCCAACCGCGGCGAGATCGCGCTGCGGATCCTGCGCGCCTGCCACGCGATGGGCATCCGCACCGTCGCCGTGCACTCCACCGTGGACCGCAACCTCAAGCACGTGGCCATGGCCGACGAGTCGGTCTGCATCGGCCCGGCGCCGTCGGCGGAGAGCTATCTCAACATGGCCTCGATCATCGCCGCGGCCGAGGTCACCGACGCCCAGGCCATCCACCCCGGCTACGGCTTCCTGTCGGAGAACGCCGACTTCGCCGAGCGGGTGGAGCAGTCCGGCTTCGTCTTCATCGGGCCCAAGGCCGACACCATCCGCCTGATGGGCGACAAGGTCGAGGCGATCCGGGCGATGAAGGCCGCCGGCGTGCCCTGCGTGCCCGGTTCCGGCGGCCCGCTGGGCGAGGACATCGTCGCCAACACCAAGATCGCGCGCGAGATCGGCTACCCGGTGATCATCAAGGCCGCCGGCGGCGGCGGCGGCCGCGGCATGCGCGTGGTCCATGCCGAAGCCGCGCTGGGCAACGCGATCGCCACCACCAAGACCGAGGCCAAGGCCGCGTTCGGCAATGCCGAGGTCTACATGGAGAAGTTCCTGGAGAACCCGCGCCATGTGGAGATCCAGGTGCTGGCCGACGGCCAGGGCAACGCCATCCACCTGGGCGAGCGCGACTGCTCGATGCAGCGCCGCCACCAGAAGGTGGTCGAGGAGGCGCCGGCGCCGGGCATCAGCGCCGAGCAGCGCGCGCAGATCGGCAAGGTCTGCGTGGAGGCGTGCATCCGCATCGGCTACCGCGGCGCGGGCACCTTCGAATTCCTGTACGAGGACGGGCGCTTCTACTTCATCGAGATGAACACCCGCATCCAGGTCGAGCACCCGGTCACCGAGCTGGTCACCGGCATCGATCTGGTCGCCGAGCAGCTGCGCATCGCCGCCGGCAACCCGCTGCGCATCCGCCAGGAGGACGTGGTCCTGGAAGGCCATGCGATCGAGTGCCGGATCAACGCCGAGGACCCGGAGAGCTTCATCCCCAGCCCCGGCCTGATCCAGCACTTCCACGCCCCGGGTGGCCCGGGCGTGCGCGTGGACACCCACATCTACGAAGGCTACCGGGTGCCGCCGAACTACGACTCGATGGTCGGCAAGCTGATCGTGCACGGGCCCGACCGCGAGACCGCGATCGCGCGCATGCGCGTGGCGCTGAGCGAGATGGTGGTGGACGGGATCAAGACCAACATCCCGCTGCAGCAGCGGATCATGCGCGACAAGGGCTTCCAGGCCGGCGGCCAGAACATCCACTACCTGGAAAAGCGCCTGGCCGAGCGCAAGAACCAGTCGATCGCGCTGGGCTGAACGTCGTGGCGGGAGCCGCGCCTCCCGCCACGACGGCTTGCGGTTGTAGGAGCCGGGTTCAGCCGGCGACACGACGCCGTCGGCTCAGGCGACGCCCTCATGATCCCGACGCCCGTGTCGCCGACTGAAGTCAGCTCCTACAGAAAATGCGGCCGCGCCACGGCTGTTGTAGGAGCCGGGTTCAGCCGGCGACCCGACGCCGTCGGCTCAGGCGACGCCCTCGTGATCCCGACGCCCGTGTCGCCGACTGAAGTCAGCTCCTACAGAAGGGCGGCCGCGCGGCGGCTGTTGCAGGAGCCGGGTTCAGCCGGCGACGCGACGCCGTCGGCACAGGCGACGTCCTCGTGGCCCCGACGCCCGTGTCGCCGACTGAAGTCAGCTCCTACAGGAAGCGCGTGGGCGCGTGAGACAATCGGCGCCCGCCTCCGCACCCACGCCGACATGCCCTACCTGGAACTGAGCCTGCACAGCACCGAGGCCGAGCAGCCGCGCTACGAGCGCGCGCTGGAGGACGTGGGCGCGCTGTCGGTCACCCTGCTCGACGCCGACGCCGACACGCCCGCCGAGCGCGCGATCCTGGAACCGGGCGTGGGCCAGACCCCGGTGTGGAAGTCGCTGGTGCTGACCGCGCTGTTCGACGCCGACACCGACGCGCTGGCGCTGCTGGCCGCGCTCGAAGCGTTCGATCCGGGGCTGGACTGGGCTGGCGTCGCATTCCGCAAGGTCGAGGACGAGGACTGGGAGCGCGCCTGGCTGGACCAGTTCCAGCCGATGCGTTTCGGCCAGCGCACCTGGATCGTGCCGTGGAACCACGACCTGCCGGCCGAGGCGGATGTACCGGAGGCGGCGGTGGTGCGCCTGGACCCGGGCCTGGCCTTCGGCTCGGGCACGCATCCGACCACCGCGCTCTGCCTGCGCTGGCTCGACGCACTGGCCGCCGCCGGCGCGCTGCGCGGCGCGCGCGTGCTCGACTTCGGCTGCGGCTCGGGCATCCTCGCCCTGGCCGCGCTCAAGCTCGGCGCCGCGCAGGCGTTGGGCGTGGACAACGACCCGCAGGCGCTGCAAGCCAGCCTGGACAATGCGCAGCGCAACGCGGTCGACGACCGCTTCGCCGTGTACCTGCCGGAAGACGAACCGGCGGCGGCCTATCCGGTGGTGGTGGCCAACATCCTGGCGTCGGCGCTGGACGCGCTGGCGGAGGTGTTGGCCGCGCGCGTGGCGCCGGGCGGGCGCATCGCCCTGTCGGGCATCCTCCGCGGCCAGGAACCGGAACTGCTGCAGCGCTACGCCGCCTGGTTCGACGACCTGCAGGTCACCAGCGACGAGGACTGGGTGCGGATCGAGGGTGTGCGCCGCTGAGCCGCATGCACGGCGGCGGCCACGACATTCATGAACGTGCTTGAATAGGCCGCATGTTCGTCCCTTGCCCGCACTGCCAGTTCCTCGTCGCCCACCATCCGCAGCAGCGGCCGCTGCCGGCCGCCTGTCCGCGCTGCGGACGGCCGCTGCAGGAGGACATCGACGCGTCGCAGGACGTTGCGGATGGGACAGCTGGCGGACAGGAGCGGGACAGCGGTGATGCAGGCGACATCGCCACCGACGCATCGCCCGGATCCGGCGCCGCCGATCCCGCAGGCGCTTCGCCCGAGCCGGAGCCGCCACCGGCCGAGCACCTCGTCATCCAGGCCGTGGCCGCGGCGTCGGACGCCCTCGCAACGCCGCTCGGCACGGATGGTTCCGGCGACGACGAAAGCGACGGCGAACGCGCGTCCACGACAATAGAGCAGGCCGCGATCGACCACACCGCAGTCGCCGCCGATGCCGGGACCGCCATCGCCACCGCACCGGCACCCGCCGCACCGGCCACGACCGCCGCCTTCGCCGCGCAGCCACGCCGCCGCGGCTGGTCACGCTGGCGCTGGCCGCTGATCGTGCTGCTGGCGCTCGCGCTGGTCCTGCAGATCCTGTTGGCCGACCGTGCGCGCCTGGCCGAGGATCCGCGCTGGCGGCCGTTGCTGGAAACCGTGTGCGGCGTGCTGCACTGCAGCCTGCCCGCCTGGCACGAGCCGACCGCGTTCACCATGCTCGACCGGAAAGTGAGACCGGCATCGCAAGCGCCGGGGGCGCTGCGCGTGGACGCCACCTTCCGCAACGACGCGCGCTGGCCGCAGGCCTGGCCGGCGCTGCAGCTGGTGTTGTCCGACGCCGATGGCCGCGTGCTCGGCAGCCGCGTCTTCCAGCCGACCGAATACCTCGGCGCGGCGCCGGAGGCGCTGTTGTCGCCGGGACAGAGCGCGCAGATCACCTTTATGGTGCAGGAGCCGGCGCCGGGCACGGTCGCGTTCTCGTTCGAGTTCCGCTGAACGCGCGATCCGGGTGGTCGGCCAATGGCAGCCGTCGAAATCCCGCGCTAGACTCCCCTGCCCGCTTCGACGCGGCCCGCATTACTTCGGAACTCCCGTGCAGCAGAACGCCACCTCCCGCGCCGACACCGGCCGCAACGCTTCCCGTCCGCCGTTGCGCGAGCACGTGGCCCAGTCGGTGCGGCGCTACCTGCGCGACCTGGACGGCGTGGACGCCAACGACGTCTACGAAATCGTGCTGCGCGAGATGGAGATCCCGCTGTTCGTGGAAGTGCTCAACCACTGCGAGGGCAACCAGAGCCGCGCGGCGGCGCTGCTGGGCATCCACCGGGCCACGTTGCGCAAGAAGCTGAAGGACTACGGCCTGGCCTGAGCCGGTCGAGCCGCGGACCGCGGCCGGCAGCGGGGCGAACAGCGCCGGGCGGCTATAATTCCGCCCCTCCCCGCATCGCCACTTCCCCATGACCGCCGATTTCCTGCCCGTGCGCCGGGCGTTGCTGTCCGTTTCCGACAAGACCGGCCTGCTCGAGCTGGCCCGCGCGCTGGCCGCGCGCGACGTCGAACTGCTGTCCACCGGCGGCACCGCCAGGGCGCTGCGCGAGGCCGGGCTGGCGGTGAAGGACGTGTCCGAAGTCACCGGTTTCCCGGAAATGATGGACGGCCGGGTCAAGACCCTGCACCCGCTGGTGCACGGCGGCCTGCTCGGCCGCGCCGGCGTCGACGAGGCGGTGATGGCGCAGCATGGCATCGCCCCGATCGACCTGCTGGTGCTCAACCTCTATCCGTTCGAGGAGGTCACCGCGAAGGCCGGCTGCACCCTGGCCGAGGCGGTGGAGAACATCGACATCGGCGGCCCGGCGATGCTGCGCTCGGCGGCCAAGAACTTCGCCCGCGTGGCGGTGGCCACCGCGCCGGAGCAGTACCCCGGCCTGCTCGCCGAACTGGAAGCCAACGGCGGCGGCCTGTCGGCGGCGACCCGCTTCGCCCTGTCGGTGGCCGCGTTCAACCGCGTCGCCCAGTACGACGCGGCGATCAGCAACTATCTGTCGGCGGTGACCGACACCTCGCAGGATGTGCCCGTGCGCACGCCGTTCGCGGCGCAGGCCAACGGCAGCTTCGTCAAGCTGATGGACCTGCGCTACGGCGAGAACCCGCACCAGCAGGCGGCGTTCTACCGCGACCTGTATCCCGCCCCCGGCTCGCTGGCGACGTTCGAGCAGCTGCAGGGCAAGGAGCTGAGCTACAACAACATCGCCGACAGCGACGCGGCCTGGGAGTGCGTGCGCCAGTTCGACGCGCCGGCCTGCGTCATCGTCAAGCACGCCAATCCCTGCGGCGTGGCGGTCGGCGCAACCTGCGGCGACGCCTACGAGCTGGCCTACGCCACCGACCCGACCAGCGCCTTCGGCGGGATCATCGCCTTCAACCGCACGCTGGACGCGGCCACCGCCAAGGCCATCCTCGACCGCCAGTTCGTCGAGGTGCTGATCGCGCCGGACTACGGGCCGGGCGCGCTCGAGTACGCCGCGAAGAAGGCCAACGTGCGCGTGCTGCGCATCCCGCTCGAGGCTGGCGCGCCGGCCTCGACGGGTTTCATCGACACCAAGCGGGTCGGTTCCGGCCTGCTGATGCAGACCGCCGACGACCGCGTGGTGACCCGCGGCGAGCTGAAGGTGGCGACGCGACTGGCGCCGACCGAGGCCCAGTTCGCCGACCTGCTGTTTGCCTGGAAGGTGGCCAAGTTCGTCAAGTCCAACGCGATCGTCTACGCCAGGGACAACCGCACGATCGGCGTGGGCGCCGGGCAGATGAGCCGGGTGTACTCGGCGCGCATCGCCGGGATCAAGGCGGCCGACGCCGGCCTGGTGGTGGAAGGCTCGGTGATGGCTTCCGATGCGTTCTTCCCGTTCCGCGACGGCATCGACGCCGCCGCCGCGGCCGGGATCAAGGCGGTGATCCAGCCTGGCGGCTCGATGCGCGATGCCGAAGTGGTCGCCGCGGCCGACGAGCACGGCATCGCCATGGTCTTCACCGGCGTGCGCCACTTCCGCCACTGAGGTCCTCTCGCCACACCCACCTGCCGTCATCCCCGCGTAGGCGGGGATCCAGTGAGTTGCAGACAGGTTCGAGGTGGCCGGGGGTGAAGCAAAGTCGCTGGATCCCCGCCTACGCGGGGACGACGGCAATCATGCCCCCCAAGTGATCGCCTCCTAAGGCCGCCATAACGCACCCTCACGCGCGACCGGCTAGGCTTGCAGGCAGTCCATCCAGGGAGGCGGCCGCCATGTGGATCCGCGAGGAAGGCCCGGACGATATCGACCCGATCCACGACCTCGTGCGCAAGGCCTTCGCTGGCTTCCCGGGCGAGGGCAAGCTGGAAGGCCGCACCGTCGACACCCTGCGCGCCGACCATGCGCTGGCCGTCTCGCTGGTGGCCGACATCGACGGCCGGATCGCCGGCCACGTCGCGTTCTCGCCGGCGCGGCCCTCGCGCGACGGCGACCGCTGGTACGTGCTCGGCCCGGTCGCGGTGGACCCGGCCGACCAGGGCCACGGCGTCGGCGCCGCCCTGATCCGGACCGGATTGCGCGTCCTCCAGGAGCGCGAGGCCAACGGTTGCGTGGTGCTGGGCGACCCCGGCTACTACGGCCGCTTCGGCTTCCGTCCCGATCCACTGCTGACCCTGCCCGGCGCCCCGGAAGGCGCGTTCCAGGCGTTGCGCTTCACCGATGCCGGTTCGGCCGGCGAGGTGGTGCTGCATCCGGCCTTCGGCCACCACGAGGACGACTGGGTGCCCGAGCCGCACTGACGGCCTTCGTGGCACCGAGTGCCGGCATGCTGCACCACCCGCCTCGCTGTCCCTGAAGCTCCTGCCCCGTCGTCCCGGCGCACGCCGGGACCCAGCGTCTTTCGCCTGTAGTCCTGCATCGTCGCGAAACTGGAGTCACTGGGTCCCGGCGTGCGCCGGGACGACGGCATTGAACGCGCACACCACTGCGCGCGTCCCCGGCCGGCCGCACCGGCAGGCTAGAATCGCCGTCCCCTTTCCTCGGGTTTATCCGCAATGTCCAAAGTCCTGGTGATCGGATCCGGTGGCCGCGAGCACGCGCTGGCGTGGAAGCTGGCGCAGTCCCCGCGCGTGTCGGAGGTGATCGTCGCCCCGGGCAACGCCGGTACCGCGACCGAGGCCGGCTGCCGCAACGCGCCGGTCAAGGCCACCGACATCGACGGCCTGCTGGAACTGGCGCAACGCGAGGGCGTGGCGCTGACCGTGGTCGGCCCCGAGGTGCCGCTGGTGGCCGGCGTGGTCGACCGCTTCCGCGCCGCCGGCCTGCGCATCTTCGGTCCCACCGCCGCCGCCGCGCAGCTGGAGGGCAGCAAGGCCTACGCCAAGGACTTCCTCGCCCGGCACGGCATCCCGACTGCGTTCCACGCGGTGCACACCGAGGTGGACGCCGCACTGGCGTATATCCGGGAGAAGGGCGCGCCGATCGTGGTCAAGGCCGACGGCCTGGCCGCCGGCAAGGGCGTGATCGTGGCGATGACGCTGGAGGAAGCCGAGGCCGCGGTGCGCGACATGCTCTCCGGCAATGCCTTCGGCGACGCCGGCGCGCGGGTGGTGGTCGAGGAATTCCTCGAGGGCGAGGAAGCCAGCTTCATCTCCATGGTCGACGGCCGCACCGCGCTGCCGATGGCCACCAGCCAGGACCACAAGCGCGTGGGCGACGGCGACACCGGCCCCAACACCGGTGGCATGGGCGCGTATTCGCCGGCCCCGGTGGTCACGCCGGACGTGCATGCGCGGGTGATGCGCGAAGTGGTGGAGCCGACCGTGGCCGGCATGGCCGCCGACGGCGTGCCGTTCACCGGCTTCCTTTACGCGGGGCTGATGATCGACGCGTCCGGCGCGCCGAAGGTGATCGAGTTCAACGTGCGCTTCGGCGACCCGGAGACCCAGCCGGTGATGCTGCGCCTGCGCTCGGACCTGGTCGAGCTGGTCGAGGCGGCGATCGACGGCCGGCTCGACCAGGTACAGGCGCAGTGGGACCCGCGCCCGTCGCTGGGCGTGGTGATGGCCGCGCGCCCGTATCCGGACACGCCTGTCACCGGCGACGTCATCGCCGGCCTGGACGCGGTGCCAGCCGGCGCCAAGGTGTTCCATGCCGGCACCGCGCTGGACGCGGACGGCAACGTGGTCAGCGCCGGCGGCCGCGTGCTGTGCGTGGCCGCGCTGGGCGACAGCGTGTCCGACGCGCAGCGCCATGCTTACGCCGGTGTCGACGCGATCCACTGGGCCAACGAGTTCCACCGCCGCGACATCGGCTGGCGCGCGATCGAGCGCGAGCGCGGCTGAGCCGCAAGACACCGTAGGGCGCGGCCGCTGTCTTGTAGGAGCTGACTTCAGTCGGCGACACGAGCGTCGGGATCACGAGGACGTCGCCTGTGCCCACGGCGTCGGGTCGCCGGCTGAACCCGGCTCCTACATCAGCTGCAATGCCACCGCCCTTCTGTAGGAGCCGACTTCAGTCGGCGACACGGGCGTCGGGACCATGGGGGCGTCGCCTGGGCCCACGGCGTCGGTGTCGCCGGCTGAACCCGGCTCCTACAACAGCAGCGGCGTCGGCCTTCTGTAGGAGCCGAGCTTGCTGGCGACACGGGCGTTGGAATCACGATGGCGTTCCCTGCCCGCGCCCTGCCACCGGCAAGCCAGCTCCTGCAACAGGAGTGTCAGCGACCTGCCGCCTCCACGCCACGGCCCTCCAGGTAGTCCAGCGCCACCTGCAGCATCGCCCGCGCACCGACCTCCAGCGCCGCCTCGTCCGGCGCGTAGTGCGGCGAATGGTTGATCGGCACGGCCGCCGGGTCCTTCGCGGCCGGCGTGGTGCCGACGAAGAAGTAGGCGCCGGGCACTTCGTTGGCGAACTGCGAGAAGTCCTCGGCCACCGTCACCAGCGGCATCTCCACCGCATGCTCCTCGCCGACCGCGGCGCGCAGCGACGGCCATACCCGCCGCGCCAGCACCGGGTCGTTGACCGTGGCCGGCGCGTTGCTGGCCACCTGCAGTTCGGCAGTGCCGCCGGCCGCGTGCGCGTAGTCCCGCGCGATGCGGTCGAAGCGCGCGATCACGTCCTCGCGCACCGCCGGGTCGAAGGTGCGCAGCGTGCCGACCAGCTTCGCCTCGTCGGGGATGATGTTGAAGCGCACGCCGCTGTTGAACTGGCCGGCGGTCAGCACCACCGGGGTGCTGGCGATGTTGACCTGGCGCGCGATCAGGCTCTGCGTGCCGAGCAGGATCTGCGCGCCGATGGTGATCGGGTCCACCCCGTCCCACGGCCGCGAGCCGTGGGTCTGGCGGCCGCGCACGGTCAGGGTCCATTCGTCGGCGCTGGCCAGCAGCGGGCCGCTGCGGAAGCCGACCTGGCCCACCGGCAGGCCGGCCCACACGTGCAGGCCGAACACCGCCTCGGGCGTGAAGTCCTTCCACACGCCCTCGTCCAGCATCAGCCGGGCGCCGAACGGCGCACCCGGCTCGTCCGGCCCCTCCTCCGAAGGCTGGAACACGAACATCACCTCGCCCGGCAGCGAATCGCGGCGCGCGGCCAGCGCGCGCGCCACGCCCAGCAGGATCGCCATGTGCATGTCATGGCCGCACGCGTGCATCACCCCGACCGGCTGGCCGCGGTAGGTCGAGGTCGCGGTGGAGGCGAACGGCAGGCCGGTCTCTTCCGTCACCGGCAGCGCATCCATGTCCGCGCGCAACGCGATCCGCGGCCCGGGCAGCGCGCCCTTGAGCACCGCCGTCACGCCGGTACGGGCGATGCCGGTGCGCGGCTCCAGGCCCAGCGCGCGCAATTCGCGGGCGATCGCCTCCGCCGTGCGCACTTCATGTCCGCCCAGTTCCGGATGGCGATGGAAATCACGGCGCCACTGCACCATCGCCTCGCGCTGCGCGGCGGCGGCATCGGCCGGCGCCGGCGCGGCGGCCAGCAGCGAGGACGGGAACACGACCAGCAGCAGGCACAGCAGGCGCGGCGGCAACGGCATCGGGGAAATTTCCTGTCGGAGTGATCGATGGTAGCGCGACGCTGCCGGACGCCGGCCAATACCGGCATCTGCTAGGCTGCGCCCGCTTCGCGGAAGAAGTCGCCCGCTCCTGGAGTGTGCTTGGACTGGAACGACACCCTCGCCGCGCTCACCGCCGCGCTGGGCATCGGCCTGCTGATCGGCGCGGTGCGCGAGCGCCAGCACGCCGACCGCATCGGCAAGGCCGGAGTGCGCACGCATGCGCTGCTCGCGCTGGCCGGCGCCATCGCCATGGGCCTGGGTACCGCCGCGCTGCTGGTGGTGCTGGCCGCGGTCGCGCTGCTGGCGCTGGCCAGCTACCGGGTCAGCCGCCAGCGCGATCCGGGCCTCACCGGCGAGGTGGCGATGCTGGTCACCGTGCTGCTCGGCGCGCTCACCCACCACTCGCCCGCGCTGGCCGCCGCGCTCGGCGTGGTGGTGGCGATCCTGCTATGGGCCAAGGGACCGCTGCGGCGGCTGAGCCGCGACCTGATCAGCGAACGCGAGATGCAGGACGGCCTGGTGCTGGCCGCCGCCGCGCTGGTGGTGCTGCCGCTGCTGCCCGACGAACCGGTCGATCCCTGGGGCGTGGTCCAGCCGGCGATGCTGTGGCGGATCGTGGTGCTGATCATGGCGGTGGGCATGCTCGGCCACGTCGCCCGGCGCGCGGTCGGCGTGCGGCGCGGCCTGCCGGTGGCCGGCTTCTTCTCCGGCTTCGCCTCGTCCACCGCCGCGGTGGTCAGCTTCGGCCAGCTGTCGCGCGAACAGCCGGCGCTGCAGGCGGCCGCGACCGCCGCCGCGCTGCTGGCCAACCTGGCCTCGCTGTTGCTGCTGGTGGCGGTGATCGGCACGGTATCGCCCGCACTGGTCTGGGCCTCGGCCTGGCCGATGGCCGCTGCCGGCGCGGCGCTGCTGACAGCGGCCGCCACCGGCCTGCTGCGTCGCGACGCAACCGGCAACCTGCCGGCGGATCCGAAGGCGCGCGCCTTCCACCTCAGCCACGCGCTGCTGATCGCGCTGCTGATCGCACTGGTGATGCTGCTGGCCGAAGCGCTGCGCCACCTTTTCGGCGAGGCCGGGGCGATGGTCGGCGCGGCGGTCGCCGCGCTGGCCGAACTGCAGGCCGCCGGCGCCACCATCGCGCGCCTGGCCGCCACCGGCGGCATCACCCCGGCCGAGGCGCGCTGGGGCCTGGTCGCCCTGCTGGCCTCGACCACGCTGGCCAAGACCCTGCTCGCCTTCAGCAGCGGCGGCGCCGGCTATGGCCTGCGCGTCGGTGCCGGGCTGGTGTCGATGACCGCGGCCGCGGCGCTGGCAACCTGGTTCACCGCCGTCCGGTAGGCGTGGCGGACGCGCCTCCCGTAGCCGGCATCGTGGCACAGCACCACATGCCATCGGCCGGCCGGCGCGTTTCCGTATCGGTGACCCGCGCTGCGCCGGCGGAGCCACCACAGGATCAGACGTTGGCCTGCTCCGGCGGCAGGTCGGTGGCCAGCGGCGCGGCGCCGTGGCGGTCACCGCCGGTTTCCTGGCATCGCGCATCGAGCGTGTAGGCGGTCATCGACAACGAACCGTAGGCGTAGCCGTCCACCAGCACATCGGCCGGGCGCCCGGATGCGGCGGCCAGCCCGGCGATGTACAGCAGCGGCAGGAAGTGGTCCGGTGTGGGCACCGCCAGGTGGTAGTCCGGATGCGAAACCAGCGAGGGGATGTCGTGCGGCCGCTCGCGCATCAGTTCGCGCGCGCGCTCGTCGAACCGGCGCGACCAGTCGAACGCACCGTCGGGCTGGTGCCAGTCGATCGCGCGCAGGTTGTGGACCACGTTGCCGCTGCCGACGACCAGCACGCCGCGCTCGCGCAGCGCCGCCAGCTTCGCGCCCAGCGCCAGGTGCCATTCCGGCGGCTTGCGCGCGTCGATCGACAGCTGCACCACCGGGATGTCCGCGTCGGGAAAGGCGTGCACCAGCACCGACCAGGTGCCGTGGTCGATGCCCCAACCGTCGATGTCCGCGCCCACGCTGTCCGGCTTGACCGCATCGGCAACTTCCTCGACCAGCGCCGGCAACCCCGGTGCCGGGTACTGGATGTCGAACAGCGCCTGCGGGAAGCCGTAGAAGTCGTGGATCGTACGCGGCCGCGCCATCGCGGTGACCGCGGTGGCGTTGACGTACCAGTGCGCGGACACGGCCAGGATCGCGCGCGGCCGCGGCACCGCGGCGCCGAAGGCGCGCCAGGCCCCGGTGTAGCGGTTGCGCTCCAGTGCGTTCATCGGACTGCCGTGGCCGAGGAAGGCGGCAGGCATGAGCGGCGTGGTCATCTCATCTCTCCAGCATGTGCCGTTGCAGGAGCGGCATCAGCCGCGAACGCTGTGGCCTGCGAAGGGTTCTGGCAACCGGCCGTGGCGGCTGCGGCTGGTGCCGCTCCTGCACGGCGGCAAGGTATATGGGCAACGGTGGACAGCCTATGCCAATCCGGGCGTGGGCGCGCCGCGGGCGGGTGGAACGCAACGTTGCCATACCCATCTGCTAGGCTCCGCGCAGTCCCGCGGAGGCCCGCATGTCCGGCTACAGCCAGTTCTCGCTGCTGACCCAGCGCCGCTTCCTGCCCTACTTCATCGTCCAGGCCCTGGGCGCCTTCAACGACAACGTCTACCGCCAGGCGATCATCGGCCTGCTGGGGGCGATGGTGCTGGCCGGCACCCTGTCGTCCGAGACCCGTGCGCTCTACACCCAGCTGGCGCCGGCGATCTTCATCGTGCCCTACTTCCTGTTCTCGGCCACCGCCGGCCAGATCGCCGAGCGGCTGGAGAAGCAGAAGCTGATCGTGATCACCACCGCCATGGAGATCGCGATCATGTCGCTGGCGGCGGTCGGCTTCCTGCTGCAGAACATGCCGCTGCTGCTGGTGGCGCTGTTCTGCACCGGCCTGCAGTCCACGCTGTTCGGGCCGGTGAAGTACTCGATCCTGCCCTCGGTGCTGGCGCCGGAGGAACTGACCGGCGGCAACGGCCTGGTCGAGATGGGCACCTCGATGTCGATCCTGGTCGGCATGATCTTCGGCGGATCGATCTTCCTGCTCGCCGGCGCCGCCGGGCCATACGTGGCGGCCGTGTCGATCATCCTGCTGGCGGTCGCCGGCAACATTGTCGCCCGGCGCATCCCGCGGGTGGACGCCGGCGAACCCGGGCTGGAGGTCAGCTGGAACATCGCGCGCCAGTCGTGGCGCATCTGGAAGCTGACCCGCCGCCAGCTGGCGGTGCGCAACGCGGTGCTGGGCGTGTCCTGGTTCTGGTTCATCGGCACCGCGCTGACCGCGCAGTTGCCGGTCTACGCCGAGACCAACCTGGGCGGCACGCAGGCGCTGTACGTCCTGGGCCTGGCGCTGTTCTCGATCGGCGTGGGCACCGGTTCGCTGCTGTGCGAGAAGCTCTCCGGCCGCATCGTCGAGATCGGCCTGGTGCCGCTGGGCGCGTTCGGCGTCAGCGCGTTCCTGTTCGACCTGTACTTCGCCCGCCCGGGACAGGCGCTGGCGACGGGCATGAGCGTGGCCGAATTCGTGCGTGCGCCGGGCAGCGCGCGGATCATGCTCGACCTGACCGGCATCGGCCTGTTCACCGGCTTCTTCGTGGTGCCGCTGTTCGCGCTGATCCAGAGCCGCACGCCCAAGCGGGAAATGGCGCGCGTGATCGCCGGCATGAACATCCAGAACGCGCTGTTCATCGTGATGGCCGCGCTGATCGGGATCGCCGTGCAGCGGCTGCTGGGCTGGACCATCCCGCAGGTGTTCCTGGCCCTGGCGATCGCCAACACCCTGGTCGCGATCTGGATCTTCACGATCGTGCCCGAGTTCCTGATGCGCTTCCTCAGCTGGCTGCTGGTGCGCACCCTGTACCGGCTGCAGCTGCACGGCATCGAGAAGCACGTGCCCGACGAGGGCGCCGCGCTGATCGTGTGCAACCACGTCAGCTACATGGACGCGCTGATCCTGGCCGCGACCATCCCGCGGCCGGTGCGCTTCGTCATGTACTACCGGATCTTCAACGTGCCGGTGATGCGCTGGATCTTCCGCACCGCCAAGGCGATCCCGATCGCCGGCGCACGCGAGGACCCGGCACTGATGCAGCGCGCCTTCGACCAGATCGATACCGCGCTGGTCGAGGGCGAACTGGTCTGCATTTTCCCGGAAGGAGCGCTGACCAGGGACGGGGAGATCGCCCCGTTCAAGTCGGGCGTGGAGAAGATCCTCGAGCGCGCCGCGGCGGCCGGACGGCCGGTGCCGGTGGTGCCGATGGCACTGCGCGGCATGTGGAGCAGCATGTGGAGCCGGCGCAGCGAACGCGCCGAAAGCGGGCGGCTTGGCCGGATGCGGGTGCCGCGCCGGTTCCGCGCGCACGTGGAGGTCGTGGCGGCGGCCCCGGTGGAAGGCCAACCCTCTGCGGAGGAACTGGAGGCGATGGTGCGCCGGTTGCGCGGCGACGCCGCGTAGCTCACGCGGCTTTGCCGGCAACGGCCGGTCGGTTAGTCTTGCGGCGAGCGCGCGGGGGAAGCGCCGGCCGCGCCGGCACCGCCACTCTGATGTCCCCCGCGTTTCGCGCCCGGCCACGGGCGATGACGGCCACGCTGTAACGCACGATCCATCACCCGAACCGCCAGGAGGCAGTGCAATGAGCTACGTCCCGCCCCCCACCCCGACCGCCGCGCCGGTGAACGAGCCGGTCCCCAACTACCTGGCCTGGGCGATCATCTCGACCGTGCTGGCCACCTGCCTGTGCTGCCCGCTGGGCCTGGTCGGCATCGTCGCGATCGTGTTCTCCAGCAAGGTCAACGGCCTGCTCCGCCAGGGCGACATCGACGGTGCGCGCCGCGCCTCGGCCAATGCCAAGACCTGGTGCTGGGTCGCCACCGCGCTGGCGATCATCGGCCTGCTGATGAACATCTACTTCGTCTCGACCGGCGGCCTGAGCGAGTACCAGCAGATGATCGAGCAGATGCAGGCCCTGCAGTAACGGCTATGGCAGCCTCGCGCGCGCTCCGGATCGCTGGAGTGGCGTCGGCCGCGGTCGCGGCCGGCGCCGGCGTGTGGCTGCTGCGCACCTACGATCCGAACGCGGCGGGAAGTCTCTTCCCGCCGTGCATGTTCCACGCCTTCACCGGGCTGTACTGCATCGGCTGCGGCCTGACCCGAGCCCTGCACGCGCTGGTGCATGGCGACCTGGCCGGCGCTTTCGGGATGAATCCGCTGGGGATACTGGCGCTGCCGCTGATGGCGCTGATGGTGGCCTGGAGCCAGGGCTGGCAGCCGCGCGCGTTGCGACCGCTGATGGCGGTGGCGATGGAGCCTAAGGTGTGGTTGTGGGTGTTGCCGTCTTACTGGATCGCCCGCAACCTGCCGTGGTTCCCCTTCACGCTGCTCGCGCCCGGCTGAAAAACGTCACTTGGCGGTATTGCCGCTGGCGCGCGGCGGCGCGTTCATCGCCCTCGCGCCCGAGGGCCTGCCTGGCGCGGATCGCCCGCAATCTGCCCTGGTTTCCTTTCACCCTGCTCGCGCCGGGTTGAATTAAAGCCTCGTCCAAGCGGTCCGTCAGCTAGCGCGCGGCGGCGCGTTCCTCGGCTTCGCGCATTATTGCTTGCCTGGCGCGGCGCGGATCGCCCGCAACCTGCCCTGGTTTCCCTTCACCCTGCTCGCGCCGGGCTGAAACCATCGCTTGGCGGCAATGCCGCAGGCGTGCGGCGGCGCGTCTCCGGCATCCGTACACCCCACGACGGCCCTACGGACGCGCGGCACCGCCTCATTGTAGGAGCCGGGTTTAGCCGGCGACACGCCACGTCGGCACAGGCGACTGCCCCGTGGTTCCGACGCCCCTGTCGCCGGCTGAACCCGGCTCCTACATGTACATGCAGAACCGGTGCATGCCGGCAATCACGCAGGTGTTCAGCTGACCCAGCCGGCGATGATCAGCAGCGCCAGCAGTGCCAGCCAAAGCAGCAGCATGCGCCAGACCAGGCTCATCGCGTCGCGCAGTTCGACCAGGTCGCCGGCCACCGGCAGCGGCTGGCCCTCGCGCAGGTAGTCCTCGGCCTCCTCGGCCAGTTCGCCGCGGACCGCGGCACGCCCGCTGGCCTCGAGGAAGCCGCTGTCGGCCTGCCAGCGGTCGCCGCCGGCCGCGCGCCAGGCGCGGAACACCAGGTCGAAGTTGCCGGCCAGCGCCAGCGCCAGGGTCATCAACTGCGCCACCGGCCATTCCAGCCAGCGCAGCACCGCGCGCGCGCCGGCCGCGTTGTCCGCCGGCAGGACCGCCGCATCGGCCAGCGCCGCGCGCTCGACCAGCCGGTACAGCACCGCCCCGGCCGGGCCGAGCAGCAGGAACCACAGCAGCGGCGCGAACCAGCGCCGCAACCCGCTGCGCACCACCACGCCCGGCAGCACCGGCCCCTCGACGACCGCCGCTCCCGGTTCCGGCGCCAGCTGCGCCAGGCGCGCACGCCGGGTGTCCGGATCGGATGCGTCGAGCGCGGCCTCCACGTCGATGTCCAGGTCGCGCGGGCCCCAGGCGCAGACCAGAACGACCACGCCGAACACCAGGCTGGCCAGCCCCAGCACCCGGCCGTCCAGCGCGAACTGCAGCAGCGCCACCAGCAGTACCGGCGGCAGCACCGCCAGCCAGATGCCGTGGCGGCCGCGCCAGAAGGCGCCTTCGCGCGAATGCGTCCCCAGCCATTCCAGCCAGTGGGTGTACCACTGGAACTGGCGCAGCGACCCGCCCAGCGCGGGTGCGACATGCCCCAGCACCAGCGCAGCGATGACGGCGACCAGCGTAATGAACATCGGTGGGGACCCTCCCTGCGGCCGATTCTAGCCGCAGGCCGCCGCTTTGGACGCTAAGCCGGCGTGAGCATCGCCCCGTTCGCGTGCCAGTGCGCGATCAGCGAGCGTGCGATCGAGATCGGCGGCGCCAGCAGCAGGCCGTCGGCCTCGGTGCCATCGCGCCGCAGTGCCTCGCCGACCTCGGCATGGGTGAACCAGCGCGCCTGCTCCAGTTCGCCGTCCACGCGCGGCTCGTCCGGCTCGGCCAGCGCCTCGAAGCCCAGCATCAGCGCCCCGGGGAACGGCCAGGGCTGCGCGGCCAGGTAGCGGCAGGCGCGCACCCGCACTCCGGTCTCCTCGTGGACCTCGCGCGCCACGGTCTGCTCGGGCGATTCGCCCGGCTCGACGAAGCCGGCGATCACCGACCAGCGCCGCGGTGGCCAGCCGGCCTGGCGCCCCAGCAGCAGCCGCTCGCCATCGCTGACCGCGACGATCACCGCCGGATCCACGCGCGGATAGTGGTCGTTGCCGCACTGCGCGCAATGGCCGACGAAGCCGCCGCGGTCGAACCCGACCGCGCCGCCGCAGACGCCGCAGTAGCGGTTGCGCACGTGCCAGTAGAGCATCCCGCGCGCATAGGCGAACAGGCTGGACGATTCCGCCGGCCAGTGCGCCGCGGCGCTGCGCAGGTCGACCCACTGCGCGGCCTCCGGCACCGGCGCGGCGGCCGCATCCAGCGCGAACCAGGCGTCGCCCGCGACGCGGCCGAGGAACACCGCCGTTCCCGGCCCGCCGCCGAGCCGGGCGCCGCGCAGCGGCAGCAGGCCGCCGCCGGCATCGGCGGCGGCGCGGCCCTCGCCGTCGAGCACGATCAGGCGGGCGTCGGGCCAGGACTCGCGCAACGCCGCGGCGTCGCCGCGCAGCGCGTCGGCGCGGTCGAGCGTGGATGCCTGGAACGCGAAACCGTCGAGGGCGGCCGGGGAAGGCATGCGCCGGCCCGGCCGGGTCAGACGGCGAAACTGCTGCCGCAGCCGCAGGTGGTCTTGGCGTTGGGGTTGCGGATCACGAACTGCGCGCCGCTCAGCCCCTCGCTGTAGTCCACTTCCGCGCCCATCAGGTACTGCAGGCTCAGCGGATCGACCAGCAGCACGACCCCGTCGGTGTCCACCGCCATGTCGTCCTCGGCCTGGTTCTCGTCGAACTCGAAGCCGTACTGGAAACCGGAGCAGCCGCCACCCTGGATGTAGACGCGCAGCTTGAGGTCGGCATTGCCCTCCTCGGCGATCAGTTCGCGGACCTTGGCGGCAGCGGCGGTGCTGAAACGCAGCGGCTGCTCGAGTTGCTGGTAGCTGGGCAGGATCTCCATGGCGCCAAGATGGGGGCGGCGCGGCCGCCGATCAAGCCTTGGCGGCCTTGGCCGCGGTGATCGGGGTGGGCGCGGCCGCCTCCGCCGCCGCGCGCGCCTGCGACTGGACGTGGACCAGGCGGCCGGTGAGCTGGGCGCCGGCGGCCATTTCCACCACGGTGTAGTGGACGTTGCCCTCCACCCGCGCCTTCTGCGCCAGTTCGATGCGCTCGCCGGCGTGCACGTCGCCGGTCAGGCTGCCGTTGATGATCACCACCGGGGCGTGGATCTCGCCCTCGACCGCGCCCTGCTCGGCCAGCACCAGGCTGGCCGGCTTGCCCTCGGCGGCGGTGACCTTGCCGACGATGCGGCCTTCCACGTACAGGCCGCCGCTGAACTCCAGGTCGCCGCGGATGACCACGTCCGGCCCGATCAGGGTGTCGATGGCGAAACCGTCACGCTGGGTGGATTTGTTCTTGAACACGTTTACCTGCCTCCCCCGCTACCCGCGAGTTTTCCAGTCGAAAGTCTGATCGGTGCCCCCCGCGCCGCCCCGCAGGGAGACTCGCACACGCTGGGGGGTGAAATCCTTGGGCAGCATCACGTTGCCGGTCAGCTCCTGGAAATACCGGAACGAATAGTCCTGCCCGGGGGTGTCGGGGCGCTGGTGCAGCTCGTCCCAGGCGAGCGTGGCCAGCTTGCCGGCGCGCACGCCCTCCACCGAGAAGCGCAGCTGGCCCTGGCTGATCGCGCCGCGGTTCAGGTTCTGGGTCAGCACCGCGCGGTAGTTCCAGCTGCCGGCCTCGGTCGGCGAGAACTCGATCGAGTGCACGTTCAGGCCCTTGCGCTGGGCGGTGGCGCCGACCAGCCGCTCGTAGAAGGCCACGTCGGCGCGCAGCGCGGCGATCTCCTCGTCGCGCTCGGCCAGCGAGGACTGCAGTTCGGTGTTGGCCGCGCGGCTGATCTGGTCCGAGCGCGACAGGGTGACCATGCGCTGGTTCAGCTCGTCGAGCTGGCGCTTCTGCTGGGCGGCGCTGCGTTCGGCCGTGCGCAGCTGGTCGCGGGTGTCGCCCAGGCCCGGCGCGGCGCGCCAGGTCGCCAGCGCCCAGACCGCGACCAGCGACAGCAGCCAGACCACGCCCACGGCGATGGCCCAGCCGCGGCTCGAAAAACCGGGCTGGCGCGGCACCACACGGAAGCGGGGAACGGGATCGGTCATGTCGGAGCGGACGGGCCGGCGGCGGGCGGTTTCTGCCTATACTGCGGAACGGGCGGGCCAGTCTAGCCCAGCGCCGGCCCGCTCCGGGACCACATCGGCGCCTTCGCGGCGGCCAAGGGAGGAGTGCCCCATGACCGATGCCCACATCTACGTGATCGGGATCCTGCTGGCCTGGATGGCCGGGATCCGCGCCTACCTGACGGTGTTCGGCGTCGGCCTGGCCGGCCTGATGGGCTGGGTCGACCTGCCGCCGGCGCTGGAACCGACCCAGTCGTGGTGGGTGCTGGGCACTTCCGGCGCGCTGGCGCTGGCCGAGTTCTTCGCCGACAAGATCCCGGGCGTGGATTCGGTCTGGGACCTGCTGCAGACCCTGGCCCGGGTGCCGGCCGGCGCCTTCCTGGCCGCGGCCGCGCTCTCGCCCGATGGCCAGCTCGGCGCCGGCGCCCTGGCCGCCGGCGCTGGCGTGGCCCTGGTCAGCCACGGCCTGAAGACCGGCTCGCGCGCGCTGCTCAACACCTCGCCCGAGCCGGCCAGCAACTGGGTCGCCTCCGCCGCCGAGGACACGGTGGTCATCGGCGGGCTGGCGCTGGCGATCGCCCACCCGTGGATCGCGTTGCTGGTGGTGGTCGGCGCCAGCCTGCTCGGCGCGCTGCTGGTGTGGTGGGTCTGGCGCACCCTCAGCCGCGGCGTGCGCCGGCTGTTCGCTCCGCCACCGGCGTGAGGCGGCGATGGCACGCGTACTTGTCCTGGCGAGCGCTGTTGGTCACATAATGCGGTCCCAGCAGGGGGAAGACTGATGGCCGTACGAGAACCCGCTTCGGTGCCGGAGGATGCGGCTGCGCGCCAGCGCCTGCGCGCGGAAACGCCGCCGCCGCACTATTGGCGCAGGTGGGCGCAGGATGCGCTGCCGGACGCCGGGCAGGCCGCGCCGGCGATGACGGCCGCCAAGCGGCGGGCGCCGCCGGCCGCCCCGCAGCCCCCGGCGGCAGCGACCGCCGGGTCGCCGGTGCGGGACGCCGGCGCCGAATCCCCCTACCGCATCCTGATCGTCGAGGACGACCGCACCCAGGCGCTGTTCGCGCAGAGCGTGCTGCACGGCGCCGGCATGCAGGCCGAAGTGCAGATGCAGCCGGACGGGGTGATCGACGCGATCCACCGCTTCGACCCCGACCTGATCCTGATGGACCTGCACATGCCCGGCCTGGACGGCATGCGCCTGACCACCCTGATCCGCCAGCAGCCGGAATTCCAGCTGCTGCCGATCGTGTTCCTGACCGGCGACCCGGACCCGGAGCGCCAGTTCGAGGTGCTGGAGAGCGGCGCCGACGACTTCCTGACCAAACCCATCCGCCCGCGGCACCTGATCGCGGCCGTGTCCAACCGGATCCAGCGCACCCGCGCCCAGCTGCGCCAGCCGGCGCCACAGGCCAATGCGATGCTGCGCAGCCATCCGGAGACCGGCCTGGCCACCCGCGGCTGGCTGCTGCAGCAGGTCGACGAGGCGCTGCGCGAGGGCGCCAGCGGCGGCCTGTTCTTCATCGAGATCGCCAGCGCCCTGGGCCTGCGCGAGCGCTACGGCTATGCCGCCTTCGAGCGACTGATGGCCCAGGCCGGCATGTGCCTGGCGCGGATCGGCGCGCCGGCGCCGCTGGCGCGGCTGAACGACAACAGCTTCCTGGGCCTGGCCCGCGACCTGGACGAGTCCACCCTGGAGCAGCACGCGCAGCGCCTGCGCGCCGGCCTGGCCGAACAGGGATTCGCGGTCCGCGACGAAGAGCAGGTGCAGCTGCGCAGCGCGGTCGGCTACACCGCCCTGTCGATCGGCTTCGGCGACGCCGGCTCGGCGCTGGAGGCCACCGAGCGCAGCGCCCTGCAGGCGCGCCTGCGCAGCGACGGCGTGGCCGCCTACGTGCCGCCCAGCGACACCGAGGCGCAGGAACGCATGGCCCTGCTCGAGGGCCAGCTCGAACTGGCCTACCAGCCGATCGTGTCGGTGGCCGGCAACGAGCAGGCCCAGTACCAGGTGCTGCTGCGCCTGCGCCAGCTCGACGGCACCCTGCTGTCGGCCGGCCAGGTGGTGCCGGCCGCCGAGGCCAGCGGCCGCATCGCCGACCTGGACCAGCAGGTGATGGAGTACGCGCTGGACATGATCACCCAGCGCAACGCCAGCGGCAGCCCGCTGCGCCTGTTCGTGTCGCAGTCGCCGCGAACGCTGGCGCGCGAGGCCTTCGCCGACTGGCTGCTGCAGACGATCGCCAGCCGCGGCATCGACGGCACCTCGGTGGTGATCGACCTGCGCCTGGGCGACGCGCTGATCCACAGCGTGACCCTGGGCGAATTCTGCCGCCGGCTGATGGCCGCGGGCGTGCAGTTCTGCCTGAGCCAGTTCGAGCCGGGCACCGAGGCCGACGCGCTGCTCAACCAGCTGCCGCTGGGCTACGTGCGCATGGCCGCGCGCTATGCCGGCGCGCATGCCGATCCGGCGCTGCGCGACCAGCTGCGCGGAGTGATCGACCAGGCCCACCGCCTCGGCCTGCAGGTGATCGGCCAGCAGATCGAGGACCCGCAGGCGGCCGCGGCGATGTGGATGGGCGGGATCGACTACATCCAGGGCAACCTGGTCAGCTCGGTCGGCAGCGAGCTGGACTTCGACTTCCAGAACGCGGTGCTGTGATGGCGGCGGCACCGGCACAGCGTCGCGTGTGGCCGGTGCTCACCGCGATGGCCGGCGCCTGCACCCTGCTGGCCATCGGCCTGGGCCTGAGCGGCAACGCCCACGCGTCGTGGGGCCTGGTATCGGCCGGGCTGGCGCTGCTGGCCCTGGTGTCGGCGCTGGCCGCACTGGTGTCCAGCGGTGCGCTGACGCGCGACCTCAACGAGGCCAACGCGCGCGCCGCGGCCGCCGAGGACGAGTGCACCCTGCTGCAGCGCGACGTCAACCGCCACGACCAGCTCGAGCAGCAGCTGCTGCAGGCCAAGCGCGCGGCCGAGTCGGCGGCGATGGCCAAGGGCGAGTTCCTGGCCACGATGAGCCACGAGATCCGCACCCCGCTCAACGGCATCATCCCGATGCTGGACCTGATCGCGCGCGGCAACCTGGCCCCGGACCAGCGCGAGATGCTGCGCACCGCGCACGAGTCCTCGCAGCAGCTGCTGCGGATCGTCGACGACATCCTCGACTACTCCAAGCTGGAAGCCAACCGGCTGGAGCTGGAGATCACCAGCTTCAACCTGCGCGAGCTGCTGGAGGCGGTGCTGCAGCTGATGCAGCGCCCGGCCGAAGGCAAGGGCCTGCGCCTGGAACTGCAGATCGACCCGAACGTGCGCCTGCCGGTGCGCGGCGACCCGGTGCGCCTGCGCCAGGTGCTGACCAACCTGATCGGCAACGCGGTCAAGTTCACCGAGCGCGGTGGCATCCAGCTCGGGGTGCGCCGGCTGGGCGAGACCGCGTCGCAGCACATGCTGCGCTTCGAGGTGCGCGACACCGGCATCGGCATCGGCCACGCGCAGCAGCAGCGGCTGTTCCGCGCCTTCACCCAGGCCGACGCCTCGACCACCCGCCTGTACGGCGGCACCGGCCTGGGCCTGGCGATCTGCAAGCGCATCGTCGACCTGATGGGCGGCCGCATCGGCGTGCAGTCCGAGCCCGGGCAGGGCTCGACCTTCTGGTTCGAGATCCCGTTGCTGAAGGTGATCGGCGACGTGCAGATCCGGCAGACCGCGAGCGACGCCCGGCGGGTGCTGGCGATCACCCCGAACCTGCGCCTGCGCCAGCGGATCGCCCTGCTGCTGCCCAACTGGGGCATGACCGTCAGCATCGTCGAGACCACCCAGGAAGCGCTCGAGCGCCTGCGCCAGCAGACCGCGCCGGGGCAGGCCTCCGGCTTCGTGGCCGTGGTCGCCGACTACGACGGCCTGCGCCACAGTGCCCGCGCGCTGCACCGCGCGCTGCTGCGCACGCCGGCCTATGCCGACGTGCGGCTGCTGTGGCTGTACGGCGAGGAGGAAGTGCCGGAGGAACTGCGTGAAGGCGCCAGCCTGCTGCCACGCCTGGCGCCGGACGCGGACCTGCGCGGCGCCCTGCTGGAAACGCCGGCGCCGGCGCCGGAGCCGGCCAGGAACCTGTTCCCGGAAGAGGAAGCGCCCGCCACGCCGGCGACGCAGGCCGAAACGGCTCATGCCGGCCCGCCGCCGCGCCTGCTGCTGGTGGAGGACAACCCGGTCAACCTGCTGGTGGCGCAGAAGCTGCTGTCGGTGCTGGGCTACGAATGCGACACCGCGACCAACGGCGAGGTGGCGCTGTCGCACATGGCCAGCGGCAGCTACGACCTGGTGCTGATGGATTGCCAGATGCCGGTGCTGGACGGCTACTCGGCCACCCGCCGCTGGCGCGAGCACGAGGCCGGCCAGGCGCCCGAGAAGCGGCTGCCGATCGTGGCGATGACCGCCAACGCGATGGCCGGCGACCGCCAGCGCTGCCTGGACGCCGGCATGGACGACTACCTGTCCAAGCCGGTGGCGCGCGACCAGCTCGACGCCATCCTGCGCCGCTGGCTGCGTACCGCGCCGGCGCGCGGCGGCGCGCGTGCGGCGGCCCCGATCCCCGCCCAGGCGGCTCCGGTCGCTCCAGTCACTCCGGCCGTGCCGGCTGCACCCGTCGCCGCGACGCCCACTGCTGCCGCGACCCCGTCCCCTCCTGCTGCGCCCGCTCCCGGCCCGGCCCCCGCCGCACCAGCGGCGGCTCCCGCCACGGTGCAGCCGCGCGAACCGGTACCGGCGACCCCTGCCGCGCAGGCGACTCCGAAACCGGCGTCAGCCCCGGTCGCGAACGCAGCCCCCCCGCCCGCACCGGAGCTGGCGATGGCGCCGGACATGCCGATCTTCGTTCCGCCGCCTGTCGGCACCCCGGTCGAGCCGGCTGCTCCGGCTCCGGTCGAACCCCGCGCGGACGAGGCGCCGTCCGCACTGCCGCCTCCGCCGCCGGTGCTGGAACCGGAGATGCTCGACGAACTGCGCGAGATCGCCGGCGACGAGGCGCTGTCGATCGTCAATCTGTTCCTGGAGGATGCGCCGCGCCTGATCCGGCTGATGGAGCAGGCCTCGGCGATCCCGGACCTGGAAGTCATGCGCGAGGCCGCGCACGCGCTGAAGTCTTCCAGCGCGAACGTCGGCGCGCTGGCGCTGTCGGCCGCGGCCAAGCGCATCGAACTGGGCGCGCGCGCCCACGCGCTGGAACGGCCGGCGGTGGCGGTGGCCCTGCTGATCGCCGAGTTCGCGCGCGCGCGCGTGGCCCTGCAGGGCTGGCTGTCGACGACGGCCTCGGCCGCTCAGTCCTCGAGCTTGCTGAGCAGGTAGTTGGGCTCGCCGATACGCCCGATCAGGTCGAGCTGGGTCTCCAGCCAATCCACGTGCTCCTCCTCCGAGTCGAGGATCTTCACGAACAGCTGGCGGCTGACGTAGTCGCCGATGGAGTCGGCATAGGCGACGGCCTCGCGCAACAGCGGCAGGCCGTCCATCTCCAGCGCCAGGTCGCATTCGAGCAGCTCGCGCGGGGTCTCGCCGATGCGCAGCTTGCCCAGCGCCTGGAAGTTGGGCAGGCCCTCGAGGAACAGGATGCGCTCCGACAGCCAGTCGGCGTGCTTCATCTCGTCGATCGATTCCTTGTATTCGTGCTCGGCCAATTCCTTCAGGCCCCAGTTCTTCAGCATCTTGGCGTGCAGGAAGTACTGGTTGATCGCGGTGAGCTCGTTGTACAGCACCTTGTTGAGGTACTCGATGACCTTGGCGTCGCCTTTCATGGCCGCGCTCCGTGTTGCGGGAAACGGGCGCACTCTAGCGCGCCGCGCGCGGCGGCGAGGTAACGCGAATCGTGATCATTCGCCGGCGCAGCCGCCGGAAGGCGGGTTCAGGCCGCGCAGGCCAGCACCGGCAGCGGCAGTTCGGCCTGCATCTGCGCGATCATGTCGGCGGCCATGTCCAGGCAGGAACCGCAGCTGGCACCACAGCCGGTGCGCATGGTCAGTTCGCCGACGCTGCCGCAGCCCTTCTCCACCGCTTCGCGGATGTGGCGGTCGGTGACACCATTGCAGAGGCAGACGTACACGGGCGGGGACCACAGGCTGGAGCGACGCCGCCATTCCACCAAGGATGAGAATCGTTGTCAATTAGGAAGGACTCGCATGCCGACCGGCGGCGGCCCTTGTCGTTCAGCCGGATGAACGACGCCCTCGCGTCCCGCGCGGGCGCCGGCGTGGCCGCTCCTGCCCGGCGGCGGCGCTGCCGGGCAGCCAGGCTTCCTGGGCCGCGGCCGGCATGTCCCGCACGCTCGCGCCCACGCCCTCGGCCAGCGGCGCCAGATGGCGCAGGGCCCGGGCGTATACGCCGCGCTTGAAGGTCACCACGTGCTCGACCGGGTACCAGAAGTCGACCCAGCGCCAGTGGTCGAACTCGGGGGTCTCGGTCGCGTCGAAGCGCACCGCCGCCTCGTCGCCGACCAGGCGCAGCAGGAACCAGACCTGCTTCTGGCCGATGCAGACCGGCCCCTCCCCGCCCCGGCGCACGGCGCGGCCCGGCAAGCGATAGCGCAGCCAGCCGGGAGTGGCGCCGAGCAGTTCGACGTGCTCGGGCAGCAACCCGGTTTCCTCGTGCAGTTCCCGGTACATGGCCTCGGTCGGGGTCTCGTCGCTGCGCATTCCCCCCTGGGGAAACTGCCAGCCGTCCCGGCGCACGCGACGCGCCCAGAACACCTGGCCGTCTGCGCGCATCAGCACGATGCCGACGTTCGGCCTGTATCCGTCCGGATCGATCACGATGCGGACTCCAATTCGACTGTCTGGGACTGTGCCATGGCCCCGGCGGGCCGACAAGCGCCGATTGACAGCGCGGTCGGGAAGGTGAAAAATTCGCGGTTCTCCGCGTGGCTATGTAGCTCAGCCGGTTAGAGCACAGCACTCATAATGCTGGGGTCGGTGGTTCGAGTCCACCCATAGCCACCAACCCCCTAATTCAGGGGGATCCGAGGAAGTCCGAAGAAGTCCAAAAACTTCCTCAAAATCAGGCATTTCGGCACGTTTCATCGTCCGATGCAGTACGCCTGAGTCGGTGGCAATCCGGCAGCAGCCGTCGGTAATTTTGACGGTATCTGCCAACCTCTCGAAAGGCAGATACCGTCAGAGAGGTGTGTCATGCCACTTTCCGATACTGCCATCCGCAAAGCCGTCCCCGGCGCCAAGCCGATCAAGCTGATCGACTCCGGCGGCCTGTACCTTCGACTCATGCCCAACGGCGCCCGCTGGTGGCGTTGGGACTATCGTCGCCCGCTTACCGGGCAACGCAACACGCTTGGGCTCGGCGCCTATCCCGACACCGGCCTGGCCGACGCGCGCGAGAAGCGCGACGAGGCGCGCAAGCTGCTCGCTCGCGGCATCGACCCTGGCGATCAGCGCAAGGCGACCAAGGCGGCGCGGCGCCTGGCCGCAGCCAACAGCTTCGAGGTCATCGCTCGCGAGTGGCTGATGGTCAAGAAGCCCGAATGGACCTTGAAGCAGCACGAGAAGGAGCAGCGCCGGCTGGAACTCCATGCCTTCCCTTGGATCGGCCGACTGCCCATCACCGACATCACGGTGGCCGAGATCCGGCCGCTCCTGCAGCGGATCGCCAAGCGCGGCCATCTGGAGCAGGCGCATCGACTTCGGTTCCAGTTGAGCCGCGTGTTCAAGTACGCCATCGCCAGCGAGTATGCGACCCGCGATCCGGCGGCCGACCTGAGCGCGACCTTGCCTTCCCGGCGCAGCCAGCACTTCCCGACGATCACCGACCCTGAGCAGGTGGGCGCCCTGCTGCGGGCCATCGACGCTTTTGATGGCACCTTCGCCGTCGCCTGCGCCCTGAAGCTGGCGCCCATGCTGTTCGTCCGCCCCGGCGAATTGCGTGGCGCACAGTGGGCGGAGTTCGACCTGGACCATCTCGATGGCCCGCGTTGGAACATCCCACCCGTTCGCCGGAAGCTGCGCAAGGCGCAGAAGGAAGACCCGCGGACGCCGTCGCACATCGTCCCGCTGCCGACCCAGGCCGTCGCCATCCTCAATGAACTGCGCCAGGTCACGGGCTGGGGCGCCTTGCTGTTCCCGGGCGTCCGCGCCCGCAAGCGCCCAATCTCGGACATGACGATCAACGCCGCCCTGCGGCGGCTGGGCTATGACAGCCAGACCCTGACCGGCCATGGGTTCCGGCACATGGCCTCGACCCTGCTCAACGAACTGGGCTTCAATGGCGACGCGATCGAACGGCAGCTCTCGCACAAGGAACCGGGCGTGCGCGGCATCTACAACCAGGCCCAGCACCTGGCCGAGCGCACCCGGATGATGCAGTTCTGGGCGGACTACCTCGACCGACTCCGGGCCGGCATCAAGACGCCGCCGCCGATGCCCTCAGCGCCCGTGCACGCGCCCGAGGCGACGGGCTTCCTTACACCTACGCCTGCTTGGCATTGGCAGTCGGGCCTACCGATCAAGGTCACGGCCACTGCAGTCCTGGGTTCGTTGGAGACCGGGCGATGAGCGCTGCGTCAGTGGAGTTGACAGGGTTGTCAAAGTTGACAAGGTTGACGAATCGGATTAGGCTGCCCCTTCATCCGAGGGATGCCGCCATGCCCACCGCTGCCCGTACCGTGACCCCGCCTCCGCCGGCCGTGACCGAAGCGTTCGACACGGTGATCGAATCTCTGACCCAAGGACTCCATCGCCAGATGAAGGCGCTGGTCGGCATGCCCGAGCAGCAACTGCACGACTTGGCCCGCCGCTACGCCCCGACGCTCGATCTCGATCCCGAGACTGCTCAGGACCTGCGACTTCTGCGCGTCCTGCTTGACGGCCTCGAGACAGCGCAGGTGCGCGCCCGCAATCAGGAGGCGCTGGAGACCGCTCGCCAGCGTGCGGCCACGGTCAAGCACGACCTGGTCGCCCGAGGCGAGCTCGTGCCGGCTGACGAGTTGGGGAAGGCACTCGGCATCAGCCGACAGGCAGTTCACAAGGGAGCCAAGACCGGACGCCTGTTCGCGGTCGAGGCCGGTGGTCGGGAGCATTACTTCCCGTCGTTCCTCGCCGAGCAGGAACTGCGCGCCAACGGGCTAGAGGACGTGCTGTCGATCCTTGGTGGCGAGTCCGGCTGGAGCAAGTGGCTGTTCTTCACCACGCCCAGCGGCGCGCTGGGCGGGATGACCCCGCTGGAGGCGCTGCGCGAGCGCCGGCGCGGTGCGGTGCAGACCGCCGCGCGCGCCTACACCGAACGCTGAGCATCCATTCGCGTATGCTTGCCTCGCCTCCGCCCGATCTCGCCACGCTGTCGCTGGATGTGGTGCAAGTCGATCCCGCCGCGTGCGTGCGCATCACCCGCTATCCCGACACCGAACCGTTCTTCGGCAAGACCGGCGGCAACCGCTTCGATGATCCGCTGCGTGAATACGGGGTGTGCTATGCCGGCGACGATTTCCTGGTCGCCTTCGCTGAGAGCATCCTGCACGATGCGGTCGCGGTGTCCGGCGGGTTCCGTGTAGCCGAGTCGGAGTTGCTCGCGCGCCATGTCGTTGCCTTCGACGGAAGCGAACTGGCCCTGGCCGACTTGACCGGTATCCCGCTCAAGCGGCTGGGCGGCACCAACGACATCTCCTCGGAGGTTCCCTATGACATGCCGCAGCGTTGGTCACGGACGGTGTACGCGCATCCGAGCAACGTCGACGGCCTGCGCTACGTGTCCCGGCATCTGAACATCGGCTTCGCGTTCGCCCTGTTTGACCGTGCTCAGGTGAGGATGCGCCGTGGTACGTCCGTGCCGCTGACGGAGCATCCGCAGCTGGCGGCCGCATTGGTACAGTTCAACATCGCCCTGCTTTGAAACACGCTGGCAGCCGATCGCTTCGGAACTGCTCGATCACGTTGGGAGGTTGACTTCGCCAGGGGCATTCCACGCAATAAGCGGTTCATCGGGATGTCGACCCGGACGGGTCAGGTGCGCGAACAGCCATTGCAGTATCGGCGGATCCAGCAAGCCTGCGACGAACATCGACTGCCAGTTGTTCCTGCTTTCGTAGGAATCATCCTGTCTGTCTAGCTCCGCCTCCAGCAGCTGCCGAAGCTCGCCAAGATGATTGATGGCCTCGCCGAGCGCTCTAACCGCCAGACTCGGCCTACGAAGCATCTTGCTCCATTCGTCGCCCAAGTGTCCGCAGACTCCCGTCTTCTGCACGATCTCCCGGAAGTGGAACGCGATCGCCGCATAGTTGGCGTGTGTGTTGGGGATCGCGAGCACTACGCTCACCCTTGGCACTTCGCCAGGGTCCTCGAACTTGGCACGCACCAAGCGATCGGTCAGGCAATCATCGTAGTAGGGATGGAGCACTCGCTCGCCGGGGCCTTGACCCGCCAACAGGTTGCGTCGGCGGCTGTTGCATAGGCACGCCGGAACAAGATTCCTCGAAAAGAGGGAAAACTCCGGGAAACCGTGCTGAGGCAAATAATGGTCCAAGGTGCCACTGTGGAATGATCCGCACATCGGGCACGTCTTGTGCCTGCTCTCGGTGCGCATTGTCCGAATGTAGGCAACGTCCTTCGGTGGAGACTTGAAATGCCCCTTGAGCAGATCGCTCAGCTCCTGGTTCAGAGCCAAGCCACCAACTCCCCCAGGGTTCCCGCCAACTTGGGCGTACTGCACGTAGCTCGCCTGCACGTCTGCAACTATCGGCCGTAGCCGCGGGAAGCTGTCGACCCCCTCATTGTTCGCTAGCGACTCAAAAGCTCCAGCATCGTCATGCTGAGGCGCCGACAGTCGTTTCATACCGCCCCCCCTTGTTCAGAAGCAGAGCGCAAGGAGTTAAGAAACTCAAGCGAAAGCTCGTCCTTGTATTGCTGATAGATCTCTTCCCAAGACCCGTGCATTGCTAGCAGTCGCTTCCCCACCTCTTCCGCCAAGCCCGACGGCTCGTCTTCGCCGAAAACAAAGTACGAAATCGCCCCTACATCTGCGCCGAACGTCCGCAGCAGCGGCCGATCGACCTGCACCGCCCCCTCATCGTCAATGCGGAGAACGGAAACCTGCTCGCGGAACACCTCCTTGACAAAGTAGACGGAGTGCGTCGCGATAATAGCTGCGGACCCAGTGAGCTCCAGCAGCCTGTTGAGCAGCGACACGAACCGGCTGATGAAGTTCGGATGGAGATGCGTCTCAGGCTCGTCCAGCAGCAGCAACGATCCATTCTCGATCGTCAGGCTCGCTTGGGCGGCGAACTTCAGAAAGGAAATCTCTCCGCTGCTCAGGGGATACCCTTTATTCTCTACTAACCTCAGCGGCTCTTTCTTGAGATCGATGGATGCAAACCGCTCCAGCTTCCGCTGTTCGGAACCTTTTGCAACTTCCGTCAAAGAAATGAATGTGGGCGATGACGTCGATGATGCGGTCGTTACCAAGTGAATCTGACCTGGCTCGGAGAGCGCACCCACGGCCTTCAGGAAGATGCGCCATCTTGAGACCTCCCCGATAGTTTCCGGGGAACGTGCGAGCTGCACGACAAGATCCGAGACGTAGTCATTCCGGCGCGCCCGCCTGGAACGATTCAGCGAGTACCGTTGGTACCAGATTCTCGGCCGCTTCCGCTTCTCTGACGGGAATACGGATTCGGCTTCGTTTGTGGGCGCGAACGCCAACAGACGGTTAATCAGTGGTCGCCCGTTCTCAGTGCCATCGGTGAGATCGCCGGACCCATTCAGTGCTGCGCGGGCGATCCTGCCAAGTGTTTGACTCTTGCCGACGCCATTTTTTCCGATCACGACGGCAATGCGCTTTGGCAGAGCACCGTCATGATCGAAGTGGAACGCCAGGTCATGGTCGTTCTCGCGGCCCGCCATCCGGAAGCGAATCGCGAGCGATCGCGAAAGCACGCCAACCTGCTCTTCCGACAAGCCGCGAAGGATGGAACCAGCGTTCTTGAAGGCGAAGAATGTTTCGGAGCTGCGCATGAACGAGCTGGTAAAAACATCGGATCGCGTGGCGCTCTCCAGCAACTCGGATCTTGGGCTGAACTCGTTCAGCGCGACCAGATCATTCGTCCCGCCCAACGCAGTCGAGGCGTCCTCAACCCCGAAATCTCTGACAAGAATGCGGTAGGCCTCCATGTCCGGAAGCATGGTGAAGAATCGGTGTTTGCTGCCCGCAGACACCATCTGCTTTCCGCTCTCTTCGACGATCTTGACCAGCTGTTCGCTGCCCCGGCTCACCCCCTCTTTGTCGAGGAACCCGATGTGACCGCTGGTGGCGACGGGATCAGCCTCCTGGATTCGGATCAAGTAATCGATGCGTGTGCGCAGGCCGAAATCGTTCCAGTCGTCCGCAGACGGCACGATCAACACGGTGTTCTCAGGCACCCTCTGGCGGAGCGCCGGGCGCAGTCCGAACAACACCTGCATGTCAGACCGTCCACTGGAGGTCTTCTCTTTGCTCGCCACCTTCCATACCCCCCAAAGCCGCCCCTAGTGCACTTTCCCCGAGCAAATACGCTGTTGAGCCTATCCGGTGACCATTGCCCGATAGTCATGGCAATGGGTGACGACAGTATAGGTACAGGGGACGAGAAAGTTGAACAGGCTGACCCGAACGACGGCGCAGGGCACACCAGTTTTCGTTTCCATATCGGCGATGCTTACCTGGTGCCAGTCCGTACTGAGCTGCATGGGTTCCTCCAATGGAACGCAGCCCACCCAGTTTCCGAAATCCTGTCTATCGCCCAACAGCAATGACAGTGCGGGACTTTCTTCCCGTGCGATCTTGCCGCGCGTCACGAAGTGGGAGCCATAGGCGATCTTGCATAGGTAGCGCAGGAAGCTGTTGATATCGATGGTTTGCCGGCCGCGCAGCCCTATTGCGCGATGCCGTTGCAAGAACGAACGCATCTCCCTGCCTACTGGAGCAGAATCTATCGCCTGGATCTCCAGCGCATTGGTTTGCGGCAAGGGCTGATCGACGGTCATCACCCTTGACTGCAGGAACATTGGCATAACCAGAACGGATGCGGCCTCTTGAACCGGGACGTTCTTTTTGAAAGTCCGGTTGTCGGCAGCGATGAACTCGATCTTGATGTGCGTCGGCTGCCGTTTCTTGTTGTATGAGCGCATTCCGAGCAGCAGCCGTGGGTGCAGGAACATGCCTTTCTTCTGCAGCGCGAGTTCGATGCCGCTGGTCAGCTCCTGGTGCCCCTTGCACGTGGACTTCGGCAACAGAATGGTGCCGTTTAGGCCACGCGGGATAATGTGCTCATCGGTCAACGGAACGCCGTCGGCACCGCAGTAGATGCAATGATTGACCGCCGGCAGGCGCTCGGTTGGCGGGATCGCTGGGCCAGTCATTCCTCATCCCTCTGTTTGCGACACGCGACCGGCCGACTCTATCAGTCGTCTACGGTCTCGGATCGCTAGTGCCGGAGTGCAGCAAAGCTCGTATGTCCTCTACCCGCCAGACGGTAATGTTCGGTCCCAACGACCGTACAGGCTGCGGGTAGCGGCCAGACTTGACGCCAGCCCACCACGTCGAGCGGGACACCGGAATCAGCGCGGGGACGGCCGGTTGTCCGTTGCGTGCCGGGCGCCCGATGATCTGGTAGAGCCGCAGGTACCCGGTTGCCGGCAAGGGACACGGCGTCGTGCTGTCCAGGTTACCCATCGCGTTGCGGTGCATGCGCCGCCCTCCTCTTGCGGAATGCCCGATCCCTGGCCATGAATGCTTCCAGCATGTGCGGTGCCAGCGTGGCGGCGTCGGTCGGCTCGTCGTAGATTTGCGTATGAAGCGCCGCATACGCCTCAAGCTCGGCCAGCAGCGCCTTGCTGCAATTGAAGCTGAAACGCACCGTTTCCGTCTTCGGCAGTGGGCCGAGGCGCAGCTTGTTCTCGGTCATCGCAACGCTCCCATCCGGAAATCCGTCGGTCGGTACGGCCGCAGCACCAGGTCGCGACCGACGAGGACGCGAACCGGCATCCCGGCACGGATGGTCAACGTGGGCTGCACGTCCAGGTTGCGCCGCGTGACTTCCTGGCCGACCTGACTGATGACCTCTTGCGCGCTGTCACGGCCGGCATACACGATGCGGTTGCCGTCGCGGTTCTCTGGCGCGGCCAACTCGGCGCCGACGCCGAGCAGGGTGGTCAGTGCGGCACCAGCGAATAGCCGGCGCCAGTGCATGTCCACTCCATCTTCCAGCCCGGCGTAGCCGGCAGGATCGGCGCCAACGAAGCCGTCCAGCGTCAGCGAGGACGTGTCCGGCAGGATCACGCGCTGCCAGACCACCTGCACCCTGCGTTGGCCGTAGCCGATGTCGCTCTCGTAACGACCTAGCAGCCGAGAGCCCTGCGGAATCAGCAGGTATCGCCCGGTCGCAGTGTCGTACACCGGCTCGGTCACGGTGGCGATCACTTCGCCCGGCAGGTCGGAGCGGATGCCCGTTACCAGCGCCGCTGCGATCACCGTGCCAGCCATCACCTGGTAGGGCGACGCCGGCGGCTGCAGCTCGCCGCGGTTGCGGGTGTCGTCGGTGGTGGACGCCTGCGCCTGTTCGCCCTGCGACGGCAAGAGGCCGGCCAGCAGCGAATCAAACTTTGACGATGCCGAAGGCGATGCAGGTGTCGCGCCATCGACACCGCGCGACGATCTGCGCGCGCCACCGCCGAAGAACACCGGCGAGCGCATCGCTTCCTCCGCTTCCTTCACCTGCGCCAGCCGCTCGGCTTCGGCCGGATCTTCGCCGTAGGCATAACCCTGCGCCTCACGTTCGGCGCGCAGGATCGGTGCGCCCAGGTCGCCGGGCAGCGGTTCGCCGAGTTCCGGCACGTCGGGCGGCAACGCCTCGTCGGTCTCCGGCACGGTCACCAGCGGGGGCGGCAGTTGAGTGTAGTCCTCCGGCAGTCGATCCAGCGCCTCGCTGCGGGCGATACGTTCGACGTTGTGTAGTTCCGTCGGCCCATCCATCGCCCGCCGCTGCGACGAGTGCAGCGACCACCAGGTCGCGCCGAGCACCGCCAGCACCAGCACTCCCGACAACCCAATCAGCATCCGCCGGTTCAGGCGCGTGACCGGCCGCGGCGGCGCGCGCAGCGCCACCGATTCCGGCGGCAGCTTCGGGGCGACCTGCGTTTCCATGTCAGCGCCTGCCCACGCGGTCGGTGCGCTCGATGCGCACCACCTCGGCCCGGTCGCCGCCCAAACGCAGTTCCGCGGCGCCGAACAGCCGATCGACGACGTAGTACGGCGCGAGGTAGCGGTAGTTCACCAACTGGCCTTCGCCGTGCGGCCCAACCACGAACAGCGGCGGTAGTTCGCCTTGCGCGATCCCGGCCGGGAACTGGATATAGACCTTGCGCCCGTCGTCGAACGCATGCCGTGGTCGCCACGGCGCATTCGCGCCGGTGATCGCGTAGCGGAACCGCAAGTCCTGCAGCGGCAATCCGACCTGCGTTGCCGGCTGCGCTTCCTGTGCACGCCGCTGCAATGCCCGCATCCGATCCTGCGGATAGTCCCACGACACCGACGCCATCCACGTCTGCTCGGTCGAAGACAGCTCGACCAGATACGTGCGGCGGTCGGTGGTGATGACGAGGTTGGTCTGCAGGTCGGGGCGCGTCGGCTTCACCAGCACGCTCACCCGTTGCTCCCCGCCACTGCCGCTGACCGTATCACCAACGATCCAGCGCACCGTGTCGCCGGCGGCCATTGTCACCAGTTGCTCACCCGGTTGCAGCGCAATCAGAGTCACCCGGCCCGGACTGCCATAGACCTGATACAGCGCCCCCTCGACGAACGGCCAGACCTGGGTCGCGTTGACGAACCCCTCCCGTACCGGCGGGACACGCGACTCGTTGAGCGCCCGCACCACGTCGTTCTGCACATTGGCAGGTTCGACCTTCGGCGCTGGCTTCACCGGCAGCGGCTTCCACTGTCGGGGCCACCGCATTGCCTCCGATATCGCGAAGGCCTCGGCAGCGGCCGTGTCCGGTTCGGCCTCGGCAACCTCCGACACCGGCTCGTCCAGCGCGATTGCCGGCGGCTTCTTCGCCGACGACGCGCAGCCTGCCAGCACCAGCCCCAGCGGCAATACAGCAATACGCAACCACACGTTCATGGCGTCACTCCTTCGGTATCGAGTTCGCGGCTCCACGAGAGCCCGTTGACGTAGATCCCCAGCGGATTGCTGCGCAGGGCCTCCTCCGTGCGCGGTGACTGCAGCACGAAGGTGATCACCGTGGTCCACCGCTCCATCCCCGCGCCAGCGCCGTCCACGTAGCGCCGTTCTGTCCAGCGCACCTGGAACGAGCTGTCGCTGAGCCGCACCACGCTGTTGATCTGCACCACGACCGTTTCGCGGCCGATGCGCGCGAACGGATCGTTGCTGCGCGCGTAGTCGTTCAAGGCCGCGGCGCCGCGGTCGGTCGTATAGGCATAGGCGTCGAGCCAGTTCTGCCGCACTACCACCGGGTCGATGGACAGTGAGCGCACCAAGGTCACGAAGCGCCCAAGGTGGTGCGCCATCTGCGCCTCGGTCGGCCGGTATGGCGTGGCCGCCTCGCCCACCGCGCGCACCTGCCCGCCGCTGTCGACTTCCACGACGTAGGGCGTGACGATGGACTGCGCCGAGCGCCAGACCAGCCCGGCCGCCATGCCGATGGCGAGACCGAGGCAGCCGAAGGCCATCAACCGCCAGTTCGTCGCCTGCGCGGTCGCCGTGCCCAAGCGCTTGTCCCAGACCTGTCCGGCCGCTTGGTACGGCGTTGCCGGTTCCGGTGTCTCCGCATAGCGCACGCGCGGTCGCTTGAAACGCATCGTTTCTCTCCTTCACCGATTCGAGGGATCGCGAAGCGTCGGCGAGACGCCGCCACCGCCCGCATCGCCGCTGCGCAGCGCGTGCGCCGCCATCGTGGCGCCGTGCATCGCGCTTCTGCCGCGCTCACGCAGCCGCTGCGCCCATGCAGGTGTTTCGCCTGTGCCTTGGGGTTTCATTGGCGGCGGCGTGCTGCCGCCAGCGCGCGGGGCGGACGCAGCGACCGTCTTTGCCGCCATTGCCGTGCGCGCAACACCGACCGCCGCGCCAACGGCCGTCACGCTGCCGGCCACACCCAAGGCGGTGCCTGCCGCGGCGCCGGCACTGAGCTGCGGCCCGCCCGACACCAAGCCAGTCGCGATACCCGGCCCGAAGATCCCGAGGCCGAGCAGCGTCAGAGACCCGAGCATTACCGCCAGCGCATAGTCGAGCGTCGGTTCGTCCGGGGCGATGCGGAACTCGTCGAACAGGCCCGTGCCGATCCCGACGATCACGGCCAGCACCAGCACCTTGATGCCGGAGGACACGACGTTCCCCAAGACCTTTTCCGCCAGAAAAGCGGTTTTGTTCCAGAGCGCAAACGGAACCAGGATGAAGCCCGCCAGCGTGGTCAACTTGAATTCGATCAAGGTGACGAATAGCTGCACCGACAGCACGAAGAAGCTGACGATGACGACCAGCCAGGCCAGGAACAGCACGACGATAGGGTCGAGGTTGGCAAACACCTGCGGAAATCCCGCCAGGTCGCCGATCTGATCGAGGATCGGCTGGCCCGCGTCCACGCCGACCTTCGCCAGCCGCCCCGGCTGCAGGAACTCGGCCTCGCTGATCCTCGAACCCGAGGCCGTGAGCCCGAGTCCGGCGAACGAGCGGAACAGGATGCCGGCCAGCGCGTTGAAATTGCCGAGCACGAACGCGAACGCCCCGACGTACAGCACCTTGCGGATCAGCCGGCCCATCACGTCCTGTCCGCCCATCGCCCAGAACAGGCCGGCGAGCGTCATGTCGATGACGACCAGCGTCGCGGTCAGGAACGCGACCTCGCCCCCGAGCAGGCCGAAGCCCGAGTCGATGTACCTGGAATACACATCGAGGAAGCGGTCGATGACCGTGATGTCGTCCACGTCCGCGCTCCGTCAGTCGCCGTAGAACCGCACCGGCGTCGGCGTGTACGGCACGCCCTCGCCGCGGAACCGGCGACGCACCTCGCGCGCCTGCTCGTGCACCGCCAAGGTGCGCGCGTGCTCCAGCGCCACCGCCCGATCCTGCGCAAGCTGGAGCTGCTGGCCCTGGATCGCCTGCCGCGCCTGCAGCGCGAGCAACTGGTTCGTGGCCTGCGTCGCCTGCAGTTGGCCCTCGGCACCCTGGCTGCGGGCAACGAGATCGGCAAGCGCCCGCTCATCCACGACGAAGTTCTCCACCGCCTGCGCCTGCAGCCGGGTCGCGGTGTGCAGCGCTTCGAGCGAATTGCGCCAGCGCTCGCGCGCATCAGACGCCATCTCGCTACCGCTGACCGCGGCCGTGTAGCGTTCCGGATACAGACGCCGGAACTGCTCGTCCACGCGCGACACCTCGAACGCGATTCCGCGCGCCTCGTCGATCAGCCGCTGGCTGTCGGCCAGCGCTGCACGCAGCTCCTGCAAGGCGCTGAAATCTAGCCCCGTCAGGTTGCGGGCGTCGTTCGCCAGCATCTGCGCTTCGTTCTGCAGTTGCCGCACCTGGTTGTTGATCTGCTCCAGCGTGCGCGCGGCGGTCAGCAGGTTCTGCTGGAAGTTGGCCGGGTCGAACACGGCCAGTTGTGCCTGCGCCGAACCTGCGAACAGCGCCCCGGCAACGCACAGCGACAGCAACGTCTTCTTCATGACGCGATCTCCGAGTGAGGGGAAGGAACGCCGGCACCGGCTGCCGGCGCTTGGGGGAGGAGGTCGGCGGCCCAGCCGAGGCCGCGTTCGCGCAGCCACGCGCCGGCAAAGCCCGGCAAGCCGGCCTCCATGAGCACGCGGTCGATGTCGCGCTGGTCGGCTGGCGTCGAGGCGCCGGCGAACGCCAAGGCGATCGGCCCGAGATCCAAATCAAACAACCGATTGCCCACGCGCGAGCGGTAGTAGTAGTCGCGCGTCGGCTGCGCGGTCGCGACCAACTCGATCTGGCGAGCATTGAGCCCGAAGCCCTCGTAGACCGTGCGGATCTGCGGTTCCATCGCCTGCGGGTTCGGCAGGAAGATCCGGCTGGCGCAGCTCTCGATGATCGCCGGCGCGATCGCCGAGTCCTTCACGTCTGCAAGCGACTGGGTGGCGAACACCACCGACACGTTCTTCTTGCGCAGCACCTTCAGCCATTGCCGGATGCGCGCAGCGAACACCGGGTCGTCAAGGAACAGCCAGGCTTCGTCGAGCACCAGCAGGGACGGGCTGCCGTCGAACCGCTCGTCGAAACGGGCGAACAGGTAGCGCAGCACCGCCAGCGTCGCGGCACGGCTCGCCATCAGTTCTTCCATCTCGAAGCCCTGCACGTCGGCGGTACCGAGCCGTTCGCCCTCGGCGTCCAGCAGCCGGCCATGCGAGCCGCCCAGCACGTAGGGCGCCAGCGCCTGCCGTAGTGCGTTGGACTGCAGCAGCACCGACAATCCGGTCAGCGTGCGCTGTTCGACAGGGGCGCCGGCAAGGTTGCCCAGCGCCGACCACACCGCGTCCTTCTCGGCTGGGCCGACTTCCACACCCTCCTGCCGCAGCCGCTCCTCAACCCATTCGGCGGCCCAGGTGCGATACGCCTCCCGGTCGATCCGGGCCAGCGGCTGGAAGGCCATGCCACCGTCGCCGCCGAGATCGTAGTGCTCGCCGCCCAGCCCCAGGATCGTGGCGCGCAGCGAGCGGCCCATGTCGAAGACGAAGATGCGCGAGCCGGCATAGCGCCGGAACTGCAGCATCAAGGTCGCCAGCAGCACCGACTTGCCTGCGCCGGTCGGCCCGACGACCAGCGTGTGGCCGACGTCGCCCACGTGCAGCGACAACCGGAACGGCGTCGCGCCATCGGTGCGGCAGACCAGTAGCGGCGGGCCGCCCAGGTGCGCGTTGCGCTCCGGCCCCGCCCACACCGCCGACACCGGCATCAGGTGCGCGAGGTTCAGGGTCGAGACGATCGGCTGACGCACGTTGGCATACGCGTTGCCGGGGATCGACGACAACCAGGCTTCGACCGCATTGAGCGTTTCCGGCACGGTCACGAATCCGCGCCCTTGAATGACGCGCTCCACCTGCCGCCGGTGCTCGTCGGCCACGTTGGCATCGCGATCCAGCACCGTCACCGTCGCAGTCACGTAGCCGAAGGCAACCGCATCGCTGCCCAGCTCCTGCAGCGCCGCGTCGGCATCGGCGGCGTTGTTCGCCGCGTCGTTGTCCACCAGCGGACTCTCCTGCTGGAAGATGGTCTCGCGCAGCAGCGCCACCACCGACTTGCGCTTGGCGAACCACTGGCGGCGCAGCCGCACGAGTTCGGTCTCCGCCTCGGCTTTGTCGAGGCAAATGAAACGAGTCACCCAGCGATAGCCGAACCCCAGCCGGTTCAGCTCGTCCAGCAGGCCCGGCCAGGTGGAGGTCGGGAAGCCGCGCACCGTTACCGTGCGCAGGTGGCGATCCCCGAGCATCGGCGCCAGTCCGCCGGACAGGGGACAATCGGCCAACAGCGCATCGAGGTGGAACGGCACGGCCGGTACTGCGACCGGATGCCGTCGCGTCGAGACGCAGCCGTGCAGATAAGAAAGGGTTGCCGCGTCGTCCAGCCATGCCAGTGCCGGCATCACGCCGTCGAGCAGGTCGAACAGCCGGTCGGACTCGGCGACGAACGCCGCCAACCGCTCTCGCCAGTCGGCCTGTCCGCTCGCCGCATGTTCGTACAGCACCCGCGAAGCCCGCGCCCGTGCGTCCTCCGGCGGCAGGTATTGCAGGGTCAGGAAGTAGCGGCTCTCGAAATGCGTACCGACCTGCTCGAAGGCCGCGCGCCGCTCCTCGTCCACCAGCCACGACAACGGCTCGGGGAAGTCCGACACCGGATATCCCGCGGCCTCGAACCGCTGCGCCTCCACGTACAGCGCCCAACCCGAACCCAGCCGCTTGAGCGCGTTGTTGACCCGCGCACTCACCGACACCAGTTCCGCCTCGGTCGCGCTGTCGAGATCCGGCCCGCGATAGCGCGCGGTGCGCTGGAAGCTGCCGTCCTTGTTCAACACGACACCGGGCGCGACGAGGCCGGCCCACGGCAGCCAGTCGGCGAGTAAGGCGGGACGCTTGCGGTACTCGGCCAGGCGCAGCATGGCTACACGTCCAGCAGCGAACGCTGCTTGAGGTGGCGGGCGAACACGGCCATGAACTGCGGATCGAGCCTCGCGCCCCACACGGCCAGCGTGTGCCCGACGATCCACAGCACCAGCCCCGGAATCCATAGCTGCAAACCGAGGCCCACGGCCGCGGCCAGCGTGCCGTTGGCGATCGCCACCGTGCGCGGAGCACCGCCCAGCAGGATCGGCTGGGTCAGCGCACGATGCAGGGGTACCTCGAAGCCGGGCAGCGGTTCGGCGCTCATACCAGCGCCCCGCCCGAGAACGAGAAGAACGACAGGAAGAAGGACGAGGCCGCAAACGCGATCGACAGCCCGAACACGATCTGGACGAGCCGCCGGAACCCGCCGCTCGTGTCGCCGAACGCCAGCGTCAGGCCGGTGACAATGATGATGATGACCGCGATGATCCGTGCCACCGGCCCCTGGATCGAATCGAGGATGGCCTGCAAAGGCCCCTCCCACGGCATGCTCGACCCGCCCGCGCTCGCCGACGCGGCGAGCATCAGCAGCAGACAGCCCAGCACCGCGGCATTGATTGCGGGCCTCCACTGCTGCGCCCGCGAGACAGCCACGGGCAACCGTTCCGTTTTCATGACGGATCTCCTGTCGTTGGAAAAATGAGCGGCGCTTGCGCCAGACGGGTCTGCGACTCCAGCCGGTAGCCGCTGTCGTCGAGGCCGACCACGCGCGCGATGTCCTGTACCCGCCGCGCGCGGCCGCGCCCGGCGATGAACACCACCACGTTGACCGTCTCGGCGATCAGCGCACGCGGCGCGGCCAGCGCGACTTCGAGGATCAACTGCTCCAGCCGCAGCAGCGCACCGAGCACGGAACCGGCGTGCACCGTGGCGACCCCGCCGGGATGCCCGGTGCCCCAGACCTTGACGAGATCCAGCGCCTCGCCGCCACGCACTTCGCCCACCGCCACCCGGTCAAGCCGGAACCGCATTGCCACGCGCACCAGGTCGGCCAGCGTCACCACGCCCGGCTGCGTGCGCAGCGGCACATGGTCGGCGGCGGTGCACTGCAGCTCCACCGTGTCCTCCACCAGGAACACGCGGTCGCCGATCTCGGCAATCTCCGCGAGCAACGCATTGGCGAGCGTGGTCTTGCCGGTGCTGGTGCCGCCGGCGATCAGGATGTTCTGTTCCTCGCGCACGGCCTGCCGCAGGAACGCCGCCTGCGCAGCGGTCAGGATGCCGTCGCTCACGTAGTCGGCCAGGCGCCAGACGCCGATCGCTCGCTTGCGCAGCGCGAACGCCGGCGCCGTTACCACCGGCGGCAGCACGCCCTCGAAGCGTTCGCCGGTTTCTGGCAGTTCCGCGCTCAGCAGCGGCTTGCCCGCGTGCACCTCGGCGTGGACGTGCGAGGCCACCAGCCGGATGATCCGTTCGCCATCGGACGGCGTCAGCGACACGCCCATCGGCGCGCGTCCCGTGGAAAGGCGATCGATCCACAGCTTGCCGTCGGGGTTGAGCATCACTTCCACGACGTCCGGGTCTTCCAGCGCGGAGGCGATCGCCGGCCCCAGTGCGGAACGCAGCATGCGCACGCGCCGCTCTTGGGAGGCCGCCACCGGGGAGTACGCGGCATTCATGCCGATTCTCCCTGTGCAATGGGTGCGGGGTCTGCCTGGTCTTCCGGCCGCGTGGCGGCCAGGTCGCGCAAGAGGCTCTGCCCGCGTCCCATCCGCCGACCCAACTGTTCGACGAACTGCGCGAACCGTGCCTGCCCCTGCGCCTTCGCGGCGGCCTGGTGCGACTCGGGAATAGGTGCGCTGACCGTCAGGTAATAGCGCACGTACAGCGCCAGCGATTCGATCAGGATGGTCTGGTCGCGCTCCAGCCGCTCGAACTGGCGCGACAGCCGGTCCAGCCGCTTGGCGACCATCTCCCGGCTGTCGTCCTCCGGCGACAGGTACGCGGCCACCGCCGCGGCGACGATGCCGGACACCGACACGCCCTTCATCGCGGCCAGCTCCGACAGCCGCTTGTCGTGCGCGTGCTCGAAATACACGTTGCGACGGACCCGGCTCATAGCGGGACGCCTCCGTCAGGTCCAATCACCGGCCGCACGCCGCGCTGCCGCTGCGGAACGCGCCACGCCGCGGGCGCCTCGTCATCGAGGACCGCCAGATCGGATGCCGGCGCCGCGCGCAGGGCCCACGCGATCTCCTCCTGCTGCAACCCGCCGTCGTTTCCGACATCGTCGGCGTCGAAGCCCTCCTCGACCACCGGCGCCGACGCAACCGGCAGCGCACTCCAGTCGTCGGCGCTGCGAGGCGGCGCATCCGCATACGGCCCATCCGCCAGCGCCGGCGGCGGCAACACCCGCCGGACGAAGTTCGGATCGGCGTAGTACCGCAGCTTGCGCGCGCGCAGCGGCGGATGCCCCGCCACCATGACCAGTTCCTCGTCCGGCGGCAGCTGCATGATCTCGCCCGGCGTCAGCAACGGCCGACCGATCGCCTGCCGGGACACGTTGACGTGGTCCAGCCACAACGCACCGCGAGAACCGCCGTAGCTGCGGTGCATGTGCTCCTGCGTCGCCATGCCGAGCGTGTCCGACAGCCGCCGGGCCGTGCGTTCGTCGTTGGGCGCGAACGCCACACGCACGTGGCAGTTGTCCAGGATCGAGTTGTTGCTGCCATAGGCCGCCTCGATCTGGTTGAGCGACTGCGCGATCAGCAGCGCCCGCATACGGTAGCCGGCCATGAAGGCCAGCGCCTGCTCGAAGAAGTCCAACCTGCCCAGCGCCGGGAACTCGTCCAGCACCCACAGCAAGGGGTGACCTTCGGGCGCGACCTCCGCCCGTCGTCCCCAACGGAACCTCCGCCGCGGCGTCTCGCGCTGTGGCAGGGTCTCGGTCAGCCGCCGACCGATCTGGTTCAGCAGCAGCCGGACCAGCGGACGGGTGCGCTCGATGTCGGACGGCGGCACCACCAGATACAGCGACACCGGCGCCTGTGCCAACACCAGGTCGGCAATGCGCCAGTCGCAGCGCGAGGTCACCTCGGCCACCACCGGATCGTGATACAGGCCGAGAAACGACATCGCCGTGGACAACACGCCCGAGCGCTCGTTATCGCTGCGGTTGAGCATTTCCCGTGCCGCTGCGGCCACCACGGGGTGCGGTCGGTCGCCCAGGTGCGGCGTGCGCATCATCGCGCCCAGCGTGCGTTCGATCGACCGGGCCGGGTTGGACAGGAAATTGGCGACGCCGCGCAGGGACTTGTCCGGCTCGGCGTAGAGCACGTGCAGGATCGCCCCGACCAGCAGCGCGTGCGAGGTCTTCTCCCAGTGGTTGCGCCGTTCCAGCGCGCCTTCCGGGTCGACCAGCAGGTCGGCGATGTTCTGCACGTCGCGCACCTCGTGCACGCCGCGCCGCACCTCCAGCAGCGGGTTGTACGCCGCCGACCGTGCGTCGGTGGGGTTGAAGTAGAGGCAGTGCGAGAACCGCGACCGCCAGCCGGCGGTCAACTGCCAGTGTTCCTCCTTGATGTCATGGACGATGACCGAGTGCGGCCAGCTCAGCAGCGTCGGCACCACCACGCCCACCGCCTTGCCGGTGCGCGTGGGCGCGAAGAGCATCACGTGCTCCGGACCGTCGTGGCGCAGGTAGTCCGCGCCAAGCCGGCCGAGTAGCACGCCGCGCGCGGCGAGCAGCCCGGCCATCCGCGCCTGCGCCTTCGTCGCCCAGCACGCCGAACCGTGCATCGAGGCCGGCGTGCGCCCCCGCGCCGTGCGGGCCACGACGGACACCATCACCGCGACCGCGACGCTGCCGACCACGATCAGCCCGCCGCGATGGAAGACCTGTGGCGCAGACGCCTCGTAGTCCAGCCACCATGCGAACAATCGCCACGGCGCGTACACCGGATAACCCGACAGCTCGAACCACGGCGCACCCAGGCGCGACTGATAGCCGAGCTGCGCCGCCGTCCATTGCGTCGCCGTCCACGTGCCCGCGACCACGATGCCCATCACCGCCAGCACTTGGCCGACCTGCACTCCGGTTCCGCGCGCACGCGCCACGACAGACTTCCCGACCGCGCGGCAACGATGCCGCAGGTGTCAGCGTCGTGAACGAACAGCGTGTGGTCAAAGACCTTTTGCAGCGCGTAGCGGGCTGCAATTGGATAATTTCTTGGTAATTACCAGCGCATCATCGCTCGGCATACAGCGGAGGTGTTCAGCGTAGCTAGCGATACTGCTTTCAGCTTCGCGAACTCGCGTGACCGCGATCACTTTTGTTTGCCATCTCCGGCACGATCGCCCATGAAACGTCGCCGATAGGCCTCGCTGGCGGCATCGCACACCGCGTCGCCCAGGCTGGCGCGGTCGAGCCGACATTGGCGCTGCACCACTTTCAACCGCTCCAGGTCAGCCGTCAGGGATTCGACCGTGTCGGCGGGCGCCGACGGTTGGCAGCCGACCAGGAACAGCCCCAGCCAGAGTCCGTAGTGCTGTCGCATTGCAACCTCCTCTCGAACAAGTTCACGATTTCTTGTCTGCTTCTTCCCCCTCCGCTGGTACAGCCCGCTCGATGAACCGCCCCAGCTGCTCGGATGGGGGCACGTCGGGCCGCAGCAGGTACGTGGTCAGCACTGCAGACCTGCCCGCGAGCGGGCGGGCGATCACCTCCGGGTGCCGGTACTGGTTAAGTTGCGTGGCATTGGCGAAGCCGACGCCGTAGCCAGCGGCGACCAGTGCCATCATCGTGTCGAATCCGGCTACGCGCTCCACCACCGTCGGCTCGGCGTCCACGGCGCGCAGCAGACGCTGCGCCTGCCGATGCGCGCCTTCGGCCAGTTCGGGATGAAACAGCACCAGCGGGTAGTGCAGCAGATCGGCCAGCGGCACGCGCTTGTGCGCCAGCAGCGGATGCCGGGCCGGGATCGCAAGCACCAACGGATCGATCCAGGCCGGCACGGCCGCCACGCCATCCACATCGGGCGACGCATGTGCGAAACCCACGTCGTACAAGTCGGTACGCAGGCCCAGCAGCTGCTGCGCCAGCGGGACCTCGAACAGCCGCAGGCGCACGTCCGGTTCCTGTTCGCGGCAGCGTGCCAGCAGCGCCGCAAACTGCGGCGAGGCCGTCCCGTCGGACATCGCGATCCTGAGCGAGCCGCGAAACCCCGCGCCCGCCGCCCGCCCACTGATCTTGGCCTGCTCCAATGCGGCAAGGACGCGCTTGGCCTCCTTCAGGAACACCTCGCCCGCCCAGGTCAGGCGGGTATTGCGCGTGGTGCGCTCCAAGAGCTGGGTGCCGAGATCGTACTCCAGGTCCTTGATCGCCCGCGACAGCGGCGACTGCTCGATATGCAATCGCTCGGCTGCCCGCCCGAAGTGCTGTTCCTCACCAACCGCAATGAAGTACCGGAGATGCCGCAGTTCCATAACGTGAATCCGTTACGCGGTACTCCCCGTTTTCCGCGGTGGTGGAAGAAAGGTATCTCCCCGGTGCCCGTTTCTGGAATCAAGGACCTGCTTCGGACGCTACTGGCTCCACTGTCCAACGCAGGCGCGGCGGCTTGGGCTGCTTCGCATCCTGATCTCTGAGTTCGCGTAGCTTGTCCCAATCGGCGTACTGCTCCCTTTTTTCTTCACTGGAATCGCGTTCGTCCAGCAGCCAGTACCGCCACCAGTCCATAGCCCGCTCCTGATGTGCCAGCACCTGCGAGGGGTTCTGTAGGACGTGACTGCCGCGCTCAATGTTTGGAATGACGTAGAGTTCGACTGGCTTCCTTAGATGCCGCAATCTGCTGAACATTTCCCAGTGCATGACCACCGGCGCCGCCTTGCCGGCGAACGAATCGGTAACCGTCATCAACAGCGGGGTTCGGATGTGTTCGACGTTGAAGGCCGGTGCGCGTTCGAGCCAGTCTTTCATTCCCACGCCAAAGGGATCCGCACCATTCCGCCTTTCGGTGTCCGCCCAGCTCAGCATTGTCGCCTCGACATACCCGGAGTCGATGGCATCGTCGTCAATCGCCGCCGCGAAAGGAAAATCGGAGAAGGCGAGCGCATACGCCACGTGCCATCCACCACGGCTGTGACCCATGATGCCGATACGGCTTCTATCAACCATTCCTTGCGCATCAAGATGATTGATCGCCGACTTGAATCCACGCATCCTCACCGTTGCTTCCGGACCACTCGCCGGTGGAGATGGACCGAGCACCAGCACAGCGATGCCCCGATTCGCGAGCGGTTGGCCGAGGTGCACTGATGCCCCCGGACCGAGAGTTCCGCGACCGTACAACGTAAAGTCCTCGGGTCTTGTCCAACCCTGAGTTTGGATCACCAACGGATAGCGCTGGGATCGTTGATAGCCAATCGGATAAAAAAGCCGCCCTTGCCAAGTCTGATCGTCTTCGTCACGCCAATCGATAATTTCTACCTTGCCGAGCGAGAAACGAGCGGTGAGCCCGGGATTGGGTTCAAAAACCATCTTCGCGCGACCAGTTGCATCTTCAACGGCGTAGAGGGCAGGAGGCGTGTTCACATCTTGGCGCACTTCTATGCTGATGGTTGGCGTCGGTTCGCGCTGGCTCACTGCTTCGACCAATTTCCAGTCGCCACTCCGTTTGCGGAAAGACAGGCGCTCACCCGCAACGTGAATCTCGACAGCATCCGAACCTGTCCAGTATGCATCTTCGATTTGCTTTGTGGCCTCGGCCGACAGCGGCAGCTTCTTGTACCGCCCCGTTACCACATCGACTTCGGCAATTGCATCACCTGCAAGGCCCTCGGCGTCTTGGGAATCAGCAGGCAGATAGACCGCCCACACTAGGATCGAGCGACCTTCTGGCGCCCACTTAAGGGTAGACTGCATGGTATTTGCGGGGTTCAGGGGAGCGTCAAAAAGGGGCCACGCCGAAGCCCGGTCAACCGAAACGACATACATCTGCTGAAGCTGTCGCGCACCGGTATGTCTTCGAGTTTCCCAATCAGGCGCAATCTCCCCAAGCAGCCCTAGATTATATCGGCGCCAACTATCCGGTATCTGCTGGGGAGTACCCGAAACGATGGCCATGCGGCCATCAGGCGAAACGACGGGCTTGATCGTAGGCCAGTGCAAATTGTAGGTATTAACGCCACCATTCTTGACTTGGAGTTTATTAACGCGGGCGTCCGGTGGCATCCCTGTTTGCACGAACCGTTCGCCCAACCCCCAAACTATGTCTTGAATCGTAGAACCATCAACCACGCCGGTCACCAAGGAATACGCGTCGGTGTTATCGACCGAGAATCCATTTCGCCACCGCTGCATCGAGATCTCCGGCGAATACTCCCGCCTTGCCTCATATACCACGGTATTGTGACCACCTATGGCGAAGTTCGTCACGTCGGTTCTAGAGTTTGTCAAGTAGTTCCATTGCTTAGTTTTGACATTCACCATAACCACTTGGCGAATTCCACGCTCATCTTCCCATAGGAATGCGATGCGTTCATTGTCGACCCAAGCCGGAAAGTTCACGGTAGGCATCAACAGAGCTGACGCCGCGCGGCCGAGCCCGCGCGTGAACAACGAGACCACAGGTTGAGGAGTAGCCACATCCAACGAAGCCAGCTCACCAGTGACGACCTCAACCTCGACGCCGTCGCGTTCAATGTCGCCCCGAATCAACATCGCGACATAGCGACTTCCATCCGGCGATACCGCGACGCTCGTGCCGTTCCTGTCGGCCACCATGAACCGTGTCGTCACGATGCTATCGCGCACGGTCAGCGATTGCTTGTTCACAGCGTCCGCTACGCTAAACCCGCCAGAGATGAACACCGAGGCTATCATTAGCGCAGACGAAATTTTTCGGCCATCGCGCCAAGAAAGCCCAGCTCGGAATGCAATCTTCATCGTGAACACCTGCCTGTTTCGGATCAGAAGCGTTTCGTGATACCAAGGCTGATGACACGGCCAAGCGCGGAGTAGTTCGTTGAGTCATAGCTTGCGTGAAAAGATTGAAAGGGAACCATATATGGTGGCGATTCGTCGAATGCATTTGTGATCGACAGGTTCAAGCCGAAGCCGCTTAGGAAATTCGGGTCAGCAGCGTAGTCGAACACTAGGTCCAGCGTGGTCATCGAACTCCCCTTTGAGTTGGGCGTGATCTGGGTATCACGCACGCCACCAAGATAGTTCACGATTACTCCAGCGCTGAATGCATTTCGCGACCAATGCCCACCCGCGCGTCCCTTGAACCGAGGCGGAAACCACACTACGCCCGCAGTTTCAATTTCAGGCAATCCCTCGATCAACTGACGCTTGCTATCCGTGATCCAACTTCCACCAAGATTGAAAGATATAAGCCCGCTGTAGGCAGGCGTCGCGTACTTCATATCCAGATCCACGCCTCGCACTCGCTGCCGTGATGCGTTGAACCAGTTGTTCTCGAATAGTGCGATGACGCTTTCCGGATCGTAGACACCTCCGGTTCGATTAGAAAATCGTGCCGTCTGTAGCGCGACCTGCTGCTGTTCGTTTGTCGGATCGCGCGTGATGAAGTTATCGTAAGCGTGGTCGGCTAGTGCCTGGCTGAACGATTCAAATGATGGGAATGGTGCTACTACGCGCTCGCGGTAGTCGATATCAAACCAACCAAGTTCTACCGAGGCACCAGGCAAGAACGCAGGCCGAATCATTATTCCCGCAGTAGCTATCTCTGCACGTTCTGGGCCAAGATCAGGATTGCCACCCGATGTCATAAGAACGGTTGCTGAACTCGCGGCGTTAGGGATGCCAAACGTTTCCGCGGCATAGAGAAACACTAGTCTTTCTTGAAACTGTTCCAGCAATTTTGGCGCTTTAAAGCTTTTTCCCCAGCTAGCCCGGATATCGACATTCGGCGTAACCTGCCAGAGCGCCCCGACCTTCGGTGTAGTAGCGCCACCAAAACGATCATAGTCGTCGTAGCGAACCGCACCACTGAGGGATAGCCGGTGGACTAATGGAACTTCTCCTGACTCGCCGACCAAGGGCAAGTTGATCTCCGTGAACAGGTTTCGACTTTTGATCGAGCCACCGGTCAACATGTGGTCCACGTATTCGGAATTTCGCCATCCACCACCTAAGGAGAGGCGCGCTTCACCTCCAAGAAGATTGAATAGCGCCCCCTCGAACTCGACGCCTGCCGCATCGGTACGATTTATGTACTCGCCGTCGACTTGTTGCACCAGCGCCCCGGTCGACAGCGAGTACAAGCCCATGAACGTTCTTGCTTCGTCTTCTCCGGAAAACGCATGCATCCGCATCGACCAGTCCGCAGGCAACGAGATCCGGATCGAGGGGGATAATCCGTAAATATTCAGATCCACATCTGTGTCGCACCGAAATGCAGGCGCACAGATCGAGTAGTTTCTCATTGTCCTTTTCGTATAAAACGCGTCCAGCGTCAGTTCGGTTCGTGATCCTATATTCTGGTATCCACTAACCAGAATCCCGTCCTGGGAGATTGCGGGATAGATCATGTGCTGATCTGGATGGGAAATATGCCTCATGTAATCCCGCTGCGCGGCGCGCACGGCGCTGCTGCTTAAGGTCTCTCCAGCGATTAGGAGGCTACCCGAGGACCATGCCGTTCCGACAACGGCGCTCACTTGCGTTTGCTCGTATCCGCCACTCGTCGCTTCACCGTAGCGCGCGGTCAGTTCCGCGCCATCGTAGTCGCGCTTCAGGATGATATTTGCAACGCCGCCCACCGCGTCCGACCCGTAAATGGCGCTAGCGCCATCGAGCAGCACCTCAAAACGGTCGATTGCCGCGACGGGTATCACCGCAACGTCGGTGGCCTGCATCCCCCCGTCGTAAGGCAGGCGGGCGCCGTTGAGGAGCGTCAGTGTCGCGTCGGGGCCGAGCCCACGCAGGTTGAGACTAGAGGCGCCAGTAATGTTGGTGTTTGAAGATTGTCCCGCGCCCGCTTCTGGCAGCACGCCGGGATTTTGCCCCCCCGAAAAGTTCTGTGGAATGGCGCGAATCACGTCGCCGAGGTTATGATGACCAGCAAGCCGCATATCCTCTTGCGAAAT